>PMLO01000205.1 GCA_003158895.1 Propionibacteriaceae bacterium
TCAGTCATGTGTGCCTCATCTTCTGTGACAGGTTTCTTGGTTGTTCTCGAGCTATTCGCCACGCCGTCGCCGGCGACGCATGCCGCCCTCGGCGTCTTCGGACCCGAAGCTGCCTACGGGTACCGGCGCCATCGGCACTCGGGGCTTGATCGGGCCGGCCTTACGGATCGCGCCTGTCGGGCACGCGCTCAGGCAGGCAAGGCACTTGGTGCAGCGGTCGAGGCCGATGACGTGGATCTCGCCGTAGCCACCCGTGATCGCCTGCTCGGGGCAGGCGGTCGTGCAGGCTCCGTTGGCGGTGCAGGTGCCGGGGTCGACGTAGAGGGTGAACGACATCACGCAGGTGAGGCTGGCGCAGCGCTTGCGGCGAAGGTGCTGCTCCCATTCGTCCCGGTGGTCGCGAATCAGTTGCAGGACACGTCCCGCCGCGGACGCCGCGAGCTCGCAGCCGGCGTTGTCAGCGGTCAGTTGGCAGAGTTCCTCGACCAGTTCGAGGTCTTCGCTTTGGCCACGTCCGGCGGTGATGTCGGAGAGGATCTCTGCCACCTGGCGGGTGCCTTCGCGGCAGAAGACCTCGCGACCGCAGGCGTTCTCCGCCGAGCGGCGCATGAGCTCGAGAGAAGCCGAGACCGGACAGAGCGAGACGGGATCCGCGCCGAGGTCGAACGTCGGAAGCAGATCCGCAGACAGCTCGCACCTCATCTCGTCGACACCACCTTCAGCGGCAGATAGGCCGAGTCGGTCCAGTACTTGACGGTCTCGATGTCGGGGCGCAACTCGCAGTGCAGGCACCGGCTGGTCTCGTCAGCGACAGCGGCAGCGGTACGGCAGTCCGTGCGGGTCATCGAGGAGAAGTCCGGGATGATCCCCAAGCTGGGGTCGTGCTCCTCGCGATCAAAGAAGTGATCCTCGATGTTGCCGTTGCCACCGAGGAAACGGTCGATCGAGGATGCAGCCCGCCGGGCACCGGCGATCGCCTCGATCACTGTCTTGGTGCCGGTCACGACGTCGCCGACGGCGAAGACACCCGACACGGCGGTCGCGCAGTCGAAGTCCGCCGCGGCGAGCCCGTTCGGCCGCACCGGCAGGCCGAAGCCCTGCCCGAACCCCGCCCCCTGGCCGGTGGCCAGCACCAGCAGGTCGGTGCTGACATGGTGCTCGGAACCCGGCTCGCAGGTGAGTTCGAGACCGTTTGCCCCGAAGTGGAAGCTCTGCACGCGCTGAAGGTCCAAGCCTGTGACGAGTCCGTCCACCTCGGTGACAGCGGTCACGGCGACCGAGTTGATGATCTCGATACCCTCGGCGATCGCCTCGCGAAGCTCCGCGGCGTCGGCGAGCATGGCGGAGGCGGGTTCGAGGCACAGGATCCGGACAGTCCGAGCCCCCGCCCGCTTGGCGCCGCGGGCGCAGTCGAACGCCACGTTGCCACCGCCGTACACGGTCACGGTCGAGCCGGACGCGACGGCGTCCTGGCCGGTGTTGAAGTCGCGGCACAGGTCGACGCCGTTCACGGCGTTTGCCCACGACCCTCGGAAGGTGGTCGGACGGCGTCCGGCCTGTGCACCCACCGCGACGAGGACGGCGTCGTACTCAGCCGTCAGCCCGGCGATGTCGTCGATCTCGGAGTCGGTGACGATGTCGAACGGCACCACCTGGAGCAGTGTGTCGACCTCAGCGTCCACGACTTCTTGGGGCAGGCGATACTTGGGGATCCCGTAGGTGAGCATGCCGCCCGCCTTCGGCATCCGCTCGAGAACGGTCACTGCATGGCCCTTCCGAGCCAAGTAGAACGCTCCGGTCAGGCCCGCGGGCCCCCCACCCACCACGGCGACTCGCTTGCCGGACGCTGGCTCGACCCATGTCCTCTGCTTCCATGACTCTTCGGTGTCGTTCTCTACGGCAAACCTCTTCACTTCCCGGATCGAGATCGGGAAGTCGATCTTGCCGCGCTTGCAGTCGGACTCGCAGGCGTGGCTGCAGACATAGCCAAGGCTGAGCGGGAAGGTGAGCTTCTCGCGAAACACCGAGACCGAGTCGGCGTAGCGGCCGTCTCCGGCCAGCTGCAGGTAGAGCGGGATGTCGGTGTGCGCGGGGCAGCCGTTCCGGCACGGCACGACGGCCAGCGCCTTGGGGACACCGCTGGCGAACAGGCCGGGCGCGTCCATGATCGCGCCGGTGGGACAGACCTCGACGCAGGCGCTGCAGAACCGGCAATCGGTCTCCGACAGGCTCACATCGCCCCAGGTGCCGACGTAGGCCTCGCCCTGTGCATGGTTGAAGTGCAGGACGCCTACGCCACGCAGCTCGTCACACGCCTGGACGCAGCGGCCGCACTGGATGCAGCGGAACATCTCCTTGCTGACCACATTGTCGGAGACGCCGATATTGGCGGTCTTCTTGTCGATCGAGCGCAGTCGCGAGTGGGTGATGCCGGTGTACTGCATCAGGGCCTGCAGCTCGCAGTTGAGGTAAGCACGGCACGAGGTGCAGTCCTTCGGGTGCGGCGCGAGCACGAGCTCGAGCGCCACGTTGCGGATCTTCTCGACTGCCGGAGTCTTGGTACGCACGACCATGCCCTCGGTCGGCGTGACCTCGCACGCCTGGACCGGCTTGGCGTTGCCCTCGACCTCGACCGTGCACAACTTGCAGCTGCCCCGGCTGGACAGGTCGGGGTGCGCGCACAGGTGCGGGACATAGATGCCGGCATCGAGCGCGGCCTCGAGCAGGTTGCGGCCCTCGACCGCCTCCACGATGCGACCGTCGATGACCAGATTGATCATCTGGTCCTCCCGCAACCACGGGCTCCGGCGTTGCTCATATCGGCACTCCACCTGTCGTGAGGGTGGCGAAGCGCGACCACCCCAGCGTGGCGCCTTCGCCCTCGTACTGTCACGAAACGTACAGTCGCTTCGGCGGATGGGCTAATCCGAAATGCGCATAGAAGGCCGACGGGCGGAGACTCACAGCATCACCGTCAGACTTGACGAAATCCGTAGTGGGGCCGCAGTTGCAGCGACAACATCGGCAACCTCGAGGTCGGGGTTGATCTCTGTCAGGAGCAGCCCGTAGGGCTGTACCTCGATCACGCCCATCTCCGTGACGATGAGGTTGACGCAGCCGAGGGCCGTCAGGGGCAGAGTGCAGCGAGGCAGGATCTTGGGCTCGCCGCGCTGGGTGTGTTCCATGGCGACGATCACTCGCTTGGCGCCGACCACAAGATCCATGGCTCCACCCATGCCCGGCACCATCTTGCCCGGAATGATCCAGTTGGCGAGGTTGCCCTCTGAGTCCACCTGAAGAGCGCCCAGAACCGTCGCGTCGACGTGTCCGCCGCGGATGAGAGTGAAGGAGGTCACGGAGTCGATGAAGGCTCCACCGATTCGGATGGATGCAGGCTTGCCGCCGGCGTCCACCACGTAGCGCGGGGCAGCGTCGACCTCGGGGCAAGGACCCGCCCCCACCATGCCGACCTCGGCCTGGAGCGTGACCCGGACGTCGGTGGGCAGGAACTGCGGCACCAGGGTCGGTAGCCCGATGCCCAGGTTCACGAAGTCCCCGTCCCGCAGTTCGCGGGCCACCCTTCGGGCGACGATCTCCTTGAGGTTGCTGCGGTCGAGCGTGGTGGCTGTCATAGCGATCCCCCGGTGACGATGTAGTCGACGAATACTCCCGGCGTGACCACGTCCTCCGCCGGGATGTCGCCGAGTTCGACCAGATGGTCTGCCTCCACGATCACCACGTCGGCCGCGGTCGCCATCACCGGGTTGAAGTTGCGGGCATCCCCGCGATACCAGATGTTGCCGTTCTTGTCGACGCGATAGCCGCTGATCAGGGCGACGTCGGCGCGCAGGGGTTTCTCCAGCAGATACTCTCTGCCGTCCACGGTGATCACCGGCTTTCCGTCGGCAACCAGGGTCCCGATCCCGGTGGGCGTGAGGACTCCACCCAGCCCGGCGCCGCCGGAGCGGATCCGTTCGACGAGGGTCCCCTGCGGGACTAGCTCGACCTCGAGTTCGCCCGCATTCATCTGCACCGCCACCTGTGGGTTGAGCCCGACGTGGGAGGTGATCAGCTTGCGCACCCGACGCTGCTCGACGAGCTTGGCGATGCCATAGCCCGGCATCGAGGCGTCGTTGCTGATCATGGTCAGGTCCTTCAGACCGGCGTCGATGATCGCCTGCACCAGGTTGTGGGCGTTGCCGCACCCCATGAATCCGCCAGCCATGATGCTCATGCCGTCGCTGATGTTCGCGACGGCATCTTCCACGCTGATGAGCTTGGACATGTCGATCACACCTCCAGCAGCAGGGCGTCGCCCTGCCCGGTGCCGCCGCACAGCGCGACAGCGCCGCGTCCGTTCCCCCGCCGATGCAGTACGTGGGCCAGGTGGACCACCAGCCGGGCGCCGGACTGTCCGAGTGGGTGGCCGTAGGCGATCCCCCCACCGTGGATGTTGACCTTCTCCAGCGGGATGCTGAGCTGACGCAGGGCGTACACCGCCACGGCGGCGAACGCCTCGTTGATCTCGACCAGATCCAGGTCGTCGACCGTCCAGCCCTGAAGTTCCAGCGCCCGCAGGATCGCGTTCCCGGGCTGTGGGGCCAGGGCCGGGGACGGGCCGGCGACCTGGGCGGCCGCCCGCAGGGTCACCAGGATCGTCCAGCCGTTTGCCTCGGCCGTCCCCCGGGTGGTGAGCACCACCGCAGCTCCCCCGTCGTTGATGCTGGAGGAGTTGCCCGCGGTGAGCGTGCCGTCGGGCCGGAAGGCGGGGCGCAGCTTGGCCAGCGTCTCCACAGTGGTGTCGGCCCGGATCCCCTCGTCCTCATCGATGACCGTTTCGCCCTTCCGGCCCGGGATGGTGATCGGCACGATCTCGTCGGCGAAGACCCCCTCTGCCCACGCCTTGGCCGCTAGCTGGTGCGAGCGAGCGGCGAACGCGTCCTGCTCCTCGCGGCTGGCCGGGTAGTCGGCTGTGCGCTTGTCCGTGTCCAAGCCCATCGCCTCGTGGGTCCAGGCGTCGGCGAGGCCGTCGTTGGCCATCGAGTCCATGGCCGTGACGTGGCCGAAGGTCCAGCCCGACCGGCTGCCCAACAGCAGGTGTGGCGCCCTGGTCATGGACTCCATGCCGCCGGCCACCACGACGGACGCGTCGCCGCAGCGAATCATCCGGGCGCCATCGATGATCGCGGCGAGCCCGGCCAGGCAAACCTTGTTCACCGTGGTGGCGGGCACGTCCCAGCCGAGCCCCGCGGCGATGGCGGCCTGCCGCGCCGGGCACTGGCCCAATCCGGCCTGAAGCACGTTGCCCATCACCACGAAGTCGATGGCGGCTGGGTCGATGCCACCGGTAGCGAGCGCGCCGCGGATCGCAGCAGCTCCCAGCTCGACGGCATCCACCTCTGCCAGGCCGCCCTTGAGGCGGCCGTTCGGGGTGCGGGCAGCGCCGACAACAACGATGTCCCCGGGCAGGTTTTCGGTCATGTCAGTACTCCTTGGGTAGCGGTGGTGTCCGCAGCTGCGCTGAGCAGACTGCACAGCAGCAGCGACGCGAGCTTCTGCTCCATCGGCGCGCTGCGCGAGGTAAGCCCGACCGGTACCCGTGCGCCGATCAGGCAGCCAGCGAGCAGGTTCCGCTCGTCGGCGTTCCAGATCTTGCTCATCACGTTGCCGGTGACCATCTGCGGCACCAGGAGCAGGTCAGCCTCCCCCGCGTACGGGGAGTCGTAACCCTTGATTTCTGCTGCGTCTCGGCTGGTCGCCAAATCGTAGGAAATCGGCCCGATGACGATCGCGTCGCCGAATTCGCCTCGCGCACCCATCTCGGCAAGTGCCTGGGCGTCCAGGGTCTCGGGCATTTTCGGGCTGACCGTCTCGACTGCGCACAGTGCGGCGACAACGGGCCGGACGATCCCCAGGCTGCGCAGGGCTTGGGTGCACACCGTGATGATCCGGGCCTTGTCGGCGAGGGATGGGTACGGGATCACTGCGCTGTCGCTCATCGCGAGCAGCTTGTGGTAACCGGCGATCTGCATCAGCCCGAAATGGGTGATGAAGCCGCGCTCATTGAGCCCGGTCTCCTTGTTCAGGATCGGACGTAAAAGGTCGGAGGTCTGCATCCGTCCCTTCAGAATGAAGTCGGCCCTACCCTCCCGAACCAGGCGGACGGCGATCTCGGCCGGGTTGGCGCCCTCGGGGCAGTCGTGCAGCTGGTACGGCTCGACAACGTGCAGCCCGGCGATCACGGCTTCGACCGCCGCACTCGGGCCGATCAGCACTGGCATCAGGTATCCCTCGCGGGCGGCGAGCATGACCGCCTCCAGGGCATGCTCGTCGTCGGCACCGGCGACCGCGCAACGTTGGGGCTGGCCGGCCAGCGGGATCGCTGCCTGCAGTTCGGCGAAGGTGGCGTACATGGTCGTCTAGCCCCACAGTCGGGCGATGTTGCCCACGAGCAGTTGGTCGAGGTCCGCCTCTGTGAGCCCTCGCTGCAACAGTCCAGGGAGGATGTGCTCACCGACCCGGGAGATCCTCCAATGCTCGGTGGCGGGCAGGTCGTAGAAGCCAGCGGCACTGCGTCCCAGCCAGTTGTTGACGCTGTCCTGAGACAGGAAGATCCTGTCGCGGTAGCCGCGCTCGACCAGGGCCATGATGGTGTCCATCCGGACCTCGTCGGTGATGTCGTTGAACATGTTGTTCAGGCCGATCCGGTCAAAACCGATGCCGACCCCGTACTTCAGCGTGGCCAGCTGGTAGTCCAGGTCCTTGGCGTTGCCGCACATGTGGCCGATGATCACCTTGGACGGGTCCGCCCCGGCTTGGACCAAAACCCTGGCCTGGTCGGGGCCCATCGTGCCTGACTGGGTATGAGTGATGATCGGTGCGCCGGTCGCCTGTTGGGCCCGGGCGGCCGCCTTGATCATGGCGAGCTCATAGTCGGTGATCCGACCCTCGCTGGTGCCGATCTTGATCACGCCGGCCTTGATGCCCGTACCGGCGATCCCTTCGGTGAGCTCGGCGACCATCAGCTCCGCTACTTCGGCGACGATGTCAGCGAACAGGCTTCGGAAGCCGAAGTAGGCCGGGGCGCCCTCGCCTTCGTAGTAGTAGCCGGTGGCGCAGATCACGTTGAAGCCCGTCTCCTCCGCCACCTGCCGCAGCAGCAACGGGCTGCGGCCGCAGTCGTTCGGGGTCACTTCGAACAACGTGCTGAACCCTTGCGCCTTGGCCGTTTCGACGGCTGCGCTGGCATTTGCCACGAGGACGTCGTCGTCGATCCGCCACATCGTGCGGTCGCCATCGTGGCCGGGGTAGCCGAAGACCAGGTGCTCGTGCATCAGCGTCCGGCCGAGGCTGGAGACCTCGACCGGGCCGCTGACGGTGTTGACGACGGTCATGCCGGCTGCAACTCGACCAAGCGTGACTTGGACGGCAGCGAGAGGATCGCCCGTGCCTCTTCTGGGGTGGCTACCTCCTTGCCGAACTCCTTGATGATCCGGACTGCTCGCTCGACCAGGGAGACGTTCGTCGCCTTGACACCGCGCGCGTAGTAGACGTTGTCCTCGAGACCCACCCGGATGTGCCCGCCGAGCGCGAGCGTGGCGTAGATGATCTTCTGATGGTCGCGTCCGATGCCGAAGGCAGACCACGTGGCATCCGCGGGAAGCAGGTTCCTCAGGTAGACCAGGCTCTCCACCGTCGCTGGCATGCCGCCGAGGACACCCAGCACGAACTGGTAGTGGTACGGGGCCACGAGGACGCCCTTGGAGGCGTAGTACGCGACGTTGCCCATCATGCCGGCGTCGAAGATCTCGAACTCAGGCTTGATCCCGAGCTCCTTCATGGTCAGGCCGAGCTTCTCGAGGAAGGCCGGGCTGTTCACGAAGACGCCGTCTGGGGTCCAGTTGAGCGAGCCTGCGTCGTACGAGGCAAACTCGGGCATGACGTAGGGAAGATGCGCCATGCGCTCGTCGTCCCCCGCCCGGCTGTCGCCTGCGGTGGTGCAGTTGATCACGACATCGCAGTCAGGGTGGTTGGCCTTGAGCAGGTCGAGGGTCTTCTTGAACCGCTCCTTGTCCATGGTGCCCAGGCCCTCGTCGTCGCGCATGTGGAAGTGGACGATGGAGGCACCCGCCTGCCACACCTTGTAAGCATCCTCGGAGATCTCCTCCGGGGTCATGGGGATGGCGTTGTTGATCGCCTTGGGCGTGACAGCGCCGGTGAGGGCCGCGGTCAGCACGACCTTGTTGCTCAGTTCCATTGGATCTTCCTTTCAGTTGGACAAGCGCTCATGCCAAGAAGCTCGGGTTGGCGACAATCTCGTCGATCGAGTTGTAGCCGGGCGGGTACACGTCGTAGTCGTGGACGGTTTCGCTGCCCCGAAGGATGCGCAGGCCGCCAGCGGCGAGGGCTTCCATCTCGTGCTCGCCCGGAAGCACGGTCACGGGGGCGATCCACTCGACGAGCTCGCGAACCCATCCGGTGAACCGTTCGCTGTGTGCGATGCCTCCGGTCAGGAGGATCTGGTCGACCTTTCCGGCCCGCACGGTGGCCAGCTGGCCAATTCCTTTGGCAACGCCGTAAGCCATCGCGCGATAGACCATTTCGGCGTGTTCGTCGCCGGCCTCGATCCGGCCCTCGACCTCGCGCAGGTCCTGGGTGCCCAGGTGCGCGGCAATGCCAGCCTTGCCGGCCAGGAACATCCGCATCTGCTGATGCGACATCTCGGAGGTGTAGATGAAGTCAGTGAGGTAGCGGGTGGGGATGGCCCCGGCCCGCTGGGGCGACATCGGCCCGCCGTCGTCAAAGATCCAGTCGACAACGCGTCCGTGGTCGTGGAAAGCCATGGAGATACCGCCGCCGAGATGGGCGATGACCAGGTTCAGGTCGGCGTAGTCGCGGCCGATGGACGCCGCGAAGTTGTGGCCGGCGGCCTTCGGATTCAGCAGGTGGTAGACCGGCATGTTCACGATCTCGGGAACCCCGGTGATCTTTGCGATCTCGTCCACGGAGTCCACACAGGTCGGGTCGTAGATGATCACGGGGATGCCTGTCCCGGCCACCAGGTCGCGGCCGATAAGGCACGACAGGGCGGAGGCGTGCTGTGCGGCCGGGGCGTAGCGAAGCGTGGCAACCATCAGTTCGTTGACGGCGTAGGCGCCGTCGTGCGGCACGTGGTGGATAGTGCCAGCCCTGGCCACCACGATGTCCGCGGTGGTGGCGTCCAGGCCGTTCGCGCCGAGGAACTCTCGCACCTGGCCGGTCCGGTAGTCGGTCTGATCGAGCACCTTCGGCATGGTCGCGAGCTCTGTCAGCGGGACGTCGAGCGACGCCCGGGCGAGTTCGCGGTCATCATCGAAGAACGCCACCTTGGTGGAGGTGGAACCGCAGTTGATGGTGAGGATCCTGCTCATGACGCAACGGCTCCTGCGTGGTCGAGGTCGGTTTGGCTTAGGCTCAGAGCCTTGTCGAAACGACAGGACGGATCGAGGGGGCTCCGATGGATCTCATGTCGCTGAAGTACTTCCAGTTCGTCGCGATGTACAGGAACTTCAGCAAGGCCGCAGAGCACTTCTACATCGGCCAGTCCGCGCTGAGCCGCCAGATCGCGAACCTCGAGAAGGAACTCGGCGTCCAGTTGTTCGTGCGCGACACCCGGAACGTCAACCTGACCGCAGCCGGGACCGTGCTGTACGAGCATTGCGACCTGCTGCTGCGTCACCATGAGCTGGTGTTCCGGCTGCTCGACGCGGCAAAGGCAGGCCACTCCGGGCACCTCGCCATCGCGACTGTGACCAACTTCGGCGTCGCCTTCGCCCAGATGGTTGACCGCTTCATCCACGCCTACCCCGACGTCAAGGTCACGATCGATGACATTCCGTTCAACGAACTGTCGGACAGCATCGTGCATGGCGTCTACGACTTGGCGTTCACCCTGGACTTCGAGGTGCCCCACAACGACCAGCTGGCTCAAGTGGCGATCGGCCGCGATCGCTTCGTCGCGGTGATGACCAAGGACTATCCGTACAGCGGCCCCGATCCGATGTCCCCTCAGGACCTGCTCGGGCAACGGCTGATCATGCCCAATCACGTCGACCCTCCGATCCTGCGGCAACTGCGCGTGGCAACGCGGAACCACCCGGTCGCCGAGGGCGGCATCGAGTTCGTCGCAAACACCGACACGGCGATGCTCCGAGTCGACCTCGGAATGGGCATGACTTTGATTCCCGAGCGCATCATGAGCACCTCCTTCGATAGTTCGCGGGTTCGGTTTTGTGAACTCGCAGGTCTTGAGACGGAGTTCGAGATGGTGGCGATCTATCGGAAGGACAACCAGCAGCAGACTCTGCTGAACTTCCTCAAATCGATCCGCAGCTGAACACCGGCCGAGCGGGGTCGGTCAGCATGGCCGACCCCGTCTCGTCCATCGTCAGTTGGCCTCGTGCGCCCGCTTGGCCACGGCCGCGCGATCCACGTTCTCCGGCAGGTCGATGGCGCCCTTGTAGTTGGGCTTGATCCCGATGTAGTCGTTCATCGACTGCATGTTGGAGTGTTCGTGGGAGTCGCAGTACATGCCGAAGCACTCGGTGCCGAACGTCATGTCGAGGTCGTCGACGATCCGCTGCTTCCAGCCGCGACGCATCACCTGGGTGGCGAGGCGACGGGTGAACCGGTTCTGTGCCATCAACAGGTCGGCGATCTCGTACGCGCGATCCATCAGGCGCTCACGCGGCACGATCTCGGAGACCAGGCCGAACTGCAGAGCCTGGGCTGCGGTCATCTTGTCGCCGGTCATCAGGTACCAGACCGCCTGCCGGTAGGGCATCAGCTGGAGGAAGCAGCTGTGGATGCCGTCCCCGGGGACGTTCCCGACGAGCATGTGCGGGTCGAGGATGGTGATGTCGTCGGCAGCGATCGCTAGGTCGCAGCACAGCGCCAGCTCGGTGTGGCCACCGGAGCCGCTGAGCACGCCCAGGGTGGGCACCTCGACATCCTGGATCTGGGCGATCAGCATGCGCCGACCATCGATGAACATGTGGTCGTAGCGGGTGTTGACAGGGTCAACGCCCTCGGGGATCCAGCTCTCCTTCTCGAAATCGGTGACCCAGACGTCCTCGGTGCCAGTGAAGATGACCATCTCGGTGGAGCGGTCGGTGCCGAGCATCCGCCACATCTTGCCGATCGCATCATGCAGCTCCATCGACCAGATCAGGGGGCCGCCGTTCACGTGCATGCGCACTGTGACGACGCCGTCCTCACGCTGATCCATGACGAAGTGGTCCTTGAACATCTCCTTGATCTGGGCGAAGTTCGGCCAATTCACGAAGTTGGTGTTCGGCATACCCGGGTTCCTCTCTAAGTCGGGGCAGATGCCGCGGAGCGGCATCGCTACGTGCTGCCGGCTGTTCACCGCACGAGCCTGTCGACGCCCGGACATCCGGGCGGCGCAACGTCCTTCGTGAGAACATGGTGAGCGGTCTGCTGACGTCCTTGAGGCTAGGAAGGGCCCAACGCATGGGGAAATGCGGATCGCGCATGAATCCCCCTCTGGCCTTCCCGCCCATCCCGTGAGGCTGAGGGACTCATCCGGATAGCGGCTGAGTTGACCCCTCCCCCAGTGCTTGTGGTTGCCGCCAGCAGTCTTCTGCTTCCCCCAGGTGGCCGCTCGCCATCGCCTGCATCATCTCGGCGGTCTTCACCATGGGCATGCACGTCATCACCAAGGACAGCGTCATCCTTCTCATCCTGCTCCCCTGCGCCATGCTTCTCTTCAGCTCGATCGTCAACCCGACGATCTACGGCTACATCGCCAACCACTTCCCCAGCGGGGTCTCCGGCCACCTCGGCGGAACGGCCACCAGCCTTGCCAGCTTGGGTTCCTTCGTAGGGTTGGCCGTCGGTTCCACCGCACTTGCCATCACCGGTGGATACACGGCGTCGATGAACGTCCTCGCGGTCGTGATTGTCATCGCCGGATGCGCCTCGAACTGCATCAAGGAGCCCGGCCTGAAGCAGGCGGACGTGACCGCGAAGGTATTGGAGTCCACCACGCCGTAGTCGCTTCCGGCCCGAACCAAGAAGCACACCGAGCGTCCCCGCGGATACGTCCGGTGGACGCTCGGCGTTGCACGGCCGGTGAGCCGAACCTATGCGCGAACGGACATGGCTCATCCGCGGTCGATCAGAAAGAGTTCGATCGCAGCGCTGCCGTTCCATCGGGGCGTCTGGACCGTCACACCGTTCTCGAAAGGTCTTACAGATGGCCGGATTCAAGCAGCCCTGGCTGGGCATCGCAGCCACAGTGCTGATCATCGGGCTCGCGTTCCTGGCGATCTTGCCATGGGACTACTCCACGTTCGGCGGGGCGTTCTCTGACGTCATGATGTGCATGATTCCCATCTCGGCCGTCATAGGGATGCTCTGGCAAGGTGCCGAGCCCAAGGCCATCGCCGGACTTCCCCAACCACTGCGCGGGGTGGCTTTCACGGCGATCGGCGCGGCAGTCGGCACCGTGGTCTTCTTCATCCTTTCGGCGACACTCGGAGGCGGGAAGGGCGCAACTCCGTTCCTCGGGTTCGGGATCATCCTGTCGGTCGTGGTCACGTTCATGCTTGCGCTCATGTGGGGCTGCTGGCCCTTCACTCTGATCAAGAACAGGCTGCTGGCCGGGCTCTTCTTCCTCGTCGCCGCCTACGCCATCACGGGGCTGCTTATGCGCGCGCTCAATTTCGCCTTTCTTGCCGGGGCGCCCTTCTATGAGGGGATGGACCCCGCCGGCCCGATCCCGGCGTGGGACGGACTGGTCGGTGCGATCACGTGTCTAGCGGCGATGTTCGTTGTGCTGCACTTCGACCTCCCCGTGAAGCGCTTCCCGCGCCTGATGAAGCAACCGATCCTGGGCGCGCTCTGGACGGTCGTGGCCAACGTGATCGGCTGGAGCTCGTACTTCTTGGGTACCAGGGTCTTCGCTCTGACCCCCGACAAGTTCCTGGCGACCGTCCCAGTGCCCTTCATCTTCGGCTCCGTGGTGTTGCTGACGCCCTTGGCCGGCTCTGCGACCACTGGTCTGAAGGGCCCTGCCAAGGGCATCGCCGGCTCGGTCCTCGCGATGATCGTCGGCTCGGTCCTCGCCCGCGTGTACGTCCTGCTCATGCCCATGCTCACGTTGGACGTTCCCGCCACTCGGCTGGACCACAACCTGTGGCTCGCGACCGCACTCCTCGGCGTCACGTTCCCGTTCCTGGCCTGGCACCATGACTACTTCCAGCTCTGGCCGCTGGCCGCGAAGTCACCCGTAGAGCTGCAGCAGCTGGTTGAAGACCCCGCGAGTCTGTGACCTTCTCGGACCCCGCGCTGTCGTCACGAATCGGGGGATTGCGGCTTTCGCGTGGTGACCGCCGACAGGAGGTTCTCACAGGACATTGCAGCACGCTTTGTCCGAGTGCGAGGTGGTGCGCGAGGGCGGCACCGCCGTCCTCGCGCGCGTGCACGATGCCAGGACGACGAAGGACGTGGACCTCTTCCACCAGGCGAACAGTCGCGACGCCGCCCTCGAAGCCCTCCGCGAAGCACTCACCGAGGTGCGCATCGACGACCAGTCGAGGTAGTGCTCACGCGTGCGGTCCTTGAGCGGGCGGCCACGCACCAGGCGCCTGTCGATCCAGTCCCGGGCGAACTCGTCGAACGTCAGTGCAGCAGCCTCGACCTGCCGTCGACGCTCGGCCGGCGGAGTCCATTCGCCTCGCTCAATCAGGCCCAGCTCGTTGGCGAACCAGCCCTGGGCCCGAACCTGGTTACTGAAGGTCACACCAGCGGTATGGCGGCGCCGATCCGGTCCCACATAAGATGCTTTCCATCTCCCGCAGGTCGGCGACACCGTCCCGAAACTCCGGTAAGACGCTCCCGCTTTGGGGCCACGGCGCCCACTGGCCGGCTCCTGGAGACCTCCCACCACAACACTCGAGCGGGGTAACTTTGGGGTAACTTCACCGCTCGAATCGTCACCTTCTGCTCGGTAGGTCACAACGCGGTGCCTTGGTCGTCCCGCCCG
Organism: Propionibacteriaceae bacterium; assembly: GCA_003158895.1. Classification (GTDB taxonomy): domain Bacteria; phylum Actinomycetota; class Actinomycetes; order Propionibacteriales; family Propionibacteriaceae; genus Fen-668. The sequence goes on from PMLO01000205.1 coordinate 14,048, forward strand.
GCGACCTAAAACCCCCTTCCCCCAGTGGGAACGAGAGCTCTTGCTCGGGGCCCAACTGGATTTAGCCAGGGAAGGCCACCCTTCGTCACCGCGCGGCGGCGCCCCGGCCCCGCGCGCCTCCGAGCGGGGCTTCATCACGCGTCGCCGCGATCCTGCAGACCGCCGCCGACACATCGTGGAGCTCTCGACCAACGACGAGGACGACCTCCTACGCGCCTTGTCTGCAGACGAGCGTGCCACCCTGCACGGGCTCCTCGTACGCGCTGCCGGTGCTCAACTCCCCACCAATGCCTGCGCCACGGTCGACGAACCTCCGCCCTGCTCCGGCTGACCAATCCCCCGCTCGATCTGCACCACACTCAAAGCCACGATCGGGGTGAGCCCTTGCTCCGGTTGAGGATCCCCTGACAAGAACGGGGGCCCGACCTCACGCACCCGACCGATCACGCCACAAGCGCTGAAGAAGTCGTGCCACCTACCGCTGAAGGTCACATGCAAGGCTGCGGCGAAGCCGTCGTCAGCTAGACCCGCCAGCAACAGGCAGCGTCACAGGTACCGGGACCGGGCCCGGAACCGGCGACCATGTGGTGTCTGGCTTGGAGACGGAATGCCCGGGGACCCCGGCGCTTGGCGCGACGCCGGTGCGCGTTGTGCATCCGAACAGCAGAGATAGGCATGCGACTGCAGCCACCAGACGCATCGGAACCCTTCTCGGGCGGCGTCCCCCCGGACAGCCACGAGGCGATCAGTGTCGCGTCGAACGTTCAGAACCCAAGCTCCAGGTGGCAGGGTCCTCATCTGATCAGGCGATGGTCAGCCATGCAGCCGCCTCCTCGCCGAGCGCCGCGTCGATCTGGCTCATCACAAGCGACGGTGTAGTTGGGGTCTGAATCCGCCGGTCTCCAGGATACCGAGTGCCCAATCAATTTGTACTGACCGGCCAGTACGATTACTCTGGAGGGAGTGGCAAGAGAGGAATCACCAACGTGACCCAGAGTCTGATCGCTGACCGCACGGAATCTCTCGAGGCGGCTCCTGCGCTTGCCGTGGTGGCCAGCCAGCTGGAGCTGGACGGCAAGCGGGGCCGGATCTATGGGCCCGTGGACCTGACGATCGAGCCGGGAACAGTCACCCTGATCACGGGGCGGGGTGGCAGCGGGAAGACGTCGGTGCTGCTCACGCTGGTCGGTCGGCTGAAGCCGAACAAGGGGTCGGATCTCGTGGTGCTGGGACGCGAGTTGCCCGCGAAGGCGCGCAGTGTCCAGCACCTAACCTCTGCCGTCGGCATCCACGGCCTGGACGACCTGGACGAAGAGGTCACCGTCGCCGCGACCATTCGCGAGCGTGAGGCCTGGCTCGCGCGCTGGTACAAGATCGTCCACACCCCGGATGACGCGCGCATCGCCGAGGTCTGCGGGCCCGTGTTCGGCGACGCCCCGCTGCCTGGAGTCCGTCAGCGGATCCACAGCCTCGACGAGGCCGACAACATGCAGCTGCGCATCGCGCTGGCCATGATGTCGTCCCCGGAGCTCATCGTCGTCGACGACATCGACGCCCTGCACGACACGGACAGCCGGTTGCGTGTCTGGGAGTCTCTGCGGGTCCTCGCCGCAACCGGCGTCACCGTCATCGTTGCCGCGTCCACTCCCGGCGAGCTACGACGCCTCGGCTGGGACACGATCCCGGCCCACGTCGTGCTCCCGTCCCGCCGCTGAGCAACCATCCGAGAGAGATACCTATGTTCGCCTGGACATCGCACGGAACCGAACTCAAGCGGTTCGCACGCAAGCCCATCACCCGCGCGGCCATCGCGGTGATGCTCCTCATCCCGCTCCTGTACGGGGCGATGTACGTGTGGGCCTTCTGGGATCCCACCATCCACATGAGCAAGCTGCCGGTGGCGCTCGTGAACGCCGACACCGGAGCCACGAGGGACGGAGCCTCGGTCCACTACGGGCAGGACGTCGTCGACAACCTCGTCGACGACGGCTCGCTCGGCTGGGCCAAGGTCGACGCCGCGACCGCCAAGGCCGGCCTCGAGGAGGGGAAGTACTACTTCGCGGTGACGATCCCGGCCGACTTCTCCTCGGCGATCGTCTCCCTCGGAGGCGACAGTCCGAAGACGGCACAGATCGACGTCACGTACGACGACTCGAACTCCTTCCTCGCATCGACGCTCGGCAAGACAGCGATGATGCAGGTGCAGGAGTCGGTCCGGTCGAAGGTGGGTCAGGATGCGGTCGACACCCTGCTCATCGGCGTCGGGAAGGCGCGCGACGGGTTCGGTACGGCCTCGGACGGGGCGTTCAGCCTCCGAGACGGGCTGACGACGGCGAAGGACGGCTCGGAGAAGCTAAGCGTCGGCGCCCAGGACCTGGCGGCAGGGGCCGTGAAGCTGGCCGCCGGGACCGGACAGCTGTCGACCGGAGCGGCCGCACTGCGCGACGGGCTGACGACCTACCTCGCAGGCGTCACGAAGGCGGCTGACGGCGCGCAGCATCTGAGCGATGGTGCGGCGAAGCTCACCGATCTCCACAACGGCCTGTCACAGTTGGCCGACGCCTCTGCCGCCCCGGCTGTGGCTGCGGGAGCGGCCACCATGGCGGATGGGCTCACCACGTACAGCGCAGGCGCCACGCAGTACTCGACGGGTGCCACTGACTTCGCCACCGGCGCAGGGACCTGGATCGACGGGGCCATCAGCTGGCGGCAGCAGGCGTACGCAGGGACATCGCAGCTCAGCCAAGGCTCCGCTGCGGCCGCGTCCGGTGCCACAGCGCTGGCCGCGAGCACGGGCAGCGGCTCAGCCCTCGCCGTGGGCGCAGGGCAGGTCGCCTCCGGTGCGACCCAGCTCGTCTCCGGGTTGGGGAGCGTCGACGGTGCCCTCGCCCAGGCTCAGCAGGCCCTCGCCTCCGGTGACACGGCGACGGCTCTGGCGATCCTCAGCCAGGCCCGTACGGGGCTCCAGAGCGCTCAGACCAGCGCGTTGGCGCTCGCCACGGGAACAGCACAGGTCTCGGCGGGGGTTGCGTCCATCGGCACCAACGCGCAGACACTGGCGGCCGGCGCCACGCAGGTGAACAACGGCGTCACCTCCCTGCAGGCGTCGCTCGCCGACAGCGGCCCTCTCGCAGCCGGAATCACCAAGCTCGGCGCCGGCCAGCAGCAGCTCGCTGGTGCGGTCACGCAGCTGACGGTCGGCAGCACCAAGCTCGCTGATCCGACAGCCATGGCTCAAGCACAGCAGCTCAAGGCTGGCGCGCAGGCGGTCTCGGACGGGGTCTCTGCCCTGAACGCCGGAGCCGCGAGCATCCCCACCCTGCAGGACGGGGCGAAGACACTCGCAGCCGCCTTCAGCGTCACCAGCTCGTCGGAAGGCCTGGTCAGCGGCGCGGGAGCACTGAAGGACGGCGCCACGACGCTGGCGAGCGGAGCCGCTGCGGCCAACACCGGGGCTGCGCAGCTCGACCAGGGCGCCAGCACGATCGCCTCGTCCACCCCGGATCTGGCGTCCGGACTGGCGACGGCGACTGACGGTGCCAACACGCTCGGCACCAAGCTGAGTGACGGGGCGGCAGCGATCCCGGACGACTCGGCATCGGTCCAGACGGCGCGCTCCGACGCCGTCTCGACGCCCGTCACCGTGCAGAGCGAACACGTCTACCAGGCCGACTCGTGGGGTGAGGGTTTCGCCCCCTTCTTCATCCCGCTCGCCCTGTGGGTCGGAGCCCTGATCACCTGGCTGCTGCTGCGTCCCTTGCAGTCGCGAGCCCTGATGACCTCGGTCAACGGGTTCCGGATGGCATGGGGATCCCTCAACTCGGCCCTGATGCTGTCGGTGGGGCAGGTCGCCATCATGCTGAGCGTGATGCACTTCGCGATCGGGCTCAACCCGAAGAACATCCTGGCGACGATCGCGATGGCCCTGTTGACCGCGGCAGCGTTCTTCGCCCTGCAGCAGCTCCTACAGGTCACCTTCGGCTCCGCGGTCGGCAAGGTGGTGATCATCGTGCTGCTGATGGTGCAGCTGGCCTCCGCCGGCGGGACGTACCCGATCCAGACCACACCGGCGTTCCTCCAGGCGATCAGCCCGTACATGCCCATGACGCACGTGGTCAACGGTCTACGTGAGGCGATCACCGGCGGGGTCGAAGCGAGGTATTGGATGAGCGTTGGCGTCCTCACCGCTATCTTCGTGGTGTCGCTCGCCGCGACGTCCATCGTGTCTGCCCGCAAGCGGATGTGGACGATGGGCCGCCTGCATCCAGCGCTGGATATCTGAGGAGACCGACATGGCAGCACAAGCGGCCACTAAGCCCGACGGCCGCGTAGCCCGCCGCACTGGCACCCGGGAAGCGATCATGGATGCCGCAACGGAGCTGTTCGCAGCCAGGGGCGTCACCTCGACGGCAATCGATGACATTGCCGTGAACGCCAACATCGCCAAGGGTTCCATCTACTACAACTTCGAGTCGAAGGCCGGACTAGTGGAGGCCATCGTCGAGCGCAGCAGCACGCTGTTGAGAGAGACCCTCCGCCAGGCCTCGGCCGGCTACGCCGGGCCTGAGCTCCAGGCCCGCATCGTGCGGGCACTCCTACTGCTCGTACGGGACAACGCGGCCGCAGCACGCCTGATGGTGGCTGAGCTGTTCCGGACGGAACGGTCCTGGCAGGAATCCATCAGGACCTGGCGCGCCCTCGCCCTCGCGCCCTTGGTTGACGACCTCCAATCCACGGGAATCGGGCCTGACGTCGCAGCAATCAGGGCTGCGTCCGTCGTGGGGGCGACCCTGGTGGCCGGGCTGGACTGGTTGGTCTTCCATCCAGAACTCCAGTACGAGGATGTCGTGGCCGCCGTGCTCAGCACGCTCCGCGGCTGAGTCCCTGCTCCGACAATCTCTGCGCGTCCGGCGGCGAGCCCCGGGCATAGCCAGGCGGGATGTGGGTGCAGCCCGCCGCAGCACGTGCCGCTATATGAGACTTGTATTCCACCGCACCGCCCCCCTCAACCCACTTCAACAGAAAGAAATTCATGATGTCCATCGCTGAATCGATTTTTGAGGCGAAGGGGAGCGCGGCGCTGGTTGTGCAGGGCGGTGGAATGAGGGGCACATACAGCGCCGCCGCGCTCGCCGCCATGGAAGATGCTGGTCTGAACGGTCGGTTCAGCGACATTTATGCTACGAGCTCGGGCGCCCTCAACGGCGCCTACTTCATCGCGCACCAGGCAAATCAAGGCGTAAGTATCTACGTTGATGAATTGAGCAAGAAGTCCTTCATAGACAGGCGCCGAGTTCGCCGGATCATCGACATCGATTTTCTCGTCGACGACGTGCTCACGTATCGCGTGCCACTGGATGTCGGCGCAGTAGAAGCGTCGGACATTCTGCTGCACATCGGTTTGACGTCGGCGTCAACGGGGCGCCTGGTCTGGGCGACGAACAAGAGCCAGTGGCCGCTACTCGAGTCGCTGAGGGCGACCGCTGCGTTGCCCATCTTCTACGGACGTGAAGTGCCCCTCGGGAATGACAGTTACGTTGACGGGGGCGTAAGCGTCAAACTGCCACTTCGCGCGGCGGTGGAGAACAATCACGAGAACATCGTCGTTGTCTTAACCCGACCGCTGAGTTATGAGACCAGGGGCGCCAACAGGTGCATAGGTATCGCGACGCGCCTTGCAGCGAAACTGCAAGGACATTCCCCGGCCGTAGTGCGAGCTTTGGCTAGCAATGACCCATCGTTTGCCCAAAGCCTCGAATTGCTGAAAAGCCCATTCGCTTCGAGTGGCACACCGGGGCGGCAGCGGATTTGGGTCGTGGCTCCAACGGCGCCCATCGCTGGGCGACTCACTAGAGATCGAGATCTACTGAAGCGCACGGCCGCCCTCGGACGCGAGGACGCGCAGAGGGCGTTAGGTCTTACGCAATAATCATCAGGCAGCGCGCCTTAATCCCTGGGCCACGGGACTCAACTCAGCCCCCACCTTGGGGATCTGGCGCCGTGACTCCGTGAGCAAGTCCGAAGAGGAATAGTCCGATGAGAGATCGAGACTAGGCGCCTGGGGTCGTCGCTCTCAATTAGGCTGCTGTCCTCGGGTTGGCTCTGATTTGGCTTGCGCGATCTCAGGCTCGGCTCTAGGAGTAGAGGCATTCACACCGTTTGCGCTGTTTGGAAGTCAGCGAGCGGTTTCGAGCGTCATGGCGCGTGGACGAGGGAGTTCAGCCAGGTTGTGAGCGTGGCATCGGGGGGAGGGTCGCCGTTGATGGTCAGCGCAGCGCCGCTGTAGGTCGTGATGTTTCGCTGGCAGGCGGCGGGTGTGCCGCCCGTAAACGTCTGGGTGGCGACGACCTGGGCGGTCAGCGCGGGGTACACGGTGACGACTCTGGTCTGCTGGTAACGGGTGACGGTCGCGGTACCAGCTGGGCCGGTGTAGGGGCAGGCCTGCACCTGCTGGTTGTCGCCGTCCTTGACGTAGGCGACGAGTTCGAGGAAGCGTAGCGCGGTGGGCTCCCCGGCGGCCCACGTGTAGCTACCCGGGCCAAGGATGACGAGGGGATGGAAGCCATCGGAGGCCGCGTACGCGTGCGCTGAGGTCAGCGCGGTGCCGTCCGGGACCGATCCCGCCGCGTCATTGATCGACGACATCGAGTCGATCTGGATTCCGCGCTTCTTGGTCTCGAGCGACAGTTGATCGACGGTGACCCCGAGAGCGACCGCCAGCCATTCGTCACCCGCCTGCTGGTTCAGCACGGCGGTGGCGGCCCGGTCCGGCCCTATGCCGACAAGATAGGCGCTGAACAAGGCCTTGGCCGCAACGCTGACAGACTCATTACTGTCGCCGGTCAGCCCCTGGAGCAGGGCCACGGCTGCGTTGTCGTCCAGCCCACCGAGAATCTTGGTGATCTGCGTCTGCGCCTCCGTACTCACCGCGGTACGGGAATCCGCCTGCACGATCAGCAGCGCGCGTATGCCGCGGCTCGGACCGATCGTGCTGAGGAGGTCCGCGAGCGTCGCCTTGGCTGCGTCGCTCACGTCCGAGGTCCCGTTGGCGTAAAGGGCGATCAGGATCCGCACCGCATCCTCGTTCGCCAGCCCGTCCAAGAGCGCCTTGCGCTGCGCGGCGGCCTCCGAACTCACCGACTCCCGCGAGTCAGCTTGTGCGGCGAGCAGGGCAGCCACTGCACGGTCTGACCCGATCTGCGTCAAGTACGGTCCCAGCGCCGCCTTCGCAGGTTCAACCACCTTGGTGTTCGCGTCGGCCCCCAGGGCGATCAGCGTGCTAGTCGCCAGCGCGTCTGGAGTCCTGCTGAGTACCTCCACGACAGCCGCGGCCGCCGCGGAACGCACCGTCCGCTGAGAGTCGCTCTCGGCCTTGAACAGCGGAACCAGCGAGTCCTGGGTCCCGATGGCGCCGAGTGCGACCGCAGCCCGTTCTCGGATCGTCGCGTCCCCCCAGTACAACACCGCCCGCCCCAACCCCGCCACGTCGCCTCGCTGCTGCAGTCCCGCGACATCGGGACCCAACCACTGCGGTACGAACACGACGCCAGCCGCGATGACGAGGACGGCAGCGGCCGCGATCGCGAAAGTGCGCTTCCAGTGCTTCACAAAACCCGACCTCGTGGCACCGGGTCCCGGTCGGCGCAGCTTCCGGCCCGGCTTCGGCTGGCGCGGCGAGCCTGCTGAAGTCGCCGGCGCCAACGTAGAGACCAACATCGCCTGGGGTCCCGCCTGCGGCTGCGCAGCGCCGGGGATGGTGTCCGCTGCGACGTACGGGCTGGGCGCAATTTCCGGGGGCGGCAAGAGACTTTGGCTCGCCACGGGGGCAGCGCCTGAGTTCAGTGGGAGATCGATGGGAATGGTCGGCGCTTCGAACTGCGGCGGGGTTAGGTCGCCCTCATCGACCCAGAAGGGCCACCCGTCTGGAGCGGCGGGCCAGTTCGGATCGGGCTGCCAGCCGACCGGGGAAACCCACCCTGCCGGTGGTTGCGGCCAGTTCGGAGGTGGATTGAACCTGAGTGTCATCGCAACCCCCTCGTACGAGAGATTCCGCTTTGAACGCTACTCCGATCGTTGTCTGGGCGGCCCGGATTACCCAATCTCCTGGCCTGCGACGGGCTCAGATGTGGACGACGCTCGAAAACTGGACGGTTTCACCGGGTGAAAGGTGAACAGTTGCGGGCAGTTTAGCCCGCGGTTTCGTTGGTGGTGGTGCGGATGCTGGGGAGGGTGTCGATGCCCTTGTTGCGGAGTCGGTAGCTGGCTCCTTTGAGGGTGAGGACGTCGGCGTGGTGGACGATCCGGTCGATCATCGCGGCGGCGACGACTTGGTCTCCGAACACGGCGCCCCAGCCGGAGAAGGGCAGGTTGCTGGTCAGGATCAGGGATGCGTGTTCGTAGCGAGACGAGACCAGTTGGAAGAACAGGTTCGCGGCGTCTTGCTCGAAGGGGAGGTAGCCGACCTCGTCGATGATGATCAGTCCGTAGCGACGTAGCCGGGTGAGTTCGGCGGCGAGTTTCCCGGCGCGGTGGGCGTCGGAGAGTCGGGTGACCCAGTCGGTCGCGGTGGCGAACAGGACCCGGTCGCCGTGGCGGCAGGCGGTGACGCCGAGCGCGATCGCGAGGTGGGTTTTGCCGGTGCCGGGCGGTCCGAGGAGCACGATGTTGCGGGCCTCGGTGAGGAAGGCGCCCGAGGCCAGGGCGGCGATCTGGTTCCGGGCGCCGGGTTGGGCGTCGAAGTCGAAGTCCTCCAGCGTCTTGCGGGTCCCGAACCCGGCTGCTCGGATGCGCAGCTCGGCGCCGGAAGCATTCCTGGCGGAGACTTCGCGTTCGAGGACGGCGGCCAGGTAGTCCTCGAAGGACCAGCCGGCATCGCGGGCCTGGTCGGCGAGCCGGGCGGCGACGTCGATGATCCGGGGTGCTTTGAGGGCGCCGGCGAGGTAGGTCAGCTGTTTGGCCGTCTCGGTGGTCTTCGCCGCCATCACGCGACTCCTTCCTGGTTGAGGCCGAAGGCTCTGTCGTAGTCGGTCAGGTCCCTGACCAGCCCGTCACTGGCAGCCTGGGTGCGGGGCTGTTGGAACTCTTGGCGCAGCCTCGCGGCGGTGCTGACGTGGGCGGGGTCGGTGATCGTGAGGCCGCGGGCCCACACCCGCGGATGCTGCGCCACGAGCCGTCCGTCCAGGCGCACCTGGACCTGGTCCAGGTCGGCGTGGACGTCGAGCATGCGCCCGATCCAGGTCGGGTCGACGGAGTAGTCGTTGCGGGCGATGGTGACGTAGTAGTCGCGGCCCAGCCGAACCTGTTTGCGCCAGCCCACCAGCGGCGCCACCGGCGGCAAGGCCAGCATCGCTGACCGATCAGCCTCCAGCAGCTTCACCGGGGCGGCTTTGGTGGTCCGCACGACTCGCTGGTTCGCCCCCTCGAGCCACCCGATGAACTGGTCGTTGAAGTCGGCCGGTGACCCAAACGAACGCCCTGGCATGAACGAGGTCTCGAACCAGCCGTTCCTGCGTTCCACGATCCCCTTCGACTCCGGGTCCCGCGGGCGCAGCAGCACCAGCCGGGTCGCGAGGGTGCCCATGAACGCCGCCACCCCTTCAGCCCGGTGCGGACCACGGCCGATGCCTCGCTCGTTGTCCCAGATCAGCCGCCGAGGGACCCGACCCAGGAGCTGGAGCAGCTGCCACATGCCCAGCAGCAAGTCCTCGGTCGTCTTCGTCGGGATCATCCGGGCCACCACGAACCGTGAGTGAGCCAACGTCATCACCAGCACCGGCAACAAAGTGGCGGTGCCGTCCTCCAAGGGGATCTTCCGCGGCGGGAACCACAGATCACACTGAGCCGCATCACCGGCCTCCCACGACAGCCGGTCCGCCGGATCGACCCGGCGCTGCTCCGGCCGCAACCGGGTCACGTTCTCCCGGAACCAGCTGATCGACCCGGTCCAGCCGACCCGCTCCGCGACCACCGTCGCCGGCAAGTCCGGGAACTCGGCCAGCAACGCACGCACCCGCGGCTCGAACACCGCGAACGACGTCGCAGCCGGCGACCGCACATACCGTGGCGGGGCAACCGAGCCGACCGCCTTCACCACCGTCGTCCGCGAGATCCCCAGCCTCGCCGCGATCCGGGCATGCGGCTCACCCTCCGCAGCAAGCCTCCTGATCAGCGCCCAATCCTCCAAAGTGATCACTCTCCGATCGTGCTCGAGTGTCCACTTTTCACCGGCGAAAGCGTTCAGTTTTCAAGCGGCGTCGACAGCTCAGATGACGCTCTCGCAAGCCCCTGCCTGGAACGGGCAGTCGAGGCGTCGGCAGCGAGCACGCGAGCTTCCTCTTCACGAAGGATCCACGCTCACGTCCGTGTATCGGCACCCTGGCGACGACGGGACCGCGTCGCCCTAAGGCACGAGCCTCTGGACACGCAAGATGTTGGCCAGTCGAACGAGAGCACCGAAGAGCAGCCATGGTCCGGTACTCGGCGGCGACCGCGCAATCCCTGTAGGGACAGCCCCCTCGTAACCAGCCGTGATGGACACGTACGGCCAACAGCCCGCAGTGAGGCGACCGTGGGTTGTTTCATTCCGGCCCTGACGGAACCGCTTCGATCTAGCATGGATGTGCACGGTGCACCGTGCACTGTGCGTGCCTGTGACGGAGGGCCTGGCCATGGCTGTCAGGTTTAACGCACCACCGAACTGGCCCACACCACCGCAGGGCTGGGCACCCACCAACGGCTGGCAGCCAGACTCGTCCTGGCCAGCGGCGCCAGCGGGCTGGCAGCTGTGGGTCGACGAGCCCCCTCAGTACGGATCTGCTCCGAGTCCGCAGGACCCGTATGGACACCCCGGGCCCGCCGAGTCTGGCTCGGCCTTCTTTGCACGTTCGGGCGTGACTGGCGGCGAAGCCGGGACGCTTCCCGCTCGATACCAGCCCTATCCCGTCCCCTCTCCGGCCGTGTACAAGCCGATCCGGGCACTGCCCTCACGACCCATCCCCGGTGCCGACCCGAGGCTTGTTCCAACGATCCAGGAGTACCTCAAGAGGGGCTACCGTCTCACGGCCAACCAAGGGGACGCCGTGACGTTGATCAGACAGAAGACCCCGATCAACTGGATCTGGGTGATCGGTCTGGCATTTCTTGGCGTCGGGATCGGGAGTCTGGTCTATCTGGGTCTGTGGCAACTGTGGGGGATCCACAAGGAATACACCGTCACGCTCTCTGTCGGGACGACGAGCCCAGTCATGGAGCAGGGCGATGGCTTGGGGGTCTATGACCACGACCGTCTGGTAGCGCAGCGCCTACGGGGTTTCGTACTCGGATCCATCCTCGCCGCCATCATGGTGCTCTGGATTGCTGTCTGGGTATCGAATCTCGGCTCACCGGACGCGCAGAGCGACATGGTCGCCTTCATGGTGGGCTACGGCTTCATGGCGGCGGTACTGGGCGGCGGGGTGTACTTGTTCTTCACGACGGCCCAGAAGGCGAGGCGAGTGCTCCACTCCGGCGCCTAAATCGCTGACGTGACCACCACGCCGAGAGCTCCGCAGCGAGGACCTCGACATCGCCTACGGTGACGTCCGCAGCGTCATGAACACGGCATAAACCCCGACAGGACGATGTCGCTGAGACACCACAGGATGGAGCCGTCGGGCCAAGGGGGCGCGGCGGAAGGGATCATCATGGACTTCTCGTCGATTCGGATCATCACCAATGACGTCGACAGGCTTGCCGGCTTCTACGAGTTGGTCACAGGCACGCCCGCCACCCGGCCCGCGCCGGTCTTCGCGGAATTCCGTACTGGCGCGGGCGCGCTGGCGATCGCGAGCCCGGCGACCGTCGCCATGCTCGGGGAACACGCCCCGAAGCCAGGGAGCAACGACTCCGTGATCATCGAGTTCGCGGTCGCCGACGTGGACGCCGAGTTCGCCCGTATTCATGACGCTCTCGATCACATCGTTCTCGAGCCGACGACGATGCCGTGGGGAAACCGTTCCGTCTTGTTCCGCGATCCCGACGGGAACCTGGTGAACCTGTTCTCCCGACCCGCCGGCTGAGCAACGATCCGCTCCCACCGGTCCCGGTGGCCTGAGGAAGGATCCGCCGGTCTCGAGTGGTGATTTGGTTGGTGATGTTGCGGCAAGCCGATTGTTCTCGGTGCCTGTCAGCTTTCTTGGCGGTCGGGTCGTGGGGGTCGTCGACGGGGGAACTCAGCTGTGTTGTGGGACTGGGTGGCGTGGGGCGAGGAGTCGGTCGACGAGGGAGTTGAGGTAGGCATCGTCGATGCCGCCGACTCCGAAGAGCGTGCGGAAGTAGATCGGCGCGAGGATCCCGTCGAAGACGTCGGTGAGTTCAAGGCCGTGTGTCTGGTCGGCGGCCCGATCGAGCATCGCCTGGATCTCGCCGCCGCGACGGCGGAGGTGCTGGACGCCGTCGGCGTCGGGGCTGTGGTCGAGCTTGCATGCGCCGATCACTGCGCGTAGGAACGCGAAACCGTCCGGCTGGCTGACGCTGGTGGTGATGCGCCTGGCGTATGCGAGGACGTCGCCGCGCAGCGATCCGGTGTCGGGGATCGGTGACATCGCTTCGAGCTGATCCAAGGCCACATCCAGTACCAGCGACTCGGGAGCTCCCCATCGGCGGTAGATCGTCGCAGCATGCACGCCTGAGCGAGCCGCGACGTCCGCCACGAGGATGTGCTCGTTGCCGCGCTCGGCCACCAGCTCCGCCACGGCACGGCGAACGGCCTCCGCCGTACGAGCGGTACGACCACCGGGTCGATGCCGCGTGCTGTCATTCGTCACTTCGCCATCCTAACGCGACCCGAGTTGCATCAACTCTGCATCCGGACGTAGCATGCCTAAACGCAAGTGGGTTCGCACTAACGCGGACACTCGTCCCCGTCCTTGGCGAAACACAGGAGGCTGAGTCAGTTGAGTGACGTGGATTCCGAGCGCAGGGCCTGGCAGGCGCTGTGGGCGCTTCTTGTCGGGTTCTTCATGATCATGGTGGACTCGACGGTGGTGTCGGTCGCCACCGCGAGCATCTCGATGAGCCTGCAGGCGGGAGTGAACGGCGTCCTGTGGGTCACCAGTGCCTACCTCCTCGCATTCACCGTTCCCCTCCTGATCTTCGGCCGACTGGGTGACCGGTTCGGGCCCAGACGCACCTACCTGGCCGGCCTGAGTGTCTTCACACTGGCGAGTCTGTGGGCTGGCCTGTCCGGCTCGATCGAGATGCTGATCGCGGCCCGCGTCGCCCAGGGCCTCGGCGCCGCACTCCTGACACCGCAGTCGATGTCGGTCATTACCCGGCTGTTTCCCGCGGCCCGACGCGGCCCGGCCATGGGCGTGTGGGGCGCCACCTCCGGCGCCGCCATCCTCGTCGGCCCGATCATCGGGGGCCTGCTGATCGGGTCCCTCGGCTGGCGGTGGGTCTTCTTCGTCAACGTTCCCCTCGGCGTACTCGCCTTCGCTCTGGTGTGGCGGTTCGTCCCCCGGCTCGACACCACGTCGCAGACCTTAGACATTCTCGGCGTCATCGCCTGGGGAACCGGGCTCTTCCTCGTGGTCCTCGGGGTGCAGCAGGGCGAGACCTACCACTGGGGCCTGATCCTCGGGCCGATCACCGTCCCGGCAGTCATCGTCGCCGGCCTCGTCGTACTCGCCGGGTTCGTACTGTGGCAGCACGTCCAGACGTCAGACGCCCCGCTCCTGCCGCTGAGGCTGTTCCGTGACCGCAACTTCTCTCTCGCCAACACCGCAATCATCGGAGCGGGCTTCGCCATCAACGCCATCCCTTTCCCACTGCTCCTGTGGGCTCAGATCTCCGAAGGGTTCACCCCCTTCCAGTCAGCTCTGCTGGCCTCCCCGATGGCCGTGTTCACGATCGTCCTCGCCCCCCTCGTCGGACGTGCGCTCAACCACGTCAACCCGCGCTGGATCGCCGCGTTCGGTTTCGCGGCCTTCGCCGGCGCCATCTTCTGGGTCTCGGCCCTCATCACCTCTCAGGCTGCGTGGGGATGGGTTCTGCTGCCCGTCTCGTTGCTGGGGATCGCCAGCGCGTCCGTGTGGAGCCCCCTGTCCGTGGCCGCAGCCAGAGACCTCCCGCTGGAACTCGCGGGCGCCGGATCGGGCGTCTACAACAGCATGCGCCAGATCGGAGGCGTCCTCGGCGCGGCCGGGATAGCAGCGCTCATGCAGGCGCGGCTCGCCGCGAACTTGCCAGGCGCATCCGCCACCGGGGCATCCATCACCCTCGGCGCGGTGCCACCGGCGATGCGAGCAGCGTTCAGCACCGCGATGGGACAGACACTCCTGCTGCCCGGCATCGTCGCCGCCATGACAGGTTTCTCAGTGCTATTCCTGACCTCACACCATACGGTCGCCGCGAAGGAACAGCTGGCGGCCGAGCAGGTCGGCGCGGGCGTCGGGGAAACGTAGCAGCCGGCGCTACCGACCGCACTCACTGGACAAGAGCTTGTGTGCCAAGGACTACGGCAAGGGCAAGTCGCTCGGCATCGTCCGTGCCAGGCTCAGCGGTGTAGACGAGGATGCGCAGATCGTGCCCGGCAACGAGGAGTGCGTCGCAGTCGAGCTCGATGGGGCCGACGGTGGGATGGTCAATGATCTTGTGCTTCGACGAATCTCTTTGGTCGACCGAAACATCGGACTCCCAGAGTTCAACGAAGCGGGGGCCTTGAGCCGCGAGGTCGCTGATGAGGTGCCGCAAAGATTGGTCCGCGGGATGCCGAGATGCCGTCATGCGCAGATCCGCGACGATCTGAGTTTCAAAGTCCGCCCGCTCCTCGAGCGTGTGCCTCGCCCGCGACCCGGGACCGACGAGGTGGCGCCAGATGGTGTTGCGCTCGATCCCTCTCTGCCCAGAAGTGTCGCCCATGAGCACGGCGTACGGCGCGTTCAACGCCATCGATTCCGGCGTCAATCCCGGCTCCAACCTCGGACGCGACATGCATCCGGCGCTCGTCGCTGTCAGCAAGGTGCTCGCACCGCTCATGCAACTGATGCCGCACTACACCACCCCGAAACGGGCCGCGAAGGTGATCACGCGACTCCTCACGAGTGATTCGACGGAGACGGGCGTGTACTTCGACGAGAACGGCGACCCGATGAAGGGCTCAAAACAGGTGCATGACCCGGCATTCCAGGATCGCGTGGTCGCGGAGACCCGCGCGCTCCTCGCGACCCTGCCCGCTCTGACCACAGATCACTAGCCCCCAATCTCTCGCTCGTGGGTTCGAGCCCCACCCGCGGTATGCCGCTGCCGGGGAGTACTTCACTCTGGAAATCGAGGATCGGGTCTGGCT
>PMLO01000244.1:0-17463 GCA_003158895.1 Propionibacteriaceae bacterium
CCGTTGAAGGAGTCCACGACGGCCTGCTGCGAGTAGCAGTCCGGCTTGAGGTGCTCCAGGCTGAGACGGACGTCGGTGCCGCCCTCCATGATCGCCGAAGCGATGAGCGTGGTGAGGTAGTAGGTCGCCGCCTCCTTGCCGAAGAGCATGAGGTACTTGTTGGCAGCCTTGGCCTTGGCACCGAGGTCGAGGGCCTCGGCCCAGGTCTTCGGCGGGGTCCAGCCATTGGCCTGGAACAGCGAGGCCGAGTACCAGTAGGCGTAGATCGTCATCGCGTAGTTCACGGCGGCGAGCTTGCCGTTGTACGTGCCGGCGGACTTGATCGCCGTCTCGTACACGGTGTCGGAGATCTTCTTGCCCTCGTAGCTGTTGACGGCGAGCACGGAGGTGAGGTCCTCGAGCTGGTCGACGATCGTCGACATGCCGATCGCCTGAGCACCGGAGTTGTCGATGATGTCGGGAGGGTTGCCACCGACGAAACGCGGCTGCAGCTCCTGGGCGATCTGGGTGGACGGCGACACCTTGACCGTGACACCAGGGAACTTCTTGGTCAGCTGGGTCCCGGCGAAGTCGACATAGTCGGTCTTGTAGCCGCCGTTGAAGATGACCGCATCGACGGTGCCGGACGCGGCCATGCCGAACGGGTTGTCAGCAGAACTCGCACCGGCGCTGGCAGAGGACGTGCCAGAGCCACCTCCGGTCGCGCAGGACGCCAACGGGACCAGTGCTGCCGCGGCCAAGGAACCTGTGAGCAGGGTCCGCCGACCAAACGACGTGTTCTCCATCGAATCTCCTCAGTTTTCTCCAGCCCCTGCCGAACAGCAGCGGGCCACCGGCCAAGCTCGGGTGATGCCGTCCCCGTACGACCGGTAGAGGTGATGCCTCATGCGCCGGAATCTATCCCTGTGAACGCGGCTGGCAAGGAGGCTGAGGCAGTCGTTACCGAAAAGATGCAACTCTGAATCACCGCCATCGCTGGGGACTTGGCGACGCGCTCCCAGGCCCGGGCCGCTCTAGCCGTCGACGCGCAGCCGGCCGGCGTACTTGGCCTTGAGCGCGTTGTTGTGCTCGTCGCCGCCCGGAATGTTCGCGGAGATGTACACCGGTGGCGTGATGCCTCGGGCGCTGAGGTTCTCCGCCACGCCGAGCGTCATCAGCTGAGCGATGAACGCCGCAGTGATCGACGAGATCGCGCCCATGACCAGCCCTGACTCCAACGGGAGTGTCGAATCTCCGTACGGTGCCAGGTTGTCGATCGTGACGTCCGCGAAGTCCATGAGCCGCTTGCCCGACGGGTGCTTGGAGGTGACCTTCATCGTGTGGTCGAGGCTGGTCACGGCGATGAGGGTGTGGCCGTGCGCCTTGACCTGCTCGGCGACACCCACGATCGAGCCGTTGACACCGGAGTTCGACGCGATGATGTAGATGTCCTCGGGATGCCGGGTGTGCAGGCCGAACAGCTCCTCGGCGAGTTTCGGATCCCGCTCGAGCGTGGGGTCGGCCAGCTCGGAGACCGTGTGCGTCCCGTACAGCACGACGTCCCGTAGCGCGAGCCGCGAGGTGGGGATGAGGCCGCCGGCCCGGCCGGCGATCTCCATGGCGAACGCCTCGGAGTGGCCCGTACCGAACGCGCGGATGATCCCGTCCTTGGCCACGGCGTCGGACAGGAGCTCGATGGCCTTGGCGATGTCGCCGGTCCTGGCCGACTCGACCAGGATGGGCAGGCGCTTCGTGACTTCGTCGGAAAACGCCTCGTACGTGTCGGCCATGGTGCCCTCTCAGATGTGGTGTGCGGGTAATGTCCCCGTGACAACTGGTCTACTACACGCGGACAAGGCGGGGGACGGCACCATGCAGCACGTGATCGGCATCGACGCGGGCGGTACTGCGACCCGTGCCGTGCTGCTCGACGAGACGGGACGCTGCCTCGGCTACGGCCGGACCGGAGCCGGTAACCCGACGTCCGCCGGCCTGGACCTCGCGATCGCGAACCAGGTATCAGCCACACGCGCCGCGCTCGGGGAATCCGGGATCATGCCGGACCTCGTGATGTTGACGCTTGCCGGAGGCTTGGGCGCGGAGACAGGGCCGGCGGTCTCCCTGGCCATGGCGGCGGCAGGCATTGATTCCCAGGTTCGGGTGGCCGGAGACGTGATGAGCGCGTACTTCTCGGCCACCGCGACACCGACGGGCTACCTCGTGCTGTCGGGCACCGGCGCCATCTCGGCGCGCATCATCGACGGGTCGCTGGACGGCCTGTCCGACGGGATCGGTTGGCTGCTCGGCGACGAAGGATCGGGCTTCTGGATCGGGCATCGGGTCGTACGTGCGGCTGCCGCCGATATCGAGGGTCGCGGTCCGGCGACGGCCCTGACCGCACTCGTGCTCGCCCAAGTCGACGACGAGAGCACGCCGGACGAGGACGTCCGACGTCCGGAGATCTGGAAGGTGATGCGCCGCGTGTACGGTCGGCGGCCGGTCGAATGCGCCGACTTCGCACCCCTGGCGTTCCGCGCNNGCCCTGATCGGCGACGACGACCACCCGATCGTGCTGGCAGGTGGGCTGCTGTACGACGGCAACCCGCTGAGCGACGGACTGCGCGCGCGCTACCCGGGACGCTGCCTACGAGCCAGCGACGGGACTGCCGGAGCAGCGCTGCTCGCCCTGCGCGCGATCGCTGCACCCGCGGGTGCGGACACTCTGATGCGCATCCACGAGACGCTGGCCCCGCTCGTGGGCTGACCGCCGGTCGCCGCTCGTCAGATGGCGTGCATCGCTGCCAGTGCTGCCCCGCGGGCACCGGCCATGTCGAGGTCTGTGACCAGCGCGAACTGCGCCACGGCAGCCGACTCCTCGCGCAGCTGGGTGTGGACGCGGACACGGTCCAGGAACCAGTCGCGGAAATGCGGCGCCGCCTCGATCACGCCACCGCCGACGAAGTACGCGTTGGGGTCGGTGAAGTTCGAGGCGATCGTGAACAGCTCGCCGAGCGCCTGCGCCTGCTGGTCGAAGATCTTCAGCGCCAACTCGTCGCCGTCCTCGCCGTAGCCGCGGACCGCCTTGGCGGCCTTGTCGATCGGCATGGCGTTGAGGGGGTGGCCGGGGTACTGGGTGAGCCAGAACGGCAGCAGGTTCTTCCGGATGCCGGTCAACGAAGCGATGCTCTCGACGTCTCCGTACAGGCCGCAGTTGCACTGGGGGATCGGCTGACCCTCGACGAGCAGCCCTGGCATCGGGATGCAGATGTGGCCGAGCTCTCCGGCCATCCCGGCTGCACCCCGCACCACCTCACCCTTCTCGATGACACCGCCGCCCAGACCGGTGCCGACGATGGCGGAGACGGACGACCGGTGGTACTGGTGCTCGCCGAACAGGGTGCGGTGCGCGTACAGGGCGGCCGCGTTGCCGTCGTTGTTGTAGATCACCGGAAGGCCGACGTGCCGCTCGACCCCACTGCGGATGTCGTAGCCCCACCAGTCCTGGTCCGAGAAGTTCGTGGCGCCCTTCGACGAGATGACGCCGGTGGCGTTCGCAGGCCCCGGTGTGTCCAGGCCGATGGCGAGAACCCGGGAACGGCTGACCCCCGTGGTCTCCAGCACGAGCGTCATCGCGGCGGCCACCGCCTCCAGCGCAGCAGCGGGTCCCTCGGTCACGCGGCTGGGCACCTCGACCATCCCGTCGACGAGAAAATGGCCGTGCTCATCGAGGACGGTGGCGTTGGTGGCGGTTCCGCCGACGTCGATGCCGAGGACGACTTTGGCCTGGCTGTTGGATTGGGTGCTCACGGATCGTGGACATTACCTCAGCAACGGGGCCGTGACGAGTGTTGGACAGCGTGAGAGACGTGTGACCGTGCTTGTTGAGCCTTACCTCGCTAGCCGGCTCCGCCACAGAATTCCCTGCTGACACACCTGGAAGGCGGGTGCCTACGTCTAGCGTGTGAACCCCCAGGAGGATTCCGATGGACGCGGACGCCGAGTTCGAGCAGTACGTCGCCGACTCGTTCGCGCGACTCTGCCGGACCGGTTTCCTGCTGTGCGGCGACTGGCAGCGGGCGGAGGATGCCGCTCAGGAGACGCTGCTCAAGCTGCACCGCCACTGGGGCCGGGTCAGTCGGGGAAGTCGGTCGTGCCTGGACCCGCGACGTACTACTCCGCGGTGGGGCGACTTCCCGCCAACGCTCGCACCATCGAGTTCACGATCAGCAAGAAGGTCGTGGACACGGTGACGGCCGACGCGAACGGCTGGTGGGTCGCAGCCTTCATGGTCGACGGGCGCAACTCGATGTCCGAACCGAGCACCTACGCGATCAAGGACGCAGCGGGGACTGTGCTGAAGTCCGGCAAGTTCTGGGGCTAGGCACCAACCCCGTAGCGCCAGGCCCTCGTCAGCCGCCGAGGCCCGGCTTCCGTACGACCGTGAGAGGGAGCAGGGTGCGTCCGGTGGGGCCGATCTCGATGGCGGTGTCCAGCTGGGGGCAGACGCCGCAGTCGTAGCAGGGGGTCCAGCGGCAGTCGTCGACGGTGTTCTCGTCGAGGGCGTCCTGCCAGTCCTCCCACAGCCAGTCCCGGTCGAGACCGGAGTCCAGGTGGTCCCACGGGAGCACCTCGAGCTCGTCGCGCTCGCGGGTCGTGTACCAGTCGAGGTCCACCCCGTACGGCTCGAGCTGCTCGGCGGCGGCGCGGGCCCAACGGTCGTACGAGAAGTGCTCGCTCCAGCCGTCGAAGACGCCGCCACTGGCGTACACAGCCTCGATGACCTTGCCGACCCGGCGGTCGCCGCGCGACAGCAGCCCTTCGATGGCGCCGGGCTTGCCGTCGTGGTAGCGGAATCCGATGGCCCGACCGTACTGGCGGTCAGCGCGGATCACGTCGCGCAGGAGCTGCAGCCTGTGGTCGATCGTCTCAGCCGACGCTTGAGCGGCCCACTGGAACGGCGTGTGCGGCTTGGGTACGAAGCCACCGATCGACACCGTGCAGCGGATGTCGCGCGTGCCCGATGCTGTACGACCGGCTTGGATCACGCGCTTGGCCAGTTCGGCGATGCCCAGCACGTCCTCGTCGGTCTCGGTGGGCAGGCCGCACATGAAGTACAGCTTCACCTGGCGCCAGCCCGCGCTGAAGGCAGCGGTGACCGTCGCGATGAGGTCGTCCTCGGACACGTTCTTGTTGATGACGCGCCGCAGCCGCTCGGAGCCGCCCTCGGGCGCGAACGTCAGGCCCGAGCGACGTCCGTTACGGGACAGCTCGTTCGCGAGGTCGATGTTGAACGCGTCGACGCGGGTCGACGGCAGCGACAGGGAGACGTTCGTGTCCTCGTACCGGTCGGCGAGCTGCTTGGTGATCTCGGCGATCTCTGAGTGGTCCGCGCTGGACAGGCTGAGCAGGCCGACCTCCTCGAGCCCGGTCGCGCGGAGCCCGTGCTCGACCATGGCGCCGATCGTCTCAATGCTGCGCTCGCGTACCGGGCGGGTGATCATCCCGGCCTGGCAGAAGCGGCAGCCGCGGGTGCAGCCGCGGAAGATCTCCACCGAGTACCGCTCGTGGACGGTCTCGGCGAGCGGGACCAGAGGGGCCTTCGGGTACGGCCACTCGTCGAGGTTGGTGAGCGTGTGCTTCGCGACCCGGAACGGGATGTCTCCCCTTGTCGGCGCGACATGCCGGATCTGGCCGTTGTCGAGGTAGTCCACCTCGTACAGGCTCGGCACGTACACGCCACCGTCGCGTGCGAGCCGTACGAGCAGCTCGTGGCGCCCGCCCGGCCGGCCCTGCGCCTTCCACTCGCGGACGATCTCGGAGATCAGGAGCACGGCCTCTTCACCGTCGCCCAGCACGGCCCCGTCGATGAACTCGGCGATCGGCTCGGGGTTGAACGCCGCGTGGCCGCCGGCGATGACGACCGGGTGCGACTCGTCGCGGTCGGCGGAATGGAGCGGGATGCCGGAGAGGTCGAGCGCCTGCAGCATGTTCGTGTAGCCGAGTTCGGTGGAGAACGAGACGCCGAGCAGATCGAACGCGGCGACCGGACGGTGCGAGTCGAGCGTGAACTGCGGGATGTGGTGCTGGCGCAGCAGTGCGGCGAGGTCGGGCCAGATCGCGTACGTGCGCTCGGCGACCGCCCAGTCCAGCTCGTTGAGGATCTCGTACAGGATCGCGACGCCCTGGTTCGGTTGGCCGACCTCGTACGCGTCCGGGTACATGAGGCACCACCGGACCTCGACGTCGGACCAGGCCTTGAGGACGGAGTTGTGCTCACCGCCGACGTACTGGATCGGCTTGGCGACGCGCGCGAGCAGCGGCTCGAGGGTCGCGAACAGCGAGCCCGGGTCGACGTCTTGGGTCGTCGTGATCATCGGGCAAGCCTAACCTGCGGTCGCTCCCACCCCTTGATAGTGCCCGCGCACGAGGTGCCAGGCTCGGGGTGGAGTTCCTTGTCACCGTGACAGATGCGCGCCGGAACCGGGTCGACGTGAACGCTTGTGCGCACCCGCTGACAAGCGTGCATCCTGGTGCAAGGATCGCGCTCATGAAGAAGCTGATCAATNNATCTACCGCAAGGACGCGCCGGTCGCTGGCAAGGTCGGCCTGATCTCGGGCGGTGGCTCCGGCCATGAGCCGATGCACGGAGGCTTCGTGGGCATGGGGATGCTCGATGCCGCCTGCGCTGGCGAGGTTTTCACCTCACCTGTACCCGACCAGATGATGGCCGCAACGGTCGCTGTCAACGGCGGCGCGGGTGTCCTTCACATCGTGAAGAACTACACCGGCGACGTCATGAACTTCGAGATGGCAGCCGAGATGGCAGCCGCAGACTCCGGCGTACGCGTCGAGGCCGTCGTCACCGACGACGACGTCGCCGTCAAGGACTCCCTGTGGACCGCCGGTCGTCGTGGCGTGGGCGTCACCGTCCTGCTCGAGAAGATCGTCGGAGCAGCGGCTGAAGAGGGCCGCGACCTCGATGCGATCGTCGCGCTCGCCAAGAAGATCAACGGTCAGGGCCGCTCGATGGGCATGGCGCTCACGAGCTGCACGGTCCCCGCCGCGGGCAAGCCCACGTTCGACATCGGCGACAACGAGATGGAGGTCGGCGTCGGCATCCACGGCGAGCCTGGCCGCACCCGCATGCCGATCGCTCCAGCGAAGGACATCGCCGAGATGCTCCTCGAGCCGATCCTGTCCGACATCGACTACACCGGCTCGCCGGTGATCGCGTTCATGAACGGCCTGGGAGGCACGCCTCTCATCGAGCTGTACCTCATGTACAACGAGGTCGCGAAGATCCTCGGCAAGGCCGGCATCCCCATCGCCCGCTGCCTCGTCGGCAACTACATGACCTCCCTCGACATGGCCGGCTGCTCGGTGACGTTGCTCAAGGCTGACGACGACCTCGTCAAGCTGTGGGACGCGCCGGTGAACACGCCTGGTCTGCGGTGGGGGTGCTGATGGGGGCTGACAAGGCCGGCGCCTGGATGGCGGACTTTGCGGCGCAGATCCACGACAACGCCGACATGCTCACCGACCTCGACCGTCAGATCGGGGATGCCGATCACGGGTCGAACATGGATCGCGGGATGAAGGCAGTGGCCGCTCTGGCCGCCGCCGACTTCCCCGACTCCGGGGCGTTCCTCAAGAAGGCCGGCATGACCTTGGTCTCCACGGTGGGAGGCGCGAGCGGACCGCTGTACGGGACGTTCCTGATGCGCGTTGGTGGGGCATGGCCGGTCGAGGACTCCGCGGAAGGCATCGGTGTCGCGCTGCGGGCCGGGCTCGAGGGGATCATCCAGCGCGGCAAGGCCGAGGTGGGCGACAAGACGATGGTCGATGCGCTCACGCCGGCGCTCGTCGCGTACGACGCGGCGGCCGGTGAGGGCACTCAGGCGGCGCTTGATGCGGCGGCCAAGGCCTGTGCCGAAGGACGAGACGGGACTACCCCGCTCGTGGCACGCAAGGGCCGTGCGTCGTACCTCGGGGAGCGCAGCGCAGGTACTCAGGATCCGGGCGCGACCAGCGTGACGATGCTCATCGAGGCTGCGGCGAGAACACTGGCCTAAGCCGATGATCGGGATCGTCGTCGTCTCGCACAGTCGAGCCCTCGCCGAGGCAGCCGTCGGGCTGGCCGAGGAGATGGTGGCCGCCGACGCGCGGCCAGCGATCCGGGTTGCGGCCGGGCTGGACGAGACGACGTTCGGTACGGACGCGACTGCGATCGCCGAGGCGGTGACGGCCGTCGACTCGACGGACGGCGTGCTGGTGCTGCTCGACCTGGGCAGTGCCATCCTCTCCGCCGAGATGGCGCTCGAGTTCGTTGACCCCGAGACGGCGGAGCGGGTACGGATATCGCCCGCTCCGCTCGTGGAAGGGCTCGTCGCGGCGGTCGTGACGGCCAGCACCGGCGCCACGCTCACCGAGGTCGCCGCCGAGGCCGAAGGCGGTCTGGCGGCGAAGGTCGAGCACTTGGGCGAGACCACGGCTCCACCCGGTGAGGCTCCGAGCGGTGCGCCCGACACGGCGTCGCCGGGGGCCGTGGAGGGGCCGGCGACCGAGGTCGTTGTACGGAACCCGCACGGTCTCCACGCGCGTCCGGCGGCCGCACTGGTCTCGGGCCTTCGCGGACTCGACGCCACCGTCCTGCTCCGCAACGTCACGCTCGGAAAGGGCCCGGCAGACGCCCGAAGCGTCGGCAAGGTGGCCACGCTCGGGCTGCTCCCGGGCCACACACTCTCCGCCACGTTCTCGGGTCCGGACGCCGATGCGGCCCGGGAGCGGTTCCTGGGTCTCGCCGCGACGGACTTCGGGGAATCGGGCGTGGCAACCGCCGACGTGCCGACTCCCGCGGAGCCGGGACCGTCATCGACCGCCGACCCGTCACGAACGGGTCGCCAAGTCGTGCTGGCCCCAGCACTCGTGAGGGGTGCCGCGGTCGACACAGCGAGCTACTCCCCCGGCACTGCGACCGACGAGAAGGGGCGTCTCGAGTCGGCATTCGCCGCAGTGGCCGCACACGTGACCGAGCTGGCCGCGACGGCGGGGCCACAGAGAGGGATCTTCGAGGCCCAGGAAGCGTTGCTCGGCGACCCCTACCTTGCCGATGGGCTCGCTGCTGACACGGCGTCAGGCAGCCCGGCCACCGACGCCGTACGAACTCGTTTCGCAGCCGTCGCGGCCGACTTCGACGCGCTGACCGATCCGTACCTGCGTGAGCGCGGCCAGGACATCCGCAGCCTCGAGCGTCAGGTGCTGCTCGCCCTGATGGGAACGACGGAACAGGCGCCCTCGGACACCCCGCACATCCTCGTCGTCGACGAACTCGACGCCGCCACAGCTGCCGGCCTCGATCCTGCGACCACCCTCGGTGTCGTGACCACCACCGGTGGGGCCACGGGACACGGGGTGATCGTCGCCTCGTCGCGAGGCATCCCCGTGCTGACCGGCCGCAGCGAGGCGCAGGGCGTCGCCGAGGGCACGCTCCTGGGCATCGACCCTGGTCCCGGCACGCTGTGGCTCGCCCCCGACGCCGCCACCCAGGACACGATTCGCGGCCTCGCCGAGTCGCGAAACTCTGAGGCCACGGCCGCGGCGACCCGCGCGCACGACCCTGCGCTCACCACCGAAGGCCGACGCGTGCTGGTGGAGGCGAACATCGCGTCCCTGGCCGATGCGACGGCGGGCGCCACCGCCGGCGCCGACGGCTCCGGACTCGTCCGTACCGAGATCCTCTTCGCGCATCACGTCACCGGTCCGAACGCAGCCACCCAGGCCGCCGCGCTCGTCGAGATCGGCAAGGCTCTGGGCGCGCCCATCACCGTACGTACCTGGGATCCCGGCGGCGACAAGCCGCTGGCGTTCCTCGAGACCGACGGCGAGGCGAACCCGATGCTCGGCGAGCGCGGACTGCGCGCGATGCGCCGCTACCCGGACGTCTTCGCCGAGCAGCTCCGCGGCATCGTGGCGGCCGCCCGCGAGGTGCCGGTACGCGTCATGTTCCCCATGGTCACCGATCCCGACGAGGTGGTCTGGGCACGTTCCGTACTCACCGACGTCCTCGCCGAGCACCCCGACCCACCGTCCCTCGAGGTCGGCATCATGGTCGAGGTCCCAGCCGCCGCCCTGCGCGCCGACGAGTTCGCACCGCTCGTCGACTTCGCCAGCATCGGCACCAACGACCTCGCCCAGTACACGACGGCCGTAGACCGCGGCAACGGCCGCGTCGCCGCGCTGTCGCGTCCATCGTCGGCGATCTGGGCGTTGATCTTCATGACCTGTACGGCGTTCGGCGACAAGCCCGTCGCGGTCTGCGGAGACTTGGCGAGCGACCCCGACCTCACCGCGACCCTGGTCGGCCTGGGCGTGAGCGAGTTGAGCGTCCGCCCGCCGGTCGTGGCGCTGGTGAAAGAGGCCGTCCGCCGGGTCTGACCGACGCCTCGCATCCATTGACTGGCACATACTCGACCGCCGGTGCGGATGGCGATCGGCGACCCGCTATCTGCCACTGAATGGATGCGGCCCGACCGACCGGCCGACGCCGAACGCGGCGCTCAGCCCTCGAACTGCCCGTCCTCCACGCGCGAAGCACCCGGCGCTGCTACAGCGATGGGCTTGCGTCGACGTACCTGCCACTCGACCAGGCCCATGCTCGCGAGCATGACGGCGGCCAGCGGAAGCACGTCCCAGGGGTTCGCGCTGCCAGCCGTACGGTTGAAAACGCCCGAGAAGTCGCTGAATGGGAAGACAGCCATGGCGGTGACGTTGTTGATCACATGCAGCGCGATGCCCGCCTCGAGGCCACCAGTGCGCCACGCCATCCAGCACGAAAGCATCCCGAACGTGAAGTAGAACGCGTTGAGGTACACATCTTGCGCCGTGTGCAGCAGCATGAACGCCACGCTCGAGACGACGCCACCGATCCAGAAGGACACCCGGCTCGACCAGTACGAGCCGAACAGGCGGTTGACGAGCCCCCGCAGCCCGTACTCCTCCCCCGCGCACTGCAGCGGCGTGGTGAACAGGATGACAACGATCATGAACAGGCTGTACGGCTTCCACGTCAGCTGCGGCACCCCGGTGACGACGAGGGTGAGGGCTTCGAGCGCGATGTACGGGATGAGGATGAGCCCGAGGATCCTGAACAGCCACTTCCAGCGCAGGCCGCCGACGA
Source organism: Propionibacteriaceae bacterium (assembly GCA_003158895.1). Classification (GTDB taxonomy): domain Bacteria; phylum Actinomycetota; class Actinomycetes; order Propionibacteriales; family Propionibacteriaceae; genus Fen-668. The sequence continues at coordinate 11,156 of PMLO01000244.1, forward strand.
CCGAGGACAGCCAGCGCGGCTTCTGCCCGTAGATGATGAGCCCCAGCCAGGCCGACGGGATCATGAGGGCGATGCCGACGTTGTTGGCCAGGAACAGCGCCGGGGTGACGTGGGTGGTGATGCCCGCGACGTAGTTCTGGAGCGCCGTCGGGTCCGCCAGGTCGATCTTCTGGTTGATGACGTCGTAGACCAGCGCGGGAATGGTGACGATCGTCGACCCGATGAGCCAGGCAACGCCCGCGACGATGAGCGCGATCGGCAGCTTCCACCAGCGCCGACGCGGCGTCTGAAGGAACTGGCTGTGCCGCTTGGGCTCGACGGGGAGGGCGCTCGGTTTGGCCGGGGCGGCGCGGTAGGGCGGGATGGCATGCACCCAGTCAGGCGCCTGGCCATTCGGCGGGAAGCCCTGCTGGTACGGGAGCTGCTGGACCGGCGGTCCGTACGGAGGGGGCCCCTGCTGGTACAGCTGCTGGACCGGACCCTGGTACGGCTGAGGCTGTCCGTACGAAACCGGCCCTTGGTGGTGGGGCTGCTCTGGCGGGGCTGCCTGGTACGGAGGTTGCTCGACCGGAGGCTGGTACGGCAGCGGCCCGGGCGCAGGTGTCGTACCGGACGGCTGCCACAGGGGCGTGCCGGACTGGGGGGTGGGGCTCGGGTCGGTCATGCCAGTTCCGGGAACCAGATGCCGATCTCGCGAGCGGCGGACTCTGCGGAGTCGGAGCCGTGGACGAGGTTCTCGCGGTTGGACGTCGCCCAGTCGCCACGGATGGACCCGGGAGCTGCGGCGATGCCGTCGGTGGCGCCGTTGAGGGCGCGTACGGCTTCGATGATCCGAGGCCCTTCCAGGACCGCAGCCACGAGCGGGCCGGAGGTGACGAACGCACGCAACGGCGGGTACCAGTCCTTGGAGACATGGTCGGCGTAGTGCTCGTCGGCCAGCTCAGCCGTACAGGTCCGCAGCTCCATGGCCACGAGGGCGTACCCCTTCGCCAGGTAGCGGTCGAGGATGAGCCCCGTCAGTCCACGGCTGACGCCGTCGGGCTTGATGAGAACCAGAGTGCGTTCAGTCATGGTGGAAACCATAGTGGGGACCCCGCTCCCGCCCACGAAGGCGCGGGACAGGCCCGGGAGAGGTCAGGGTGACGGCTGGGTGACCAGCCTCTTGCCGAGCACGAACGTCGTCACCCAGAGCAGCGCGAACACTCCCCCTGTGATGAACTGGAACGGCGTCAGCAGGCCCAGCGCCAGGCCGACGAGCTGGGTGAGCCAGCCGAGTGCAAAGCCAAGGCGTCCGCGATGAATGGTCCCGGCGGCGGCCAGCGCGACCACGATCGCCGCGCCCCCCGACAGCACGCTCACCAGCACGCTGCGATCGGAGACCTGGATCATTCCCGGGATGACAAGGGCGAACACGATAACGTCCAAAAGCAGGAACACCTGCAGCACCCGGATCATGGGGTTGCCTGCGGGCAGCGTCACGCGTCACTCCCCCAGTCGCGACCCCCGAAGCGCGTGACGTCGAGGATGTCCGGTACGTCCCAGTCGTCATCGAGGACCGCCACCGTCGGGAGCGTGGCACGCTCGTCGGCCGACTCGGTGACGAGCAGCGCACGAGCGTGGCCGGCAAGCGCGACGGACCCGAGGAGCAGTACGCCGGCGGTGGGTCCCGACTCGTCCGCGAATGCCACGGCGGCTTCGAGGGCGTCCGACAGGTCTGTCTTCACGACGACGTTGTCCTCGCCGAAGAGCCCCTGGGCCAGCTCCCCCAGCTCGGTTGCGGGGAGCGCCCGAGCGCCGGGCGGCTGCGTGACGATGAGGTGGTCGGTCTCCTCGATCAGGGCACCGAGGATCCCGGCGACGTCCTTGTCGCGCATGACCCCGAGCACGACGATGAGAGGTGCGAACGCGAAGGCCTCGACCGCCGCCTCGATGGTCGCCTCGACGGCTGCCGGGTTATGGGCGGTGTCGAGGACGACAGGAGGCGAGGTACGGACGCGCTCGAGGCGTGCCGGCGCGATGACGTCCCCGAAACCGGCGACGATGACCTCGGGCTCGATCGCCCGACCTCCGTGGAGCGCCTCCACCGCGGCCATGGCGAGAGCCGCGTTGTGCGCCATGTGCATCCCGTACAGCGGGAGCAGGACGTCCTCGACCGATCCGCCCGCGTACTCGAGGCGCAGCACCTGACCGCCGACGCCCGGCGCCCTGTCGAGCAGGTTGAAGTCGATGCCCTCGGCGACGACCTTCGCGCCGACGGTGGCGGCCCGCTCGATGAGGATGCGCGCGACGTCGGGAGTCTGCCCGGCCAGTACGGCGATGGAGTCGGGCTTGATGATCCCCGCCTTCTCGACAGCGATCTCGGCCGGAGTCGACCCCAGGTAGTCGGTGTGGTCGACCGCGATCGGCGTAACGACCGCGACAGCCGCATCGGCCACGTTCGTGGCATCCCAGGAGCCGCCCATGCCGACCTCGAGCACCATCACATCGACCGGCGCGTCCGCGAACACGGAGAACGCCAGGCCTGTGAGCACCTCGAAGAACGTCATCGCGAGGTCGTCGATCTGGGCCGCGTCGACCATCTCGACGAACGGCTTGATCTGCTCCCACGCGTCGTCGAACACCTCGGCGGTGATCGGCCGGCCGTCCACGCAGATGCGCTCGGTGACGTCGACGAGGTGCGGCGACGCGTACAGGCCGGTACGCAGCCCCTGCGCCCGCAACAGCGCGTCGATCATGATCGCCGTCGAGCCCTTGCCGTTCGTGCCAGTGATGTGTACGACGGGTGCGCTCCGGTGCGGGTCGCCCAGCAGCTCTACGAGCATCTGGATCCGTGCCAGCGATGGCCCGATCTGGTGCTCAGGCTGACGTGCGAGCAGCTCCGCGACCACGCGGGCATGAGAGTCGTTGTTCATCGTGCCCCGAGTCTAGGCGAGGTCGCTCCCCAGCCCGTTCCCTGAGGAATCGCAGACAGGCCCTTGGACAAGGCCGTTCACCATTGGTGCCGGGCAGCGCCAGCAAGGGAGCCTNNGAGGCTTGAGCTGCGTCTGGACAGGATCAGGCGGCTGATAACCACCATCCAGAGGCCCGAGACGGGGGCCCTCGGGCCGACCACGGGAGACTCCCCTGTGGGCGGGCTCGTGAGACTCCAATCGACAATGAGGACACGCTCCCGTGGTGAGGCCCGGCACAGTAGCGCCCGGTACGCTTTGCGGGTGCCATCCTCCGCGACTACGAGCGCGCCCGCTACAGCGTCCTGGCGCGCCATCGCGTGGCGCGACTGGGTGGGGCTGGCTGCGAGGGTGGTCCTGGGCGGCGTCATGTTCGTCGCCGGCGCCCTGAAGGTGACCAACCTTCCGTCCAGCGTGCTGGCCGTCCGCGCGTACAAGCTGCTGGATTACGANNTGCTTCGGTGGCGGCGGCACGATCGCCGCAGCCAAGGCGCTGGCCCAGTACCCGTGGGAGATCGCCCGCGACATCGGTCTGCTGGCACTCGCCGTCTGGTTGGTAGTGCGCCCCGTGACCCCGTACTCACTGGAGACCCGGCTCTTCGGACCGGTCACCGTGTCCGACGACGACCTCGACGAGGAGTGACTGCATGAGCAAGAAGGCGTCCGCGAAGAGAACGCCCGCCACGAAGCCGGACACCGCGGCGGCGACGACCCCCGTCGCCGAGAAGGTCAACCGGCGCGAGCAGCTGCGCATCCAGCGCGAGGCGGAGCTCAAGGCTTCTCAACAGAAGAAGCGGCTCACCGTCGGCCTGGGGATCATCGGCGCGGTCGTCGCCATCTCGCTCATCGTCTGGGGCGTGTACGCGTTCAAGGACAAGATCGGCGCCACCAACGCCATCCCGCCTCACGCCAACGGCGACAAGTCAGGCATCGTCGCCAACCCGGGCCTGGCCAAGTCCGGAGCCCCTTTGTTTGTGATCTACCAGGACTACCAGTGCCCGGTCTGCAAGCAGTACCACACGATCTTCGGCACGAAGCTGCGCGACGCAGCTGATGCCGGGAAGATCCAGCTCGAGTACCGGACGATGACTTTCCTGGACACCAACCTTCAGAACGACGCCTCGACGCGGGCGGCTGTCGCCGCGGCATGCGCCGACAACGCCGGCGTGTACCAGGCCTACTACGACGCGCTGTACGACAACCAGCCGGCCACCGAGGGCGCCGGCTTCAGCGCAGACCTGCTGCGTGTCACCATCCCCGCCCAGCTCGGGCTGACCGGGGACAAGCTCTCGGGCTTCCAGAAGTGCTACGACACGCAGGCCACGCTCCAGTTCGTCCAAGGCACCAACGATGCCGCCGGCCGCGCCGGGGTCACCGCGACACCTGCCTACTGGTACAACGGCAAGGACATCACGAAGACCCTCACGACCGACGCGACCAGCATCGACCCGTACCTCGGAAGCTGATCGCGCCGGGTCCCCGCGCATACGAGTTCGCCGGGGCCTGTGCCGATTCCGTAGGATTCGGCTCATGACCGACACCGCTCACCGTCCAACGCCCGCGCCGACTTCTGTCGGTCGAGGCGTACCTGAGCGGCCCGCACTGGAAGGGCTCGAAGGCGCCTGGCTCGAGACGTGGCGTGAGAACAAGACGTACGCCTTCGTGCGCCCCGAGTCCCGCGAGCAGGTCTTCTCCATCGACACGCCGCCGCCGACGGTGTCGGGGTCGCTGCACGTGGGGCACGTGTTCAGCTACACCCACACCGACATCATCGCCCGCTACCAGCGGATGCGCGGCAAGCACGTCTTCTACCCGATGGGCTGGGACGACAACGGCCTGCCGACCGAGCGACGCGTACAGGTGTACTACGGCGTGCGCTGCGACCCGTCGCTGCCGTACGAGACGGGCTTCGAGCCGCCCGCGAAGCCCGATCCCAAGAAGCAGCAGCCGATCAGCCGGAAGAACTTCATCGAGCTGTGCGAGCTCCTCACTCAGATCGACGAGAAGGCGTTCGAGGACCTGTGGCGCCAGCTGGGGCTGAGCGTGGACTGGTCGACCCTGTACACGACGGTGTCGTCGGACTCCGTCGGCATCGCGCAGAAGGCGTTCCTCCGCAACCTCGCGCGCGGCGAGGCGTACCTCTCCTTCGCTCCGACGCTGTGGGACACGACGTACCAGACGGCCGTCGCGCAGGCGGAGCTGCAGGCCCGCGACTACCCCGGCGCGTACCACCGGGTCGCGTTCCGGCGCCCTGACGGCTCACCGGTCTACATCGAGACGACCCGGCCCGAGCTGCTCCCGAGCGTGTGCGCGCTGATCGCGCATCCCGACGACGAGCGGTACGCCGACCTGTTCGGCACCACCGTGACCTCGCCGCTGTTCGGTGTGGAGATCCCGGTGCTCGCGCACCGTGCGGCCGAGAGGGACAAGGGAGCCGGCATCGCGATGTGCTGCACGTTCGGCGACCAGACCGACGTCACGTGGTGGCGCGAGCTGCGCCTGCCGACGCGTACGGTCGTGATGCGCGACGGCCGGCTCCAGCGCGAGACGCCCGAGTGGCTGGTCAACACGGACCCGTACGAGCAGCTCGCCGGCAAGACCACGTTCTCGGCGCGCGAGGCGACCGTGGCCCTGCTCCGCGAGTCGGGCGACCTCGACGGCGAGCCGAAGCCGACGACCCGCAACGTGAACTTCTACGAGAAGGGCGAACGCCCGCTGGAGATCGTGGCGACGCGTCAGTGGTACATCACGAACGGCGGCCGCGATGACGCGCTGAAGCAGCGCCTGATCGAGCGCGGCGCGGAGATGGCGTGGACGCCCGCGCACATGCAGCACCGCTACAACGACTGGGTGTCGGGCCTCAACGGCGACTGGCTGATCAGCCGGCAGCGGTTCTTCGGCGTGCCGTTCCCCGTCTGGTACCCGCTGGACGCCGACGGCGAGGCCGACTGGGAGCACCCGATCCTNNCCGTGGATCGTCTGCGGCTGGGAGCGCGACCCGGAGCTGTTCGCGCTGACGTTCCCCATGGACGTGGCGCCGCAGGCCCACGACATCATCCGTACGTGGCTGTTCAGCCGCGTCGTGCGTAGCCACTTCGAGTTCGACTGCGTGCCGTGGTCGCGCGCGACGATCTCCGGCTTCGTCGTCGACCCCGACCGCAAGAAGATGGGCAAGTCGAGCGGCAACGCGATCGTGCCGACGGAGATCCTGTCGACGTACGGGTCCGACGCGGTCCGCTGGCGCGCGGCGATGGCACGTCCCGGTACGGACTCGCCGTTCGACGAGACCCAGATGAAGGTCGGCCGGCGTCTCGCCATGAAGGTGCTCAACGCGTCGAACTTCGTCCTGGGCATCTCGGG
>PMLO01000244.1:17514-17994 GCA_003158895.1 Propionibacteriaceae bacterium
CGGAGGGGCCGGCGTCGGCATCGGCCAAGGCCGCGCTCGTGCTCGCCCTCGGTGTGCAGCTGCGGCTGTTCGCGCCGTACCTGCCGTTCGTCACCGAGGAGGTCTGGTCCTGGAGCCACGAGGGCTCGGTGCACCACGCGCCGTGGCCGTCGGCAGCCGAGCTGCCGACGACCGGTGAGGTCGAGCTGATGGACGACATCGCGGCCGCCCTGGTCGAGATCCGTGGTGCCAAGTCGCAGGCGAAGGTCTCCATGAAGACCGAGGCGTCGAGCGCCGAGTTCTCCGGACCGGCTGAGCAGCTCGAGCGGTTGCGCACCATTGAGACCGACCTGCGTGCCGTGGGACGTCTGACCGGTACGGTCACGTGGACCGTCACCGACACCCCCCTCACGGTCATCCTGGCGCTGGCCACCGACGCCTGACAGGCCCTCACACGTCGCGTCTCAACCCGCCACCCACGATGGTTTGCACATGCGTTCA
>PMLO01000216.1 GCA_003158895.1 Propionibacteriaceae bacterium
GCGCGCCGCCGGACCGGCGTTGAGGTTGTCCGGACGCCCTGCTCGCGGGATTCTCAGGTGACGCTGAGTACCGCCAGGGTTCCGATGCTCACGATCACCAGCGCGATGACGATCCAGTAGCTGGATGCGGTGAGCTTGCCGACGGCGTACTCGCCCATGAGGGTTCGGCTCTGGGCGATGCCGGACATGTAGAACAGCAGCGGCAGCAGGAGGACTGCGTTGATCACTTGGGTGCCGACGAGGATCGGGACGAGCGGGATACCGGGGATGAGCACGAGACCGGCGCCGATGACGGTGACGGCGCCGAAGGTGCCGTAGAACAGCGGTGCCTCCCGGATGCTGTCATCAAGTGCTGCGGGTCGTCCGGCCACGTCGCAGACCGAGTACGCGGTGGACAGGGGCAGGATCGACGCGGCGAGCAAGGCGGCGCCGACCAAGCCGATCGCGAAGAGCTGCGCCGCAAGGTGTCCGGCGAGTGGTTCCAGGGCTCGGGCTGCGGCTGACGCGTCGGTGATCGCGATGCCGTTGCGGTGCAGAGTCGCGGCGCAGGAGACCACGACGAAGAACCCGACCACGCCGGTCAGGACAGCTCCCGAGATCACGTCGATGCGCAGCAGCTTCAACTGTTGCGGGTTGATCTTCTTGTCCACCGCATAGGACTGGATGAACGCCAGACCCCATGGAGCGAGCGTGGTTCCCAGCGTTGCGGTTGCGAGGAGCAAGGCATCCTTCGTCGGAGGCAAGGTGGGCGTCACGAGTCCCTGGAAGGCGGCTCCCCAGTCGGGCTTGGAGAGCAGACCGGCACCGATGTAGGCAAGGAAGATCGCGGACAGTGCCAGGAGGACTCGTTCCACCCCGCGGAAGCCGCCGCGCAGCACGAGGACGGAGACGACGATCGCGCCGATGGGAACCGAAACCCATCGCGGGATCCCGAAGATGTCGCCGCCGGCGGCGATGCCCGCGAACTCCGCAGTGGTCGTGCCGATGTTGGCCAACAGGAGCGCCGAGATCGACATCATCCCGGCCCTGGCGCCGTACCGCTGCCGGATGAGCCCCGCCAACCCCTGGCCTGTCACCACCCCGATCCGGGCGCCCAGGTCCTGGAACAGGATCAAGGCCACCGTCGAGACGAGCAGGACCCAAAGCAGCCGGTACCCGTAGGAAGCCCCGAGCACCGAGTACGTGGTGATGCCAGCCGGGTCGTCATCCGACAGACCCGCGATCAGGCCCGGGCCTACGACCGCCGCCAACGCGACGAGTGGGCCGATCCCGCGCCTCTTCGTGACGGGCGCACCGATGGACGTCTGAGTCATCTCACGCCCCGATCTCGCCTTGCCACGGCCAGCGACGGTCGTGCTCGCGGGCCAGGACGTCCACGACGTCGTCGGCCAGTATGCGGCCGATGGGCATTCCCACGTCGTCCAGCACCAACAGCCCGGTGCCCCGATGATCGGCGATCGCTTCGATCACCTCACCCATCGAGGCGTGAGCCTCGATCGTGACGAGCGGTGAGGTGGACAGCTCAGACAGGGGGCGGTCCGGCGCCAGGCCGAGAAGCTGCGCAGCGCTGATCTCGGCGACGGCACGCGTTCCATCCATCACCACGATGCTGGCGACCTGATCGGGACGATCGCGTGCCACGGTGAGCTCGGCCACGGCGTCGGCGACGGTGGCGTCAGATCCGATCGTGATGAGGTCCGAGGTCATGATTCCGGCTGCCGTGTTCTCGTCGTACGAGAGCAGCGCACGCAACCGCCCCAGCGCCGCCGGTTCCATCGACGCGAGGATCTGCTCCCGCTCGTTCGGTTCGAGGTCGCGCAGGGCGTCGACCGCCTCGTCGAGCTCCATGTGGGACAGGATCGCGGCGGCACGTTCCGGCGTGCCGTCCCGCAGCAGGGCGACGGCATCCTCGTCGTCCAACACCTCCAGGGTGTCGGCGGCACTCTCGAGGTCCAGGTGCTCGAGAAGTTCGAGACGCTCGGATCGGCCCAGGTCATCCAGCAGCTCGGCCAGCTCACTCGGGTTGAGCAGTCGCAGACCCTCCTGGGTCCGGTTGAGACGGAAGCTGCCCTCCGACACCGCGAGCGAGTGCACGCCAGCCCAGTCGAGGACCTGCCCTGGCGTGGGCGTCCGGCTCGCGCTCCCCGGCAGAGCACGCCGCAGGAAGGATCCCCAGGAGACATCGACGCCCACGAGATGCCAGGCCCCGGCCGTCTTCGCCAGGTACAGGTCTGACGCGCGCACCACCCGTACTCCGGCAACATCGACCAGCTGGTGATCGATCACGTCTGCAACCAACATGATCTCCCCGGACCTCCGCTGGACATCGACGAGATCGAACCGGCTCTGAGCCAGCTCGATCCCTCCCTGTTCGACGCCCGCGACGTCCTCGGCGTGCAACCAGCAGGAGCGACGCCCGATGCGTACGTGGTAGCCGGCCACCCGCGGATGCACTCCCTCCGCCCGCACCACCACGTCGGTGACCCGGCCAACCAGCGTGCCATCCTGCGCGCGGACCGGACGTCCAACCAGCCCGGCAACCGACACCAGCGCCTCGGACAATGCCTGCGCCAGGACCGTGGAGCGCTTCCCTCTTGGGCGGGGGACCACCGGCATCACTGGAATCACCACGGACATCTCCCCCCGTTGGAATCAAACCAACCAACTGTAACGCGGGACGCGACAATGTCCCGCCTCGGCAACCATCGCGCACGACCAACTCGACGCGAACAATGGGGTCACTCGAGAAAGCGCTGTGCGATGAGATGGCGGCAGCTCGCGACGCGGCGACCCGTTTGCGCTACACCTACTTGTGACAAGGCATGATCCGCATCGGAGGCCCACTCCGGAGGGCCGGCCACCTGCAAGGCGAAGTGCCGGGGTGACCAATGCACTGTGGCTTCATGGCCCCGTCGGCTAATCGTTCGGCGACCGTGCATCCCCCATGTAGGAAAGGCATGCCTTACCCGGTCGGAGCACATTCATGTCGCCCAATAGCGTTCAACGTGCAGGGGCCCGCTGAGCCATCGGCGGCAAACCCCTGATCAGCCGATCGACCAACGTCGCCGGTCAGTTACACCGAGGTGGCGAACACGTCGCGCAGCGTGACGGTACGCAACCCGCGCTGCGCGATGAGGTCGACCAGGTGCTGCATGGCGCCGATCACCCCTGGGTGGTTGGCGTGCGCGATCACGATCCGCCCGGCGCCGAACCACTGGTCGCCGAAGCCCGCGACCTGGTCGCTGGTGAGCGCGCTCGAGTCGGACAACGACCCGTACCACAGGGTCGGAGCCGTGTACCCGATCGCAGCGGCGGCACTGCGTACATGCGCGTTCACGTAGCCGAACGGCGGCCGGTAGAAGGGCTTCGCGCTCACCCCGTAGGTGGCCTGGATGAAGTCCTCGTTGCGCTGCAGCTGGTCCTGGATCCCTTGGGTGGACAGGGCGCGTAGGTCCGGGTGCGACCAGGTGTGGTTGCCGAGCTCGGACAGCGACGCCTGAGTTCCCTCGATGCGTGAGCTCGACAGGGCTTCGCGGCGAAGGTAGGGCCCGATGAGCAAGCTCGGATCGGTGATGACCATGCCGAGGCCTTGGAGGTGACCCAGCGCCGTGTCGGCGTCGGACATGGCCACCACGATCTCGACGCTCAGTGGCAGTTTGATTCTCAACGTAGACACCGGCAAGGTCGCGCACTACGCGTCGGCTACGTCCGGCTGGCGGCCGAGCTTGCGACAACGCTCCTCGCCGTGGTCGGGACAGCCCAACCGCTAGGGGAGACCACCGACCTTTCACCCGAACGGGCCCGGCCATGGGCCAGCCTGCCGAGCTCGGCAGGGTCGGGATCGTCGGCAAGCGTGATGCGGGCGTGAGTGTCGTCGATGGGGTACGTGGTCAGCCCGAGGCAGCCGTCGCCATCGACGCAGATGGGATCCAGATAGTTCAACGCGATCACTCCATTTGC
>PMLO01000024.1 GCA_003158895.1 Propionibacteriaceae bacterium
AAGAAGAGATGAGACCGGGCACGAGACCGTACCCACCTTGGAGTCGCTGACGCCGACGGTCGTCAGCGACACGTTGCCGGTGTTCTTCACGACGAACGAGTACGGAAGGGTGGCGCCTGCCACGCTGCCGCTCAGCGCGCCTGCCGACTTCACCAGCGAGATCGTGGCGGTGCGGGTGATCGTCGTGCTTGTCGAGTCGGTCGCCGTCACAGCCGCGCCGGTCGGCGGCGTGCCGGAGGCGCTCGCGGTGTTGTTCACGACGCCGGCATCCGCGTCCGCCTGGGTGAGCGTGTAGACCTTCGTGCACGTCGTGAACGCACCGGGCAACAAGGTCGTCGGCGCGCAGGTGACCGTACCGACTCGTGCATCCGTCACACCGACCGTGGTGAGCGTGACGTTGCCGGCGTTGGTGACGAGGAAGGTGTACGTGATCGTCGAGCCGGCGGTCATTCCGCTCGGTGTACCGGCCTGCTTGTGCAGCGTGATCGCCGGGACCCTCGCGATACCAGTGTCAGTCGAGTCCGTGGCGGGCGGCACGGTCGTCCCCGACGGCGGCGTGGCGTTGGCAGTCGCCGTGTTCGCGACGTGCCCGGCGTCGACGTCCGTCTGCGTGATCGGGTACGTCGCCGTACAGGTCGCTGTCGCTCCCGGCGCCAGCGTCGCGGGGCAGGACACCGAGCCGACCTTCGCATCGGACACCGACAGCGACGTCAGCGTGACGTTGCCGGTGTTGTGGAAAACGAACGAGTAGGTGATCGTCGACCCTGAGGTCGTACCGGTGGGGGTACCCGCCTGCTTGTCGAACGTGAAAGCGGGCGTCCGCGTGATGGGTGTGGAGACCGAGGACGTCGCCTGTACCGAGACGTTGGACGGGGACTTCCCGCTGGCTGTGGCGGTGTTGGCCACAGAGCCGGTGTCGACGTCAGCCTGCGTGAGCGTGTACGTCTTCGTACACGTCGTCGTCGCGCCCGGGACGAGAGGGCTCACCGGGCAGCTGACCGATCCGACCTTCGGATCGGAGACGCCGACGCTCGAGAGCGTCACGTTGCCGGTGTTCTTGACGACGAACGAGTAGGCGATCGTCGAACCCGGGGTGTTACCGGTCGGCGTTCCCGCCGTCTTGGTCAGCGTGATCCCCGGTCCGGGCGTCACGGTCGTGTCCACCGAGTCGGACGCTGTGACGGCCGCACCGTTTGGACCGTAGCCCGTTGCCGTGGCGGTGTTGAGCACGTGGCCTGCGTCGATGTCGGCCTGGGTCAGCGTGTGCGAGCCTGTACACGTCGTCGCTGCACCGACGGCGAGCGTCGTGGTCGGGCAGCTGAAGCTGGGCACATTGGCATCCAGCAGCCAGATGCCGTTCAGCGTCACGTTGCCGGTGTTGCTGATGACGAACGAGTAGCTGATAGTGCTGCCGGCCGTCTGCCCCGACATGCCGCCGTACTGCTTGTCGAGCGAGATCGCCGGGTTGCGCGCCAGCGTCGTTGTGGTCGACCCGTTGGCGGTCGGAGCCCCCATGCCGTTCGGCGGCGTACCGGTCACGGTCGCCTGGTTCGTCACGGTGCCCGCGTCGATCTCGGCCTGGGTGATCGTGTGCGATCCCGTACAGGTCGTGCTGGCACCGGGCAGCAGCGTGGTGGTCGGGCAGGTGTAGCTCGTCACCTTGGCGTCCGCGATCACGATGCCGGTCAGCGTGACGTTGCCGGTGTTGGTGACGAGGAACGAGTACGCCAGGGTCGATCCCGCGGTCGTACCGGACGGCGTGCCCGCGCTCTTGGCCAGCGTCATCGTTGCGGTACGAGAGGTGTAGATCGTGGCGGAGCTCGTCGACGTGACATTCACCGAGGCCGGGGAGGTGCCCGCGGCCGTCGCGGTGTTGACGAGCGTGCCGGCATCCACATTGGCCTGGGTGAGCGTGTACGACTTCGTGCAGGTCATCGAGACGCCCGGGTCGAGGGTCGTCGCCGGGCAGGTGACTGTACCGACCGTCGGGTCGCTCACGCCCACCGACGTCAGCGGCAGGTTGCCGTTGTTCAGCACGACGAACGTGTACGTCACGGTCGAGCCCGCGGTGTTGCCGGTCGGGGTGCCGGCGGTCTTCGCGAGGGCGATCTTCGGGTTGGCCGGGATCGTGACGGTGTTCGTGTCGCTCGCCGTCAACGCGGCGCCCGTCGGCGGGTTCGCCGTGACGCCTGCGGTGTTCACCACCGAGCCGCTTGTCACGTCGGCCTGCGTCAGCGTGTACGTGGCGGTACAGGTGGTGTTGGCCCCGACGGCCAAGGTGGTCACCGGGCAGGAGATCCCCGTGACCTTGGGGTCGGTCACGACGATGCCCGACAATGACGTCTGGCCGTTGTTGGTGACCACGAACGAGTACGGGATCTGGTCGCCGGCATCCGGGCCGTTTCCGTCCAGGTCGATGATCGCGCCCGCCTGCTTGTCGAACGTGAGGCCGGGCTTGGCGTTGGTGTAGGCGCACGTGATGACCGCGCCGGGGACGACCGCGCTTGCCGGGATCGTGTACGTGGCGCCGGACGCGCTGCCGACTGTCCCGCTCGCGTTCGTACACGTCGCAGTAGTCACCGACCAGCCGCTCAGCGCGGCTTCCGTGATCGTCACTGGTGTCCCGACCGTGGTGGCCGTGTACGCCTGAGTGCCGGTGGTGGTCGTGTCGCCGTCGACCTGTACGGCGGTACCGGCAACCGTCGTTGTCACCGTGCCCGTAGCCTGGGAGGTGTTGGTCAGTGTGTACGTGAACGGTCCACCCACAGCGCCGGTCGTGGTCTTGGTAAGGGTGATCTGCGGCCTGGCCAGCATCGAGATCGGGTAGTCCTCGACCTCGCCGGAATCGGCCAGCCCGGTCGGCGACTGCACCTGCGCCGCGGTGTAACCGAGCCGGAACCGGGCATTGCTCGAGCCGATGCTGACGTCGCTGGGAACCGTCCACGTCAATGTCGCGGAGGTGGCTCCGGCGGCGGGCGTTGCGCACTGCCGCTCCGTGGCGCTGTCGAACGTGCCGTTGCGGTTGAAGTCGATCCAGCCGCACAGGGTCGCCGACTTGCTGAGGCCTGCGATCGGGACGGTCAGGCTGTAGGACGCCCCGGGCTGAGCGACGACGTTGGGCACCGAGCTGAACGCGTCCTCGCCGACATCGCCATTCGCCGCCGCGGACGCCCACGGAGCTGTCGTGGAGTTCCGGACGGTGGTGTTGTCTTCGTCGGACGTCGCGCCGAGCGTCAGGTTGCTCAGCACGTGGGCCGGAGCCTGCGAGCCGTTGTACGAGGTCGGCCCGTCCGAGTAGTCCTGCGGCAACGTGACGGTCATGTCGAAGGCGTCGGCCGCGGCGGTCCCGAGGTAGGACCCGGTCGTGTTCGGGTTCGGGTTCGTGGAGAGGATGACACCCGTATTGAAGGTGAGGGTCGATACCACTCCGTTGACCCGCACGCTCCCGCAGACGGCCGGAGCGGCCGCGTCGTACGTCAACGTGGTGCTCTTCGTCGTGCAGTCGTAGGACGTGTCGTCGGTGATGGCCGTGATCCGCGTGCCGGAGGTCACCTGCAGGTTGCCGGTCGCCGTGAGGGCCGTCATGGTGAGCCCGGCGGTCGCCAGGTCCAGGAAGGCGTGAAGATCTGTCTGCCGCGTCCCGAGCGCCGTGCCGGCCCCGAGTCCCGCCAGCTGGAGGACGGGATTGCGGACGGGCTGGCTGAAGGCGATGGTGATCGTGCCCAGACCCGTACAGGTCCCGGGGTTGGTGGCACAGGAGTTGGCGGCGACCTGGATGTTCAAAGCTGTGTCGCCGGTGAGCATCGTGGAGGGCGAGAAGAACGCGGAGTTCCATCCCCGGCTCCCCAGAGTGGCTGTCCCTGACAACGTCGTCAAGCCCGAGACTGTGACGACCGCGGATGTGCCCGAGGCGGTCGTGAGTGTGCTGGTCGTGGCGGTCGTCCCGGTCCACCCGGTGACGAGGTCGTACGCGGCTGCCTTCGGACTGGCTCCGAACGTGAGGACGCTGATGAAGAGAATGAGCGCGGACAGCCAGGTCAGGGCACGAAAAGGCAGCGCCCACGTGGTGCGCGCACGCCACAACGGTGCAGACACTGCTGTCCCTTCACACCACGCCGGAGCAACCGGAGCAGAGCGATCGTCCCCCCGGGCACCTACTTGTACCCCGCGATCAGCAGATAACCTAGACCAAACTTCAGGTCCACCAGTTCAAAATGTGAGTGTTTTCACGTCGTGTCGTTTGTCACCCTGACAAGGGGTTGCGCTGGAATTGTCGAGACCCGCCAGCTCTCGGGCTGTCCGTCGCGGTAGGGCATGACGCCATGGAACTGAGCCACCGTCTCGTCGAACACCAGGGGCAGAAAGAAGCGGTCCCCGGGCCACAGCTCGAGGTCGAAGTCGAGGAGTCGCGTTCGGGGGATCCACTCGAGGGTTCCCTCGTGGTTCTCGAAGCTCAGGTCACCGGTCCACGAGTCCGCGACGAAGATGAACCCGAACCAGTCCTCGCCGTCCGCACCGAATCCGGGCCAGGAGATCGTGCCGCGTAGGCGCGGCGCATCGAGAACGATCCCGGCCTCCTCGCGTACCTCCCGGACGACCGATGCCACGACGTCCTCATCCGGCTCGACCTTGCCACCGAGGCCGTTGTACTTGCCGAGGTGCAGGTCGTCGGGTCGGCCCTCGCGGTGGATCATGAGCACGCGATCGCCCTCGAGGACATAGCAGAGCGTGCCGAGGATCGGCGTGTACGGCATCAGACGACGATGGTCGACACCGGAAGGCCCGAGTCGACGCCGATGTCCAGGGACGACGGCCGTACGCCGGCGACCATCGCCGCACCACCGACGACCGCAATCATCGCGCCGTTGTCCGTACACAGTCCTGGTCGCGGACGACGCAACCGGATCCCGGCAGCGGTTGCACGCTCCTCAAGCAGCGATCGCAACCGGAAGTTGGCGGCAACCCCGCCACCGATCAGCAGATCGTCGATCCCCTCGGCTTCGCACGCGGCGATCGCTTTCGCGGTCAGCACGTCGCAGACGGCTTCCTGGAACGAGGCCGCGACATCATTGACGGAGAAGTCCTCGCCGTCGCGCCGCCGCGTCTCGACCCAGCGCGCCACGGCGGTCTTCAGGCCCGAGAAGGAGAAGTCGAAGCGGTGCTTCGCGAGGTCCTTTGTCGCGGTGAGCCCACGCGGGAACGCGATCGCCCTCGGGTTGCCGACCTGAGCGGCCTTGTCGATGACGGGGCCACCGGGGTAGGGAAGTCCGAGCAGGCGCGCGACCTTGTCGTACGCCTCCCCCGCCGCGTCGTCGATCGTCGACCCCAGCTCGCGCACGCTGGTGGCGATGTTGTCCACGCGTAGCAACGACGAGTGGCCGCCGGACACGAGCAGCGCGATCGCGGGGCTGGGCAAAGGCCCGTGGTCGAGCACGTCGACGGCGACGTGGCCGATGAGGTGGTTCACGCCGTACAGCGGCTTGTTGAGTGCGACGGCCAACGCCTTCGCGGTGGCGACGCCGACAACGAGTGCGGAGACCAGGCCTGGCCCAGCCGTCACGGCGATCGCGTCGACCTCGCTGAGGTCGACGCCGGCGTCCTCGCACGCGCGCTCGAGTGTCGGAAGCATGGCTTCGAGATGGGCGCGAGACGCGACCTCGGGCACGACGCCGCCGAAGCGGGCGTGGAGGTCCACCGACGACGCCACCTGGTTGGCGAGCAGCTCGGTCCCGCGGACCAGCCCAACGCCGGTCTCGTCGCAGCTCGACTCGATGCCGAGCACCAGCGGAGCGGTCATGACGCCACCTCGAGCGGGGATCCGGGTGAGTACGAGAGGGCCTCGATCGGGAGCTCCATCACCAGGGCGTGGAGTCCGGTCCCGTAGTAGTCGCGGCGCCGGTCGATGGGTGAGAAGCCGAGTCGCGTGTACACGGCGTGTGCCGGCGCGTTGTCCTCCTCCACCTCGAGAAGGATCCGTACGGCTCCAGACGCCTGGGCCATGAGGATGCTCGCGATGAGCAGCTTGCGGGCGATGCCCTGCCCGCGGCGCTCGGGCGCGACCACGACGCGGAGGAGGTCGCCGAAGTCCTCGATGAGGTGGAGCGTCGCCACGGCGACGAGCCGGTCGTCGGCATCGCGGTACGCGAGCACCTGTCGGTCGGACGCGGTCAACTCCCCGGCCCACGAGTCGCGCGACCAGCCGGCGTGGTCGAAACCGGTGGCCTCGAGGTCCATGATCGCGTCCAGGTCGTCGAGCCGGGCACGGGAGACGATCATGATGGCCTCCCGGTGAGCACGGTCTTGATCGACGTGGAGACCTGTGCGTCGGGACGTCGTAGGTACAGAGGTTCGGTCCCGAGGTCGGCGAGCCGCGTCGGGGCGACGGCGATCGCACCGGGGTCGAGCGCGACGACGACCCGCTCCCCCGCCAGCTCGTACAGATCTGCAGCCGGTCCGACGATCAGGCCCGTCGGTACGTCGCAGGGCAGCGTCACGTTCGGCCCGTCGAGCCGCTTGCCACTCGGCTCGTACGTGGCCCAGTACAGCTCTTTGCGCCGCGCGTCGCTGATGACGGTGAAGCCGCGTGAAGGGTGCGTCGCCGCGAAGGTGAGCGCGACGATGTCGAGGCTGCACACGCCGCGTACAGGCACGTCGAGCACGTACGCAAGAGTCTGCGCGGTCACGATGCCCACCCGCAGGCCGGTGAACGGTCCGGGCCCGATCCCCACGACGATGCCGGCCAGGTCGGCCAGGACGTGTCCAGACGCGGCCATGACCTCGCTCACGAGCGGCATGAGCTGCTCGACATGGACGTTCGTGGCGGTCACCGCGCGTGAGGCCAGCACGTGCCCTGGCCGGGCGAGAGCGGCGGTGACACTGGTCGACGTGTCGATGCCCAGCCACAGGCCGCTGTCGGATTCACTCATCGATCCCCCGCTCGCACTCAGTCATCGATCCCCCCGCTCGCCGCGGCGGCCGGAGCTCGCTGCGCTCGCACTCAGTCATCCAGCTCCTCGGGAGTCGCGTCGACGGCGAGGTCGATCCCAGCCCAACGGGACCCGATGCCGATCAACGTCACCGTACGTGTCTCGTCCTCGGGGTTGCTCGAGCGCTCGATGACCACGTCCAGGCGGGCGTCGCTGAGCTGCTCGGCCTTGCCCTGGCCCCACTCGACCACCGTCACCGAGTCGGCGAGCGAGGCATCGAGGTCGAGGTCTTCGACCTCGGCGAGATCGGCGAGCCGGAACGCATCGACGTGCACGAGTGTGGGGCCGCCACTGCGCGAGCGGTGGACCCGTGACAGCACGAAGGTCGGCGAGATCACGGCGCCCTGGACGTCGAGCCCGGCACCGATGCCCTGGGTGAGCGCGGTCTTGCCGGCGCCCAGCTCACCGCACGCGAGTACGAGGTCGCCCGGTTGGAGCAGCGTGGCGAGACGTCTGCCGAGAGCATGCATGCTCTCGGCAGTCGGTACGACGATGACGCTTGGCTCCACTCAGACCTCCCTCAACGGACGGCCAACATGCTACGACCTGCGCTGCCATCCACCCTGCCGGGGCGAGCGCGGTCCGGAACGCGGACGGCGGTGGAGTACCGGCGGCGCAACGATCGCTGCGTACTGCGCCTCCGACACGACCTCGCCCGGATCGCCGGCGCCGGCGATGTCGGTCACGCGGGGGTCGTCGGGCGTCATCTCGACGAAGTCCGCCTTCACACCCGCCTGCTGGGCGAGCATCGCGACCTGACGGCGCTGGTGGCGCAGCAGGAGGCTGACGACGACGCCGTCCTCGCCGGCCCTGGCCGTACGGCCGGAGCGGTGCAGGTAGTCCTTGCCGTTGGCTGGCGGGTCGATCTGGAGCACGAGCGTCACGTCGTCGACGTGGATGCCGCGGGCGGCGACGTCCGTCGCCACGAGCACCGGGAGACGCCCGTCCTTGAACGCCGCGAGCACCCGGGCGCGGGCGCCCTGGGTGAGGCCGCCGTGCAGGGCGCCGGCGAGGACGCCCGACTCCCGGAACCGCTCGGCGATCCGCTCGGCGCCTTGCTGCGTACGAGCGAAGACGAGCGTACGGCCGCCGCGGCTGGCCACCCGGTTCGACATGTCGTTCTTGTGGTGCGGCGCGACGAGCCAGAACTCGTGACGCATCGTGGAGATCGATGCCTGGTCAGAGTCGACCTCGTGGTGGACCGGGTCGTGCATGTAGCGCTTGACGAGGTTGTCGACCGCACCGTCGAGTGTCGCCGAGAACAGCAGTCGCTGTCCGTCCGCGGGGGTCTCGTCGACGATGCGGGTGACGGCCGGCCAGAAGCCGAGGTCGGCCATGTGGTCGGCCTCGTCGAGGACTGTGACCTCGACGTTCGCGAGCGACGCGGCGCCCTGGTCGAGGAGGTCAACGAGGCGGCCCGGTGTGGCGACCACGACATCGACGCCACGCTCGAATGCGCGCAGCTGCGGTCCGTACGGCATGCCGCCGGCGACCAGCGTCACGTCCAGGCCGGTGGCCCGAGCGAGTGGTGCGAGCACGTCGGCGACCTGCATCGCGAGCTCACGGGTCGGCACGAGCACCAGGCCGCGGACCCCCATTCCACGCTTGGTCGAGAGCCGGGTGAGCATCGGCAGACCGAACCCGAGCGTCTTGCCGGATCCGGTACGACCCCGGCCGAGCACATCCTTGCCCTCGAGCGCGTCGGGGATGGTGGCGGCCTGGATCGGGAACGGCTCGGTGATGCCCATGCCGTTGAGCACGGCGGTCAACTCTGACGGTACGCCGAGGTCGGCGAAGCCGGTCCCCGTCGCCGCAACGGCTTTCACCTCAGGAGCTGTCCACTCCATCTGGTCGGCGTTGGGCTCGTTGTTGCCCTGCCTGCCGGCCCCATGGCCATGATCGGCGACCGATCGAGCGCGGTCCATGCCAGGCCTGCGGTCCTCCCACGGGCGGTCCGGACGCTGCGGCCGGTCGCGCCGGGAGTCATCGCTGCGGTAGCGGGGGCGGTCGTTGCTGGAGCTCGGACGGTCGTTGCTGGAGCTCGGACGGTCGTTGCTGTAGCTCGGACGATCGTTGGTGCCGTAACGCGGACGGTCGCCCGTCGCGGGGCGGTCACTGTGCTCTGATCCGCGCCAGGGCGGCGTACCGGTCTGGGGCCGGTCGTCGCTGCGGCGCGGAGCCGAGCTCTCACGGCTGTCGCGGGCGTCGGCCCAGCGACCCGAGGAGCCGACCTGGTCGCGGCGTGCGTTCTCGTCCGACCAGTTGCGGGACTTGTTGTCGCGCCCGGCCTGCCAGCGGCTGTTCGGCAGCTCGCGGGCGCGGCCCGAGTCGGCGCGGTCGCGGTTATCGGAGCGGTTGTCGGTGCGGTTCTCGTAGCGCGGGCGGTCGTCCGTACGACCCGTGCTCGAGCGGTCGCCGTAGCGAGGACGATCATCCGTACGGCCGTTGCTGGTGCTGCTCGACCCATATCGCGGGCGGTCCTCGGTACGGCCGCTGCTCGAACGATCCCCGTAGCGAGGACGGTCATCCGTACGGCCGGTAGCGGGACGGTCGTAGCGGGGGCGGTCGTCCGCACGGGGAGCGCTGGAGCGGTCGCCGTAGCGGGGGCGGTCCTGGCGGTCGTCGGTACGCGGGGCGCTGGACCGATCTCCATAGCGAGGGCGGTCATCGCTGCCTGCGGTCGCCGGCCGGTCGCCGTAGCGGGGGCGGTCATCGCTGCCTGCGGTCGCCGGCCGGTCGCCGTAGCGGGGGCGGTCCTGGCGGTCGTTGGTACGCGGGGCGCTCGAGCGATCTGCGTAGCGAGGGCGATCCGGGCGCTCAGTGGAAGGGCCGCGGTCGTTGCGGTCGGCGAAGCTGTTGCGGTCGGTGGTGCGTCCGTTCACCGGCCGGTACTCGCTACGTCCCGTACCCTCACGACGGTCGCTCCCCCGCCCGGCGCCGGACGTGGGCCGTGGAGCGCTCGTACGCATCTTCTTCTGGGAGGCCGTCCAGCGCTGCTTGGGACCTTTGGACGCGCGGCGAGAAACAGACTCGGCCATGGGGGAAACTCATCTCTACAACAACGGGCGCAGACCAGCGCCATCACCCGTTGCGGACGCACCCGGGCTGGTCCAACTCTACCATCCGCCCGCTCGCGCCCTCCCCGACCGGCGAGCCCGCAGGTTGAGGAGAGCACCTATCCGTTTGGGGAGAGGACTTGTACGGGCGAGGAGAGGACCTGTGCGCTCGAGGAGAGGACCTGTACCGCTCGACGACCCCTCAGCCGGTGACCCACAGCAGCAGGAACAACCCGCAACCGACGAGACCGACTGCGCCACCAGCCGTACGCCAGCGTTGCTTCTGGTCCGGGTCGACCCACTGGAGGAAGGTGAAGGGCAAGGCCACCAGCGCGGTGGCCAGCAGGGCGAGCACCACGTAGACCGAGACCTCGGACTCGACGCGCGAGTGGCCGTGCTCGAACCCGACGTGCCAGGCGTTCCACGCGACGAGCCCCGCGCCGATCCAGCTCACGACACCGGCCGCGACCACACCGCCGATCACGACCGTGCGCGGCACGGCGCGCGGTGCGACGGGCCTGGGCTCCGGCTCAGAGGTGCTCATCTCAGACGGTGACGAAGTCGTACTCCTGGAAGGCAGCCACCTCATCACGCCACCGGGACGTGGTGAAGGCGACGTGGGCGGGATGGGTGTTGTACGCGTCGTAGGCGTCCTGGTCGACGAACACCATCGAGAACTGCCAGGTCAGGTCGCTCTTCGGGTTCACCTGTCGGTTGATCGTGAACTCGGTGACCCCCGGGATCGCGGTGAGCGTTGTGCGCGCTGTGCTCAGGAACTCGGTCTCGGCCTGCGAGCCGGCCTCATGAGCGAGCCGGAACACCACAGTGTGCTGGATGGACATGGAAGAAGCCTCTCTCGTACGACTCATGACGGGTCAGTCGACCCAGACCCTCGCGTTGCGGAACATCCTCTGCCACGGGCTGACCTGCTCGAGCGGAGCCGAGCTCCAGGACAGCTGCGCATTCCTGGCGACCCGCTCCGGATGCGGCATCATCGCCGTGAATCGCCCATCAGGCGTTGTCACCGCGGTAAGGCCGTCCGGGGAGCCGTTGGGATTGGCCGGGTACGACACAGCAGGCGTCCCGTCGGCGTGTACGAACCGTACCGACCGCACCACGGAACCCGCATCGCCCTGCGCCGAGAAGTCGGCCAGCCCCTCGCCGTGCGCGACGGCGATCGGCATGCGACTTCCGGCCATGCCCGCGAGGAACAGCGACGGCGACTCGAGCACCTCGACGAGGCTGAGACGCGCCTCGAACTGCTCCGACCGGTTCCGCGTGAACCGGGGCCACGCCTCGGCCCCGGGGATCAGGTCGGCCAGCGCGCCGAACATCTGGCACCCGTTGCAGATGCCGAGCCCGAACGTGTCCTCGCGGTGGAAGAACGCCTCGAACGCGTCAGTCAGCCGCGGGTTGAACAGTACGGATCGCGCCCAGCCCTCGCCCGCGCCGAGCGTGTCGCCGTACGAGAACCCGCCGCACGCCACCACGCCCACCACGTCGGCCAGGTCGAAGCGGCCCGTCTGGAGGTCGGTCATGTGCACGTCGTACGTGGCGAAGCCGGCCGCGTGGAACGCGTATGCCGTCTCCACGTGACTGTTCACACCCTGCTCGCGCAGGATCGCGACCTTCGGCCGCACGCCCCGCGCGATGTACGGCGCGGCCACATCACGCACAGGGTCGTACGACGGCGCCACGATCAACGTCGGTGCCTCGGCCCCGACGGCGGCGTGCTCTTCATCGGCGCACTCGGGGTTGTCCCGCAGCCCCGCTATCCGCCAGGACACCTCATCCCACGCCTGCGCCAGGTCGGTCAGATCCTCGTCCAGGACCTCTTCGCCCACGATGTCCACCCGCACCCGGCGATCCTCGGTGGTGTGACCCACGACACGGCTCAGCTCCCCGAGTCCGTGGTCCCCCAGCACCTCCAGGACCCGCCCCGCGTCGGCTTCAGCGACCCCCAGTATGACGCCCAGCTCCTCGCTGAACAGCGCTGCGACTCGGCTCACGTCGATCTCCACGCCGGTCGCGCCCGCGAACGCCAGCTCGCAGGCCGCGGCCCACAAACCGCCGTCGGAACGGTCGTGATAGGCCGTGACGAGCCCTTCGGACCGCAGTGCCCCCAGCGCAGATGCCAGCGCGACAAAGCGCGACGGGTCGTCGAGGTCGGGTACGACATCGCCGTACTGCCCATTCACCTGCGCCAGCATCGACCCGCCGAGCCGGTCCCTGCCTGCGCCGAGGTCGACGAGGACCAATGCCGACCCAGGCCTCAGCTCCGGCGTCCAGGTACCAGCCACACTCGGCAGCGACGCGAACGCCGACACCACGAGTGACACCGGCGACGTGACCTGCCGAGACTCCCCGGACCCATCCACCCAGCGCGTACGCATCGACAGCGAGTCCTTGCCCACGGGCACCGACACCCCGAGGGCGGGGCACAGCTCCATGGCGACGGCCTGCACCGTGTCGTACAGTGCCGCGTCCTCACCGTCCTCGCCGCAGGCGGCCATCCAGTTGCAGCTCAGCTTGACGCCGGACAAGGTCACGGGCGCCGCGAACAGGTTCGTCAGCGCCTCGCCGACGGCCATCCGTCCGGACGCGGGCGCGTTCACCGACGCCAGCGGCATCCGCTCCCCCGACGCCATCGCCTGACCGGCGAGACCCGTGTAGTCGGACAGCGTCACTGCCACGTCGGCCACGGGCACCTGCCACGGACCGACCATCTGGTCGCGGTGGTTGAGGCCTCCGACCGTACGGTCTCCGATCGTGATGAGGAACCGCTTCGACGCGACCGACGGATGCCGCAGGATCGCGTACGCGGCATGGCGCAGGTCGACTCCCGCGAGGTCGAGCTCGGGCGCGTGGTGTGCGACACGACGAACGTCCCGCGTCATCCGCGGCGGCTTGCCGAACAGCACCTCCATGGGCATGTCGATCGGCCGGTCGTCACCTGGAGAGTCGGCAGCCCCTGGCGCCAGCACCAGCAGCCCGTCGTCGCGGGCGGCGCCGACCACCGAGTACGGGCACCGCTCCCGCTCGCACAGCGCCGCGAACCCCTCCAGCGACTCGGGGGCGATCGCCAGCACGTACCGCTCCTGGCTCTCGTTGCTCCAGATCTCCTTCGGCGCGAGACCCGACTCCTCCACCGGCACCGCCGACAGGTCGAACCGGGCGCCGAGCCCGGCTCCGTCGACGAGCTCGGGGAACGCGTTGGACAGGCCGCCCGCTCCGACGTCGTGGATCGAGAGGATGGGGTTGTCGGCGCCCATGCGCCAGCAGTGGTTGATGACCTCTTGGGCGCGGCGCTGGATCTCGGGGTTGCCGCGCTGGACGGAGTCGAAGTCGAGCTCGGCCGCGTTGGCGCCGGACGCCATCGACGACGCCGCACCGCCGCCCATGCCGATCCGCATGCCGGGACCGCCGATCTGTACCAGGAGCGTGCCCGCTTCGTAGGAGATCTTCTCGGTCTGGCCAGCACTGATGTACCCGAGCCCGCCGGCGCTCATGATCGGCTTGTGGTAGCCGCGGCGCACGCCGTCGACCGTCTGCTCGTACACGCGGAAGAAGCCCCCGAGTCCGGGCCGGCCGAACTCGTTGTTGAACGCGGCCGCGCCCAGCGGCCCGGCGATCATGATGTCGAGCGGGGTGGCGATGTGGTCGGGCGCGCCGTAGGGGTCGCGCTCCCACGGCTCGTCCGTACCGGGTAGGTGGAGGTTCGACACGGCGAACCCCGTGAGGCCCGCTTTCGGCGCCGAGCCGCGGCCCGTCGCGCCCTCGTCGCGGATCTCGCCCCCGGACCCGGTCGCCGCGCCCGGGAACGGGCTGATGGCGGTCGGGTGGTTGTGGGTCTCGACCTTCATGAGCACGTGGACCTCGTCGGACGTCGCCACGTATTCGCTCGGCCCGTCGCTCTCCTCCGGCGCCCACCGGGTGATGAGGCCGCCCTCCATGACAGAGGCGTTGTCCTTGTACGCGACCACCGTGCCATGGCCGTTCATGGCCTCGGTGTGGCGGATCATCGCGAACAGCGACCTGTCCTGCGGCACTCCATCGACGATGAAGTCGGCGTTGAAGATCTTGTGGCGGCAGTGCTCCGAGTTCGCCTGCGCGAACATCATGAGCTCGACGTCGGTGGGGTTGCGCTCGAGGCCTGTGAACGCGGTGACGAGGTAGTCGATCTCGTCGTCGGACAGCGCCAGCCCGAACGCGACGTTGGCCTCTTCAATGGCGGTACGACCGCGTCCGATCACATCGACGTGAGCCATCGGCTCGGCCTCGCGCTCATCGAAGAGCCTTGCCGCGTCGGCGATGGACGCGAACGCGGACTCCGTCATGCGGTCGTGGAGAAGGTCGGCGCAGGTGGCCCAGTCGGCATCGGAGAGGAGCGCGTCGCTGGCGAGCGTGTACTCGACGACCCGCTCCACCCGTCGTACCGCCACCCCACAGCTGTGCGCGATGTCGGTCGCCTTCGACGCCCACGGTGAGAGCGTGCCGAGGCGGGGAGCGACGACGACGGTGGCGGTGGCGGACCCGGTTGCGACCGGACCTGCCTGCGGTCCGTACGTGAGGAGGCGGGTCACCGTCTCGGAGGTTGGGGCGTCAAGCGCCGCGTCGCTGGCGACCTGGTGCACGTATCGGGCGGTCACCTCGCTCACCGCGGGTACGGCCGCGTGCAGGCGCCGTACGAGCGCGGCGGCCCTGAACGGCGACAAGGCATTGCCGCCTCCGACTGAGGTCAGCACGTACGCGTGGGGCATGGCAGCTCCGGATCAAGTCGGTCGGTCGGCGCCGCCAACACTAGTGCCCGGCACCGGTCCCGCCGTCACAGGATCCGGCCCCAGGGGCCATGCCCATCAACCGGATACGCGCTCAGGTAACCGGCGTCGTTGCTGGTTGTCAGGCATGCCGATGATGACGAATGCGAGCATCATGAGCACAACGCAGAAACCGATCAAGGTGGGTACCAGGTACCCTGCCACCGTCACGACAAGGAGCGCCGGGATCCCGATGGCGGGACGTCGGATCGCCAACAGAACGCAGGCGACCACGAGAAGCAACAGGTGGTGGGTCCAGGTGATCTCGGTGACCAACCCAGCCGAGATTCCCATGATCAGGGTGGCTTCCAACTCTTGGCCGCGCACGAAGAGCCTTCTGGACCGCCATGCGGCGAAACCAAGAACAATGGCTGAGCCGACGACCCAGCTGATGTTGAGCGGCGAACCGATGAGGCCGAGCCGGGACAGGACTCCGTAGATTGACCAGTTGTCCCACCGGGCGAGATCTCCCATCGAGTTGCCGATCACGTCACGCTGGAGCCAGTAGCGCTCACTGTCCGGCCAACGAAAGACCGCGCCTATCACGGCGGCAACGCCGAAGGCTCCGCACGCGTTGAGTGCTGCGCGCCACTGTCTGGTCACCAGGTAGTACGGCACCAAGATCATCGGTGTCAGCTTGATCGAGCCGGCCAGTCCTACAAGCACGCCTCGCCAACGGGGCGGGAGTAGCGTCACATCGATCAGCACCAGAGCAGCGACCGCGAAGGATATCTGCCCGAACTGCATGTTCACCACAGCCGGGATCGAGGTAGCTATCAGCATCGAGACCCCGACCCAGATGAAGAGTGAGACCGCCTTACGGCCCACCGCCTCCCGGCGTGCATCGACGACGCTGTAACAACCGACAAGCGCAACCACCACGAGAACTGTAGTGACGACCGCCAGCAGCATCTTGCTGGCGCTGGAGGAAACCAGGGCAAGAGGAAGCATCACCAAAGAGGCGAATGGTGGATAGACAAAGCCCATATTCGCATTCTGCTTAGGCATAGAGACGTAGAAGGTGTAAACGCTGTTGCCGTGAAGCATGTCGGTCAGAGCGCCGCGATAGATCCCCAAATCGATGTTCTCACCCCAGATGCCGAGGGACACCATGAAGACCCCCAAAGGGAGTATTGCGAGTATCAGGCCCATCAGACGTCGAGGAGGGTTGGTGGACGCAACCAGCGGCTGGATGTCCTGATCGGTCTGCGGCACGATGTCAGACTCGTGAAGATGAGAGACCGTCATGACGGATCACCCGAGCCGCCACCCAACAGGCCGGTCTCGTGATCCGGGAAGGACGGACCCAACGACGTCGGGAACTTGTACGCAGTCTTGACCGCTACCACAGCCACCCCCCATCTGCTCGTACGGCTACAGCGTCACATTCCGATTCGAAGGTGATCGACGTCTCGGTCTCACGGGGCTTGACGCCCAGGAACAGCGTCACCGGCAAGGTGCTGCCCCTCTCGTCGAAATTCATACCAGCGACGTGGATCTTCTCCCGTGGATCAGTCAGTTTTCTCATGAGGCGTCATCTCTTCCCGCAGCCGGCGGCGTTGCGACAGGCCAGCTGACGACCGGTCGCGCTTAGCGCCAGCCGACGCGACGCTGCCGACAGCGCCGCCCCAGGCTGCACGTGGGGATGGCCTCGTCAGCGTGATCGTATGGCCGGCTGTGTTCACCTCCAGATCACGTGGTCGTCGATTCGTCAGCGGCGGGGTTCTCCCAGGCGGGGTCTAGCATCGGGAACGTGCGCGTGGCGATTGTTGCGGAAAGCTTCCTCCCCCAGGTGAACGGGGTGACGAACTCGGTTCTGCGCGTGCTCGAGCACCTGCGCGACCGTGGGCACGAGGCGCTCGTCATCGCGCCACAGGACGAGGGGGTCCCCGACGAGTACGCCGGGTTCCCCGTCATCGCCCTCGCCGCCATGAGCCTGCCGGGCTACGCGGACGTACGGATCGGGCTGACACCGACCTCGCAGTTCGAGCGGATCTTCGCCGACTTCGCGCCCGACGTCGTCCACCTCGCGGCGCCGTTCTCGATGGGCTACAGCGCCGTACTGGCCACCAGCCGCATGTCGATCCCCAGCGTCGCCGTGTTCCAGACCGAGATCGCCGCGTACGCGACGAGCTACGGCTGGGCCCGCATCACCCCGGTTCTGTGGCACCGGTTGCGCCGTATCCACAGCCTCGCGACGCTCACGCTCGCGCCCAGTACGTACACGGCCCAGACGCTCATGGAGCGGGGCGTGCCGAGAGTACGGATCTGGGGCAGGGGCGTGGACTCCGTACGGTTCAGCCCGTCGAAACGGGATGAGGTGCTGCGCGCCGAGCTGGCGCCGAACGGCGAGGTCATCGTCGGCACCATGGCCCGGCTCGCGCCGGAGAAGCGGGTCGCAGACCTAGCCGTGCTCGCCGACATCCCGGGCAGCAGGCTCGTCATCGTCGGCGACGGTCCCCTACGCGCGGAGCTCGAGGAGCTGCTCGGAGAGGCGTACTTCTGCGGCAAGCTCGACGGCGACGAGCTGCCGCGCGTGGTCGCGAGCATGGACGTCTTCGTCCACCCCGGTGAGCTCGAGACCTTCGGCCAGGCGATCCAGGAGGCCGAAGCCTGCGGAGTGCCGGTGATCGCTCCCGCCGTGGGAGGGCCGCTCGACCTCATCGAGCCTGACGTCACGGGGCTGCTCTATCCCCCCGGCGACCTCGCTGAGATGCGGGCGCAGGCGGAGGCGCTGGTCAACGACCCCGTACGACGCGACCGCCTCTCGGCAGGAGCTCACGCCGCCGTGGAGCACCGCACGTGGTCGTACATCTGCGACCAGCTCATCGCCCACTACGACGATGCCTGCAGCACGGTACGACATGGGGAGCTAGAGGTCGTGTAGCCCTCCTCACCCCCAGTCACTGGCACATGCGCACCCGCTGTCGCGGATACGGCATCGGTGGGCCCGTATCCGCCACTGCATGTGGATCGACCGGGTGGCGTCAGCCCTGCAGGGACGCGATGGTCTCAGGGAGCATGCGGGCGAGGTCCTGTGGAGGGTACGGACCGGGGTGAGCGGTGGCGGTCATGGCTTGGATCGAGGCGGCACAGATGGCGGCCTCGATGGGGTCGAGGCCAGCAGCCAGCATCGTCGTACAGATGCCCGCGAGCACATCGCCCGATCCCGCTTGCGCTGTCCACGCCGGACCGGGAACCGCGAGGTGTACGCGGCCGTCGCCGGGGCCCGACACGTACTGGGTCGCACCCTTGAGCAGCACCGTCGTGCCGAAGCGCTTCACCGCGGCGCGTACCGCTCCGATCGGATCCGCCGTGACCTCGCCCCGCTCCCTCCCCAGAAGCCTCGCCAGTTCCCCCGCGTGCGGTGTCAGCAGGACGTCGCGACGCTTGAGTCCGACCGGTACCTGCGACAGCCCATCGGCATCCACGACCATCGGGAGCCCGGTCTCCAGCAGCTCGGACAGCCGGCCGTCGTGGTGGCTCCCCCAGCCCGATCCGGCCAGCCACGCCTGAACGCGGCCGTCGGCTCGAACCACATTGGGCAGGATGCGCGAGACAGCCTCGAAGACTGCCTCGGCGCCGAGGCTGCGGACCATGCCGGCCCCCGCGTACACGGCGCCGAGCGTCGACAGGAGGCCTGCGCCCGGGTAGTCCGGTGACCCGGTGTCCACACCGACCACGCCGCGCGCGTACTTGTCGCTCGTCGCGTCCGGGAACGGCCAGGCATTCGCCACGTCGTCCCGCTGCCAGGCGACGACCTCAGCCGCCGACGGCTCCAGCCCGATGTCCACGAGCGTCACCTCGCCGCAGCGTGAACGCGCCGGCTCGAGGAACTGGCACCGTTTGTACGTGCCGAAGGTGACGGTACGAGCGGCGGCGAACGCATCTGCCGGCACGACGCACGAGTCTGCTTCGAGTCCCGACGGCATGTCGACGGCGACGATCCGCGCGTCGGACTCCCGGCAGGCAGCCGCCAGCGAAGTCACCGGCTCCGGGAGACCCGCCCGCGCCCCGACCCCGTACACGCCATCGACGACGATCCCCGCGGAGCCGAGCAGACCCCGGGCCCGCGCGTGGTCGACCTCGCGACCACCCGCGTCCACGAACGACTCCCAGCCACCCATGTGGCACGAGTCCGACGCCCGCCACGCGCTGACGGACACGCCGCGCGTGGCGAGCATGGCCCCTGCGTACAACGCATCTCCGCCGTTGTTTCCAGGCCCGACAAGCAGCAACACGCTCGAAGTTCGGTCGGCCAGCTCCTCGCGAAGAACGTCCGCCAAGCCTCTCGCCGCCCGCTGCATGAGCTCGCCGTCGGGCAGCACGCCCATCGCGGCGGCGTCCGCGGCGCGTACCTGCCCGGCCGTGTGGATCGGCAACATCAGAGCGCCTCGCAGATCACGAACGCCGACGCGATTCCGCTGTCGTGGGTGATGGAGAGGTGTACGTGGGTGACGCCGAGCTCCTCGGCACGCGCAGCGACGGTGCCGGTGAGCCGGAACGACGGCCGCCCCAGTGTGTCGACGACGACCTCAGCGTCCTGCCAGCCGAGCCCTCCGGGGGCGCCGAGCGCCTTCGCCAACGCCTCCTTGGCGGCGAACCGTCCGGCCTGAGAGGTGTGGTTGAGCGTCGCCTCGGCGGGGGTCAGCAGCCGGTCGACGGCGCCGGGCCGACGCGCGACCATCTCGCGCCACCTGCTGATGTCGCACACATCGACGCCGATCCCGACGATCATCACTCCACCGTGACGGACTTCGCGAGGTTGCGCGGCTGGTCGACGTCATGTCCGAGCAGCGTGGCCAGCTCGCAGGCGAAGAACTGGAGCGGGATCACCGCGACGAGCGGCTGGAACAGCGTGGGCACCTTGGGCAGCTCGACGAAGATGTCGGCGTACGGCCGAGCCTCGTCGTCGCCCTCCTCGGCCAGTACGACAGTGAGCGCACCCCGAGCCCGTACCTCTTGGATGTTCGACACGACCTTGTCGTGCAGCTGGTCACGTCCCTGCGGAGGCACGACGACGAACACCGGCAGACCGTCCTCGACGAGCGCGATCGGACCGTGCTTCAGCTCGCCCGCCGGGAAGCCTTCCGCGTGCAGGTAGCTGAGCTCCTTGAGCTTCAGCGCGCCCTCGAGCGCGACGGGGTAGCCGACGTGGCGGCCGAGGAACAGCAAGGACTTGCAGCCGATGAAGTCCCGGGCAAGACCGGCCATCTGGTCGAGGCCGTCGAGCACGTGCTGCATCTTCGCCGGAAGCTGCTCCAGCTCGCTGAGAAGGTCGCGGATCTCGTCGCCGTACTTGGTCTCCTTGACCTGCGCCAGGTACAGCCCGAGCAGGTAGCAGGCGACGATCTGAGTGGTGAAGCCCTTCGTCGAGGCAACCCCGATCTCGGGTCCGGCGTGCGTGTAGATGACTGCGTCCGACTCGCGAGGGATCGTCGCGCCGTTCGTGTTGCAGATCGCGATGACCTTCGCGTGCTGCTCCCGCGCATGCCGGATGGCCATGAGCGTGTCGGCGGTCTCGCCCGACTGGGAGATCGTCACGACGAGCGTGGTCGGGGTGATGATCGGGTCTCGGTAGCGGAACTCGGAGGCGATCTCGACCTCACAGGGCACGCGCGTCCAGTGCTCGATGGCGTACTTCGCGACCATTCCGGCGTAGAACGCGGTCCCGCACGCGACGATGACGATCTTGTCGACGCGGCGCAACTCGGCGTCGTCGATGCGGATCTCGTCGAGGACGAGCCGGCCCTCGCCGTCGAGGCGCCCGAGCAGCGTGTCAGAGACGGCGCGCGGCTGCTCGAAGATCTCCTTCCTCATGAACCAGTCATAGCCGCCCTTCTCGGCAGCCGAGAGGTCCCAGTCGATGTGGTACGGGTGGGAGGGAGCCGCTTCGCCGGTGAAGCTGGTCACCTCGTAGCCGTCAGGGGTGACCTCGACGACCTGGTCCTGGCCGAGCTCGACGGCCTCGCGGGTGTACTCGATGAACGCCGCGACGTCGGAGGCGACGAACATCTCCCCAACGCCCACGCCGACGACGAGCGGCGAGTTGCGGCGGGCGGCGACGATCCGGCCGGGGGAGAGCGCGTCCACCGCGACCAAGGTGAATGCGCCTTCGAGCCGGTTGCACACGGCCCGCATCGCATCGACGAGCGATCCCGCCCGCTCGACCTCGCGGCCGAGCAGCTGGGCGGCGACCTCGGTGTCGGTCTCGCTGGCGAAGGTAACGCCCTCGGCCTCCAGATCCGCGCGCAGTGAGGCGAAGTTCTCGATGATGCCGTTGTGGACGACCGCGACCCGGCCGGTCTGCGAGGCGTGCGGGTGGGCGTTGCCATCCGTCGGACCACCGTGCGTAGCCCAGCGCGTATGGCCGATGCCCTGGGTGGACGGCGGCAGCGGGCTCTCGGCGAGCTCCGCGACGAGGTTGGCGAGCTTGCCTGCCTTCTTGGCCAGCGCGAGGCCCGCATCAGCGACGACGGCGATGCCGGCGGAGTCGTACCCCCGGTACTCCATACGGCGCAGACCGCCGATGATGACGTCCTGAGCTTGTCTCGGGCCCACGTACCCAATGATTCCGCACATGGCCAGGACTCTACTTGTCCCCGACGCCCACGCTCCGGCGGTGCCCGGAACCACCGGGGTGAGAACGGTTCGCGTCGGTAGTCTGGCCAGGTGATCCAGAGCCCAGCCATGGCGACGCCCGCACGCGAGATCCTCGCCGCCTTGGACACGTGGTCACCGGTGGCACCGGCTCAGCGACAGCTGAAAGGTGAGTACGAGTCCTTCGTGCGTACGACGGGCGACCCGGCGCTCGCCCGACATGGTGGCCCGGAGCACCTCACCGGCAGTTGCTTCGTCCTCACGCCCGACCTGTCCAGGGTGCTTCTCTGCTTCCACCGCAAGGGCCAGTTCTGGGTGCAGCTGGGCGGCCACGTGGAACCTGGAGACGTCTCAGTCGCCGCAGCGGCCTACCGGGAAGCCCGCGAAGAGGGTGGCATCACCGAACTCCGTTCGTTCGGCGGTGTGCCTCTGGACCTCGACCGCCACTCGCTGAGCGGTGGCTTCGGGGCGTGTCGGGTCCACTGGGATGTGGGGTATGTGGCATTCGCCGACGTAGACGCCGTACCCGTGGTCAGCCTCGAGAGCGAAGCAGTCGCATGGTTCGATGTGGAAGAGCTCCCGACGCAGGTACCCGAGGGCTTCCCTGCGCGACTGCGCACGGTTCTCGATGAACTGACCCACAGACGAGGCTCCGACGGGGTCGACGTTGCGACCACGGTGTCGTGATCCTGGCCGTCTATCACCGCGTGTCTGCCCGGTCTTTCGCGCCAAGGCGCGGGACAGATGCCATCCGTTGTCGTGTCGGATGGACAGGCATGGTCGGCGCTTGAGAGGGTTCCGGCGGGAGGTGGCACATGGACGAGCCGGAGGACGACCCGTACGGGCCGTACCTGACCCTTCGCCGAGCCCACTGGGCCGAGCTCGCACGGCATCACGAGCTCGACCTGTCCGAGCAGACGCTCGCCAACATCCGCTCCACGGGCGACCCGATCGACCTCGATCAGGTACGTCAGGTCTACCTGCCCCTCACCGAGCTCGTGAACCTCTACATCGAGCACAAGGGCCTTCTCTATCGCGACCAGAACGAGTTCCTGCGCTTGTCGGAGCGCAAGACGACATTCGTCATCGGCGTGGCCGGCTCGGTCGCGGTCGGCAAGTCGACCACGTCTCGGCTGCTGCGCGAGCTGCTGCGCCGCGAGGGCGCGACCGTCGACCTGGTCACGACCGACGGCTTCCTCCTCCCCAACGCCGAACTCGAGCGGCGGGGGCTGCTGGAGCGGAAGGGATTCCCCGAGTCGTACGACAGGCGCGCGCTCGTACGGTTCGTGCGCGACGTGAAGTCCGGCGAGGAGGGCGTGACCGCGCCCGTCTACTCGCACCTCGTGTACGACATCGTGCCGGGCGAGACGATCACCGTGAACCAGCCCGACATCCTCATCGTCGAGGGCCTGAACGTGCTGCAGCCGCCGCGGCCCCGCAAGGACGGCTCCGGAGCGCTCGTCGTCAGTGACTTCTTCGACTTCACGGTGTACGTCGACGCCTCGGAGCGGGCGATCCGGAACTGGTATGTCGAGCGCTTCCTCCACCTCCGCGAGACCGCGTTTCGCGACCCCAGCTCGTACTTCACCCGCTTCGCGGAGCTCACCGAGGACGTGGCGGTCGAGACCGCCGGTGCCGTCTGGGACTCGATCAACGGGCCCAACCTCGTGCAGAACATTCGCCCGACCCGAGGACGCGCCACGGTCGTACTGCGCAAGGGACTGGCGCACAACATCGAATGGGTACGGATCCGCAAGGTCTGACCGTGTTCTTCTACCTGCCTCCGACAAGGCGCGTAGCGTTGCATCGCTCTGAGTCTCGCTGACGCGTTCGACGCCACCGGGTCAGACGTCCTAGGAGAACGACATGACCGCCCACCCGCCGACGACTCCGCCCGTGTCGCTGTCACAGCCGTACTACGGCGCCACCTTCCCCATCGCCGTCAAGCGGTTCTGGCAGAAGTACGCGACGTTCAGCGGCCGTGCCAGCCGGAGCGAGTACTGGTGGTGGTCGCTCGTCAGCGGCATCGTCGGGGCGATCGTCCTGTCGATCTACATCCCGTCGCTCCTGGCCGCCAGAACCGGTGGATACGGCCTGCAGATCAATACCGGCATTGTCATCGTGCTCGTCGTCGGCCTGCTCTGGTTCCTGGCGACGGTCGTACCGACGCTGGCTCTCCTCCTGCGAAGGCTCCACGACGCGAACCTCAGTGGATGGTTCTGTCTGTTGGGACTCATTCCGACGGCGGGATGGCTCTTCATTCTCATCTTCACCCTCCTGCCCTCGAACCGTGCCGGCGCACGCTTCGACCAGCCGGCCGCGTAGGCAGGAGCGCTCAGGAGCCCCACCTAGCCGGCGTGCGGTCCCTTGACGTCGATCCCGCCGAACATGGCCAAGCCCTTGATGATGATCCGCTTGCTGCCGGGCGTGGTGCGCTTCACGGACGTGCCGCCGAAGATGGCGAACGTGTGGTCGATGACCTCGACGCCTGCCGGCACCTTGACGTTGACGCCGCCGAACACCGCATAGGCGTCGATGACGATCTCGTCGGAGGTCCAGACGGCGTCCGTGACGTCGATGTCCACGCCCCCGAAAGCGGCGTAGCAGTGCAGCTGACTCGGGGTGTCCCATCTGCCCGCCAGCGTGGCGCCGCTGAAGAACCCGACCTTGACGATCGAGTCCTGAGCGTTACCGGACGGGCGCGCCACGGCGTTCGCGGTCGGCACCTGGGAGTAGGTGACCGGGTTGTGCGTGACGTTCGCGAGGTCGCGTGTCACCGGCCGGAGGTCGTCGCGGTTCGCGGCCGACCTGACCGCCACCGAGCGGTTCTCGTACTCATCGGCGCTGAGGTAGCCGTGCGTCCGCGCCGCCTCGAGCAGTGCCATCGCGTCCGCACGGTCCGCTTCGGTCACCGGCAGGTGACCCCCGTACTTGGGTCCAACATCCGAAGGCTCCATCGTCATACGACCAGGCTATTCGCGCCACGTTCCGGGGTGCACCCCGAGGTCCTCAGATGTCCTGCATCGCCTTCGCGATGGTGATGTTCCTCGTGGTCGACTCGCGTTGGGAGTCGCTCAGCGGACGACCGGCCGCTGCGACGTGCGCCCAGGACACGTTGATGACCGACCGCACGACCACCCAGTCCCGGCAGCGGCGTTCGTCGAGCCCCGATGCATCGACCAGCGCGTAGAAGCGTTCCCGGATGCCCGCGCCCGGGTCGTCGCCGAGCTCGGACCAGCGGTTCCAGAGCATCGGGGCGAGCTCGTACGCGGGATCGCCGGCCAAGCCTTTCGGGTCGATGACGAGCCAGGGCCGGCGCTCGCCGCGAAGGACGTTCTCGTAGTGGAGATCACCGTGGATGACGGCGCTCGGTTCCTCGGCCAGAAGGCGGGGAGCCGCAGCGAGCGCCTGCTCGACGAACCGTGATGCCATGGCGTCTCGAGGGAGCGCACGGACGTCGTCGAGCCAGGGGCCGAGCAGCTCCCGCAGGTCGGTCAAACGGGGGCTCGACGGACGGTGGATCAGACCGTACAGCTCACCGACGACCTCGCAGGCTTCCAGGACGTCGATGCTGGTGAGGTCGCCGGGCCCCAGCCGCTCCATGAGCGTGGCTCCGCGCCGAGGGTCTGCGGTCCACAGCTCGACGGCTCCCCGACCTGCCCACAGCTGAAGCGCGACCGGCTCACCGTAGGACTCCGGATCGATGAGGCCGATCTTCAGCATCCCTCGGCGACCAGCGTCGGTGAGTACCGGCATGACGAGTCCGGTGTACCCGAAGCTCGGCTCACCGTCGTACGACAGGGCCCACTCGTCTGTGATCCGGTCGGCCAGCTGCGGGAGGCGCCGAGCGAAGGAGGCTCGGTCCGGATCCAGAGGCGCCTGTGCGGCGAAACCGGGCGGGACCTGGTACGGAAGCTTCATGAGCTCTTGCGGCGTGCCCGAACGACGACCGCGCACCCGCCACCGACAAGAGCGACGCCGATGACCGCCGTCACCCCGCCGAGGCCGAGGAGGAGGCTTCCGACGTCCGGCTCGCTGAGGCCCGCATACGCGTAGGAGATTCCCAGTACGGCGAACACGAGCCCTGCGACCGCGAGCAGCGTCCCCGCGACCGTGCCGACGAGGCGCTGCCGGGGGGTCATGCCAGGCTGACCCGAGCCTTGACGATGCCGGCGAGCTCCTCGCAGACCTCTTGGGCCTCGTCGAACGTGGTCGCCTCCACCATGACGCGTACGACTGGCTCCGTACCCGACGGCCGCAGCAGCACCCGCCCGGAGTCGCCCAGCCGCTTCGTCGCGGCGCTCACGGCCACCTTGATCTCAAGGTCGGACCCGGCGCGCAGCTTGTCGACGCCACGCACGTTGATCATCACCTGCGGCAGGCGCGTCATCACCTCGGCCAGGTCGGCGAGTGACGTGGCTGTACGAGCCATGCGCGCGGTCAGGTGCAGCCCTGTCAGCACGCCGTCGCCGGTCGTCGCGAACTCGCTCATGATCACGTGGCCCGACTGCTCGCCGCCGAGGGTGAAGCCGTTGGCGTTCATCGACTCCAGCACGTACCGGTCGCCGACCTTCGTCTGGTCCACCCGGATCCCCTGGGCCCTCATCGCGTGCAGGAAGCCGAGGTTGCTCATCACGGTCGCCACGACGGTGTCGGACTGGAGCTCGTGGCTCTCTCGCATCGCGACCGCGAGGATCGCGAGGATCTGGTCGCCGTCCACGAGCGCCCCTGTCGCGTCCACCGCGAGGCAGCGGTCCGCGTCGCCGTCGAGCGCGATGCCGAGGTCGGCGCCGTGCTTCACGACGGCCTTCTGCAGGTCGTCCATGTGGGTCGAGCCGCAGCGGTCGTTGATGTTGAGACCGTCAGGCGTGTGGTGGATGCCGATCACGGTGGCGCCCTGCGCGGCGAACGCGGAGAGTGCCGTCGTCGAGGCCGCCCCGTTGGCACAGTCGATGACGATCGTCACGCCCTCAAGGCTCGCGTCGACGCCGAGCGACGCGACGAGGTGGGCGATGTACGCGTCCACCAGGCCCGGGTCGTCCGTGACGCGGCCCACACCGGCGCCGGTCGGACGCTGCCACGTCTCGCCCATCCGCAGCTCGATGGCGTCCTCGAGGTCGTCGTCGAGCTTGATACCGCCGCGCGCGAAGAACTTGATCCCGTTGTCGGGCATGGGGTTGTGCGAGGCCGAGAGCATCACACCGAGGTCGGCACCCGTCGAGGCGACCAGGTAGGCGACTCCGGGGGTGGGGACGAGGCCAACCCGTACGACATCGACGCCGGCGCTCGCGAGTCCTGCCACCACAGCGGCTTCGAGGAACTCCCCGGAGGCACGCGGGTCACGACCGACCAGAGCCCGCGGCCGACGCCCGCCCGCGAACGCGCCAGCCTCTCCGAGGACGTGGGCAGCCGCGACGGACAGGTCGAGCGCAAGTTCGGCCGTGAGGTCGCCGTTGGCGACCCCGCGCACACCGTCAGTACCGAAGAGACGACCCATGACAGGGGCGTCCTTTGATCAGCGCTTGCTGTACTGAGGAGCCTTGCGGGCCTTCTTGAGACCAGCCTTCTTGCGCTCCTTGATCCGGGAGTCGCGGCTGAGCATGCCGGCCTTCTTCAGCGCGGGGCGCGAGGCCTCGGCGTCGGCGGCGTTGAGCGCACGGGCCACGCCGAGACGCAGGGCGCCGGCCTGACCGGTCACGCCGCCGCCGTTGATGCGGGCGATGACGTCGTACGACCCGGCAACCGCCGCGGTCTCCATCGGCTCGGTCGCGATCTGCTGGTGCACCTTGTTCGGGAAGTAGTCCTCGAGGGTGCGGCCGTTGATCGTCCACGTCCCCGTACCCGGGATCAGCCGGACGCGGGCGACCGCTTCCTTGCGACGGCCGGTGCCACCGGTCTTGGTGACGACAGCCGGGCGGCTCGAGGGGGACGCGCTCGAGGGGACAGCCTCAGCGCGGTACGCGATCTCACGGTCGCTCTCGTCGGTGAAGGAGGCGATCTCTTCGCCCTCGGGCTCGACGATTTCGGTCACAGACACTGGCAGTTCCTCAATCTCACTGGGCGATCTGGGTGATCGTGTACGGCTTGGGCTGCTGCGCAGCGTGCGGGTGCTCGGGGCCTGAGTAGACCTTGAGCTTGCCCAGCAACTGACGGCTGAGCTTGTTCTTCGGGAGCATTCCCCAGACTGCGCGCTCGACAGCCTTGCGGGGATCCTTGTCCAGCAGCTCGCCGTACGGAACGGCCTTGAGGCTGCCCGGACGGGTCGTGCTGCGGTACGCCATCTTGGTGGTGCGCTTCGACCCCGTCAGGGCGATCTTCGACGCGTTGACGATGACGACGAAGTCGCCGGTGTCGACGTGTGGCGCGTACGTGGGCTTGTGCTTGCCACGCAGGAGGGTTGCGGCAGTCGTAGCGAGGCGACCGAGGACAATGTCCTGGGCATCGATGACGTGCCAGTTCCTGGTGATCTCGCCAGGCTTCGGGCTGTACGTAGACACGGGTCGAACCAATCTCTCGCTTGAGCTATCCAGACTGCGGGCGCCACGGGTCGAATACACCGGGCACAACAGCCGCTAACACTACCGCCGGGGCAACGGAACGGCAAAACGTCGGCTACACGAACCGTACCCAGTTGGCCCCGTTACCCGTCTCCTGACGATCCACCGCGGTCAGCTGGGCATCAGCCCCGATCTCGTACAGGGTCGCCGTCGTCGACCGCTCCCCCACCGCCAGCAGGTACTTGCCATCAGGCGTCACGCCGAAGCCACGAGGCTGTGGCTCCGTCGGGGTGAACGCCGTCGCGGGCCCCGGTTCCCCGCTCAGCCCCAGGGGCAACGTGGCGATCGTGGACGCGCTGCGTTCGCTCGCCCAGGCCCACCGACCGTCCGACGCCAGCTGGACGTCCGCGCCCCAGATGAGGTGCTCAGCCGCCGGATCGGCGCCGTACCGGCTGTGGGTCAGCCCAGCCGAGGGATCGACGATCGACTGCTGCGACGTGAGCGTCAGCTCCCCTGTGGCGCTGTCACGGGCGTAGTGGAGCACCTCGCCGGAGAACTCCGTCACGACGAACGCGCTGGTCTCTGCGGCGTTGAGTACGACGTGTCGCGGGCCGGATCCCGCCGGCGCGGCCGCGGGGATGCCCTTGGTCAGTGCGCCGTCCCGGCCGAGCTCGTACCGGATCACGGCGTCCTCGCCGAGGGAGACCAGGTACGCATGCCGCGTGTCCTTGGTGACGACGACGCTGTGCGAGCTGGCGTGGAAGACCGCCGGTGACGGATCCCCGAGGTGACCGTTGTCCACCCGCCAGCACATCCCGTACCCCTCGTGGTAGAACACGCCGAGCAGTCGGTCGCCGTGCGGCGTGAGCGTGAGGTACGTCGGCGAGCCCGGCACCGTCATCTCGTCCCAGGTGGTCAGCGCTCCTGTCGTGGTGTCGAGAGAACTGGTCACGATCGACGAAGGCTTGGCGCCGGAGTACAGGAGGTGCCGTTCCGGGTCGATGGCGAGCGTCGAGCAGCCCGGTCCGACGGCGCTCACCGCCAACCGCTCCAGGCGGCCGTCCGCGATCCGGAACGTGCTGACCGTGCCGTCTACCGCGTTCGCGACCAGCGCGAGGACAGGGGTGCTCATGCTCGTCACTCTAGAGCGCGCGATGAGAGGTGTGCGCGCCCTTGTGGGGTACGTGCCACGGCCAGTGGGTGGGCCGTGTATCTTCCCGAGCATGAGTTCGAAGACGAACGCACCGCTTGCGCGTATCGATGATCCGTCGGCCATCCGCAACGTCGTCCTGGTCGGTTCCAGTGGCTCCGGGAAGACAACCCTGTTCGAGCACCTAGTGCGCACGAACGTGGCCAGCTACCGAGGCGAGAAGGAGGACCTGGAACGGAGCTCGGCGCTGCAGCTGGCGGCGTTCCGTACGGGTGACATCGTTCTCAACCTGCTCGATGCGCCGGGGCATCCCGACTTCGTGGGCGAGCTCCGCGCGGCCCTGCGTGCCGCCGATGCGGCCGTGTTCGTGGTCGCGGCCGGTGACGGCATCGACGCGGCGACCGCCGCGCTGTGGCACGAGTGCGCCGCTGTCGGCATGCCGCGCGCCATCGTGGTGACCAAGCTCGACGACGGCCGGACCACGTTCGACGTGGCGCTCGGTGACCTGCAGTCGGTTTTGGGCAAGTCCGTACAGCCCGGATACGTACCGCTGGTGTCCGGCGGGCAGATCACCGGCAACCTGTCGCTGGTCTCGCAGCAGGTCCACGACTACAGCTCGGGCAGCCTCGTGACGCGAGCCGCCGACGCGGCCGAGCTGGGCATCATCGAGCAGTACCGTTCCGAGCTCATCGAGGGGATCATCGAGGAGTCCGAGGACGCCGATCTCATGGACCGCTACCTCGAAGGTGACGAGCTCAAGGAGAACGAGCTGCTCGCCGACCTGCTCACCGCAATCCTCCATGGCCGCTTCCACCCCGTCGTACCGATCAACTCCCTCAACGGGATCGGCACCGACCAGCTGCTGACCGTGATCGAGAACTCGTTCCCGCAGCCCGGCACGCACCGGCTCCGCGTCGCGGCACCCAACGGCAAGGAGCTCGAGTCGCTGTCCGGCGACCCGAGCGGCCCTCTCGTCGCCGAGGTCATCCGCACCACGTCCGACCAGTTCGCGGGCCGCCTGTCGCTCGTACGCATCTACAACGGCACGCTGAAGGTCGACGACGTCGTCCACGTCTCGGGCCACCGCAGCCTGTTCACCGGTGCCGCCGACCCCGCACACCCCGACCACGACGACGACGAGCGGGTGGGACCGCTGTCGGTGCCGTCCGGGATCGAGACGACGCCCGTGGAGGTCGCGATCGCCGGCCAGCTCGTGTACGTGTCGAAGCTCTCCAAGGCCGAGACCGCGGACACGCTGTCCGCGAAGGATCGACCGGCCACCGTCGAGCCGTGGAACCTGCCGGAGCCGCTGCTGCCCGTCGCCATCCGTGCCGCGTCGCGCAACGACGAGGACAAGCTGCCCGGTGCGCTGGCCAGGCTCGCGGTCGAGGACACGACCGTACGGCTGGAGCGCACTGTCGAGACCGACCAGATCGTTCTCTGGACGATGGGCCAGGGCCACGTCGACCTGCTCCTCGGCCGCCTCGTCCAGCGCTATGGCGTGAAGGTCGAGCCCGAGGAGCTGAAGGTGCCGCTACGCGAGACGTTCATCGCGAAGGCGTCGGCCCAGGGCCGCCACGTGAAGCAGTCGGGCGGCCACGGCCAGTACGCGGTGTGCCAGCTCGAGATCGAGCCGCTCGACCGCGGCGCGGGCTTCGAGTTCGTCGACAAGGTCGTCGGCGGTGCCGTACCGCGCCAGTTCATCCCGTCCGTCGAGAAGGGCGTCCGGGGTCAGCTGGAGAAGGGCGTGCTCGCCGGTTACCCGCTGGTGGACGTACGGGTGACGCTGGTCGACGGCAAGTCCCACTCGGTGGACTCGTCCGACATGGCGTTCCAGACGGCAGGCTCGCTGGGCCTGCGTGAGGCGGCGAACGCGAAGACTGTGACGCTGCTGGAGCCGATCGACGAGGTCGTCGTGACCGTCGGCGAGGAGTACATGGGCGCGGTCATGACCGACGTCTCCGGCCGCCGAGGCCACGTGCTCGGCACCGACTCCGACGACGCCCACCACGCGATGATCCGGGCGCTCATCCCCGCGAGCGAGCTCAGCCGGTACGCGATCGACCTCCGTGGCCTCGCTCACGGCTCCGGCTCGTTCACCCGGACCTTCCACGGCTACGAGCAGATGCCCCAGAACCTCGTCGACGAGGCCGTCAAGGCGCACCACAGCTGAGTCCGTACAGACGAACGTACCTATCGCGCCCACTCGTCCCTGCGCCCCCTCGTGACGCTGCGACGAGAGGGCAGATCGGTACGTTCCTCTGGACCCGTGCCGGCGTGAGCCTGTGCATAACCTCCCCGCAGCGCCACGGGGACGGTCCACGCTTGACCTGTGTCCGCGGTGGAGGTGCTCGAACGACTGGGTGGCGTCGCCACCTGGTCCGCCCTGAGCCGCCGCTGCAGTCAGGCGGGGATCCGACGTCTCGTGGCTTCGGGGGACCTCGTGCTCGATGCGCGTGGCCGGTACGACTGCCCCACGCCGACGCATCATTGCGCACCGCGGCCCGTCTGTCCGCGGTGCTCTCCCATCGCAGCGCGGCCCAGTTCCATGGCTGGGAACAGAAGTCCCCACCCACGCTCCCCGAGGTCACCGTTCCGAAGAACCGCCACGTCGCGGTCGGGCAGCGACGAGGCGTCCAGGTGCATCGGGCGGAGCTCGAACCGTCCGACATCGACGGTCCCGCGACGTCGATGAGGCGCACCATCGCCGACTGTCTGCGGTCCCTGCCTGAGGACGAGTCGCTCGCGATCGCCGACTCGGTACTGCGTTCCCACGCGGAGACCCCGTCGTCGCTGCGGGCGTTCGTGGCGACCCTCCGTGGGCCGGGGAGCGGCCAGGCTCGCCGCGTGGCTGCCAGCGCGAACGGACTGTCAGCGAACCCTTTCGAAACCGAGCTGCGTCGCCTGGCGATGATTGCCGGCCTCAACGTCAGGCTTCACGTCCCCCTGCACGCGGAGCACTTCATCGGGAAGCCCGACCTCGTCGACGTCGATCGCAGGATCATCCTCGAGGCCGACTCTTTCGAGTGGCACGGATCCCGCCGGGCACTCGTACGGGACGCGCGCCGCTACAACAGCTTCGTCGTCGCGGGCTGGGTGGTGCTCCGTTTCTCATGGGAGGACGTGATGCACCACCCGGACGACGTGCTTCGCGTCTTGAGGGCCGTTGCGTCACAAGGACGTACCGACTGCGACTGCTGCGGCCTGAGCCATGCGCGTGGCCCGCACCGCGGGTCCCGTTAGGTACGTTCTTCTGTACGGTCAGCGCCCCATGAAACCCATGACGCCGTCGGCCATCATCTGTACCGCGATGGCGCTCAGGACGAGGCCTGCGATGCGGGTCAGCAGCGTGATGCCGGCCTCCTTGAGCACACGGCGGATGACCTCGGCGAACCGCAGCGTGAGGTACACGCCGAGCATCGCGGTGAGCAGCGCCACGGCGACGACGACGTAGCCGAGCAGCGTCGACTCCGACTGCACCGCGATCATGATCGCCACGATGACACCTGGGCCGGCGAGCAGCGGCGTCCCCAGCGGCACGATCGCCACGTTCACGTTGGACTCGGGGGCATCATCGGAGGGGGACTCGTCGAAGTGTCCTGTGAGCAGCTGGAGCGCGACGAGCAGCAGGAGCAGGCCGCCCGAGATCTGGAGCGCACCCACCGACACGTGCAGGTAGTCGAGGATGAACCGCCCGAACATGCCGAACAGCCCGGTGACGGCGAGTGCGACGAGCGTCGCCCGTCGCGCGGCCACATTCCGATGCCGCGGGGACATCCTGCGGGTGAGCCCCAGGAACACGGGCAGCAACCCTGGCGGGTCAAGAATCACCCACAACGTCAGCACCGTGGAGGTGAAGACATACCCGTACGAGCTCACAAGCACTCCCTTCGCGAGGGATCACGCTAGTCGGGCCGGGCCGTGTCCTTCACGTCGGTCCCCCTGCACGGGCACCCATACACGACCGGACAGGCATCTCGATGCATGTCCGGTCGCGGTTCTGCCTGTCCGGTGGCAGGTCAGAAGGAGTGCAGGGGGCGCTGGCCGGGGG
This sequence comes from Propionibacteriaceae bacterium, assembly GCA_003158895.1. Lineage (GTDB taxonomy): Bacteria > Actinomycetota > Actinomycetes > Propionibacteriales > Propionibacteriaceae > Fen-668. The sequence continues at coordinate 33,158 of PMLO01000024.1, forward strand.
CGAGGCTCGAGCGAGGGACGATCTCCTTGCCGAAGGGGAAGCAGGTCACCGGGATCATCTTGATGTTCGCCAATGCGACCGGGATGCCGACGATCGTGATGGTCTGGGCCAGCGCCGTGACGACGTGCCCGATGGCCAGCCACACACCGGCGACGAGGAACCAGATCACGTTGCCGATCGCCGATCCCGCACCGGCACCGCGCTTCTCGACGACCGCGCTGCCGAACGGCCACAACGCGTACTTGGCCATCCGCAGCGATGCAACCCCGAACGGGATGGTCACGATCAGCACGCAGGCGAGGAGTCCGAAGACGAAGTAGCCGATCGCGAGCCAGAGCCCGCCGAAGACCAGCCAGATGAGATTGAGCAAGGTACGCATGTGTCCCGCGCCAGAGTGGCGCGCCCTTCCTGATACCAGTGAACACGGCCGGCAGCCTCTGGCGCGTCATGGGCAGCCCCAGTCCTACCCCGGCACGGTGCAACCTGCGGTCAGGGCCGCCCGCTGGATAGGGTGTCGCGCGTGGTGAGTGCCGAGGCCCGTCCGCATCGGGACGTTGTGAGCTTCGTCCGCCGCAGCGCCCGCATGAACCCGTCACAGCAGCGCGCATGGCGCGACCACCGCGACACCTACCTCGTCGACATCCTCCGCGACTCCATGTCCACCTCCGTGGCGCCTCAGGTGCCGCTGGACTGGTCGGCGATCTTCGCTCGTACGGCTCCGCTCATCGCCGAGATCGGGGCCGGCAACGGCGACTCGCTCGTGGCGACCGCGGCGGCTCATCCGGACATGGACATCGTCGGCTTCGAGGTCTTCGAACCGTCGATCGCGTCGACCGTGGGCAAGCTCGCCGCGCAGGGCCTCACCAACGCACGCGTCGTGCTCGCAGACGGCGTACAGGGTCTGCGCCACCTCGTACAGCCGGCATCCCTCGACGCCGTCCACGCGTTCTTCCCTGACCCCTGGCACAAGTCGCGGCACCACAAGCGACGCCTGATCTCCCCGGAGACCTGCGTGCTCATCGCGGATCGCCTCCGGCCCGGCGGCCTGTTCCGCGTGGCGACCGACTGGGAGGACTACGCGCTCGCGATGCGCGACGTGCTCGACGCGTCGCCGCTCACTGCGATGTACGACGGCTGGGCGCCCCGCTTCGACGAGCGGCCCATGACCAAGTACGAGGCCCGCGGGATCGCTGCAGGCAGGGCGGTGTACGACCTGTGCTACCGCCGATGAGTACCGACCTTGTCCGTTGGCGGCTCGACATCGCCTATGACGGCACCGCCTTCATCGGCTGGGCCGCGCAACCCGGACAGCGCAGCGTCGAGGGGGATCTCGCCGGCTGGGTCGGGCGCATCCTCTCCCTCGACGAGCCACCCCGCCTGACGTGCGCCGGCCGTACGGACGCCGGCGTTCACGCCCGCGGCCAGGTCGTCCACGTCGACCTTCCCGCGACGACGGAGACGGGACGTTCCGAGATGCGTGACACTGGCGCGGTCCTCGCCCACCGACTGCCGCGCGCGCTCCCCGCCGACATCGCCGTACGAGGCGTGACCCGGGCGCCTGACGGCTTCGACGCCCGGTTCTCGGCGATCTGGCGTCGCTACGTGTACCGGCTGTGGGACGACCCGGCTGATGCGGATCCGCTGCGCCGCTACCAGGTCGTACGACATCCCGAGCCGCTGGACGTCTCCCTCCTCGCCGACGCGGGCGCGGATCTGATCGGGCTCCACGACTTCGCCGCGTTCTGCAAGCGCCGCGACCAGGCGACGACGATCCGCACATTGCAGCGCGTCGAGGCTGTACGGCTCGGAGACCGCACGATCGAGGTCACCGTCCAGGCGGATGCGTTCTGCCACTCGATGGTGCGCTCACTGATGGGAGCGTTGACCGCTGTCGCCGCCGGACGCAAGGACCGTACGTGGCTGCAGGGTCTGCTCACGCGCACGGAACGCGCGAATGACGTCACCGTGCTGCCCGCTCATGGCTTGACCCTCGAGGAGGTCGGTTATCCGGCCGACGCCGAGCTCGCCGCGCGCGCCGCCGAGGCCAGGACGACCCGCAGCCTGCGCGAGGAGCGAGCATGAGCCACTACTTCGAGACCCCCACTGGCAAGGCCAACACGTTCCGCGTCCCCATGCGGCTCTGGGAGGCCGACGTCGAGCTCGAGAGTTCGCGAGGGGTCTTCTCCGGAGGTGGCCTGGACCTCGGTACGGCCATGCTGCTGCGCTCCACGGAGCCGCCCGCCGGTCCCGTACAGCTCCTCGACCTCGGGTGCGGCATCGGGCCGCTCACGGTCGCGCTCGGACTGGCGGACCCGGAGGCCCGGATCACGGCGGTCGACGTCAACGAACGCGCCCTCGCGCTGACCCGGGCCAACGCGGACCGGCTCGGCATCGGCGACCGGGTCTCGACGGCGCTGCCCCAGGACGTACCGGCCGGCGAGCGCTACGACGAGATCTGGTCCAACCCGCCGATCCGGATCGGCAAGGCCGCCCTCCACGAGCTCCTGACCACGTGGCTCGACCGGCTTCGCCCAGCGGGCACCGCCCGGATGGTCGTCGCTCGGAACCTGGGAGCCGACTCGCTGACGACCTGGCTCGAGGACCAGGGCTGGGACTGTCAGCGCGTCGCGAGCGCCAAGGGCTTCCGGGTGTTAGCCGTTCGGCGGCGCTGATTCTGCAAAGCACCGCCGATGGCCCGTCGCTCATGCTATGAACTGACTCGGATGAACTGCCGGTCGTCGGCGGTTACCACCAGGCCGTAAGGAGCACACATGGGATTCGCTGATGAGCTGAAGGCGAAGGCCTCAGAACTTCTCGACGACGCCAAGGATGTCTTCGAGGACGCTAAGGACAAGGCTGGGGAGCTCTACGAGGGCGCCAAGGACAAGGTCGAGGACATCTTCGACGGCGACGCCGAGGCTGCCAAAGACAGCGCCGCGGATGTCGCAGAGAAGGCGCCGGACGCCACGGAAGCGCCCAACAGCTGACGCAACATACTTTCACGAGGGCACCGATCGTACGGTCGGTGCCCTCGTGGCCGTTTCAGCGCTTGTACGTCACCTCGCGGAGCACCTCCGGCCAGTGGCGATCGAGCCGCCGGCCACCCATGACCACGCCCCACGCGATCGTGGCGCCAGCGGTCGCGAGGGCGATCGGCAACGCTGCGTACCGGGCCCAGACGGCGCTGTACGAGAGGGCGCCGACCACAATCGCCGGCGCGGAGACCAGGAGCGCGAGCACGATGGTCAGCAGGCTCACGACGACCGACAGCGGGCCTCCGCCGGAGCCCTTGCCGAACGGGTTGCTGCCTGGTGGCGGCACCGGTACCTGGATGATGCTGCCCAGGTGCGACCCGACACCGAGCGCGGCGCCGGTCACGGCGATCGTCGCGGCGGCGAACGGGATCAGATGATCGGACCCGGTGACGACGACACCCATGAGCAGGACGAGGGTCACGATGGGCAGCGCGACCGTGCTGAAGCCCAGGAGTCGGCCGAGCCTGTCCTCCCAGCCCTTCACCGACGTGGTGATGTGGGTCCACAGCGCGCTGTCGTCGTACGAGATGTCGAACGCCAAGGTCGGGCCGAGGAGCATTCCGAGCAGCGGCGCGACGAGCAGCAGCGAGATCCCCCCGGCGTGGCCTCCAGCGGCGGTCACCCCGGCGACGGACACACCGACGAGCACCGGCGCGAGCATCATCGAGAAGACCGACAGCAGTCGGCGCGGGTCGCGGCGGTAGTAGCGCAGCAGCCGTCCGGCGACGACGGCCGTGGACGACCCCGAGAACCACCGGTCGACGAGACTGTCGCGGGTCACGCGGCCGACGACGTCGGGGACGTCCAGCGGTGTCGTGAGCGCGCGGCGCAGGGCCGCCCACCACCCCAGGAGCAGCGCACCGAGCGTCACCAGGGCCACGGTGCCGTGACCAAGTGCTGCCCCCACGTCCCCCTGAGCCACGTCGGCGGGTAGCACCCATGCGGCGCCGAAAGGGGTCCAGGACAGGACGGTCGCGGCGTGGTCGAGCGCGGCCACCACCGCTTCCGAGCCGGAGGAGCGGCTGATGGCCGAGCTGGCCAGTTGCAGGACGACCGTGATGCCGACCGCAAAAACGACCATGGCGAGACCCGTGATGTCTCGGAACCGTCGTGACCCGAGCGCTCCAGAGAAGGCCGTGGTGAGCACGTGTGGAAGGAGCGTCGCAGTGACAACGCCGAGGATCATTCCGGCCAGTCCGGCGATGAAGACGGGAAGGCTCCTCGCCCAGCCGATCACGCTGGAGATACCCACAAGGATCGTCAGGAAGGAACCGAGGCCGAGCAGGCCTGCGACGTACAGCCCTGGGATGAGCCGTGACGCTCGCACCGGCAGCAGCGCGAACCGGCTAGGCGACAGCGCGTCGTCGGTGCCCGTGAGGAACAGGGGCAACCAGATCCAGGCGATCATGAGCGCGAAGCCGATGAGCACCGTAAGTGCCCTGGCCACCACCAGGTCGGTCCGGCTGAGGACGATCAGGACGAGGCAGAAGGGCGCGGTGAACAGCAACGAGATGATCGCGACTGCCGTCAACGCGGCCCGCTGTCGAGTTCCGCCGGCGAGGCTACGTCGTAGCAGCCGGAACCGGAGGCCTACGAGGAGTGCAACCACGCCAACGACTCCGACTCGAGGTGGCGGGCACCGACAAGGTCCAGGAACTTGTCGGTGAGGCTGTCGCCCTGCCGTACGTCGTCGAGAGTTCCCGCCGCCTGTACCCGGCCGTGGGCCACGACCGCGAGCGAGTCGCACAGCGCCTCGACGACCTCCATGACGTGGCTGGACAGCAGCACGGTGCCGCCGGACGTCACAAACGCTTTGAGGATCTGGCGGATCATGTCACCGGAGACGGGATCCACGGCCTCGAACGGCTCGTCGAGGATGAGCAGCCGTGGGGCGTGGACGAGCGCGCACGCGAGCCCGATCTTCTTCGTCATGCCCGCCGAGTAGTCGCACACGAGCAGCTCGGCATCCTCGGCGAGACCCAGGGCGCTCAGCAACTCATCTGCCCTGGTCTCGGCGACGCGCCGTTCCAGCCCGCGCAGCAGGGCGACGTAGCGGATGAGCTCCCGCCCGCTCAGCCGATCGAAGACATGCAGCCCGTCAGGCAGCACCCCGATGAGCGCCTTTGCGGCGACGGGATCGGACCAGACATCGTGGCCCAGTACCTCGACGTTTCCCGCGTCCGGACGGAGCAGGCCCGTGATCATCGACAGGGTCGTCGTCTTGCCCGCACCGTTGGGACCGACGAGCCCGTACATCGAACCTGGCTCCACGAGAAGGGAGAGCCCATCGACCGCACGCTTGTCGCCGAACGACTTGACGAGATCGGTGACGCGGAGTGCTGGCACAGCCGAATTGAACACCCGACCGTCCGCCAGGTGATAGTCGGGGCCCTGTCTGGTGAACACTTTCTCCCATTCCCGCGACGGGAACGCCCGCCAGGACAGACGGAATAGCCCGGCCTGGGACAGGGTTGTGCCCATCAGATGGGTATAGAACGACAGAGAACCCCAGACACCGACGAAACACCGACCCTTGAAGGAGACACTATGGCCGTCTACACGCTGCCCGATCTCGACTACGACTACGGAGCACTCGCACCGCACATCAGCGGCGAGATCATGGAGCTGCATCACAGCAAGCACCACGCCGCGTACGTGGCGGGCGCCAACACCGCGCTCGACAAGCTCGCCGAGGCGCGCGACAAGGACGACTTCGCTGCCGTGAACAAGCTCGAGAAGGACCTCGCGTTCCACCTCGGCGGACACATCAACCACTCGGTGTTCTGGAAGAACATGTCGCCCGACGGCGGCGGCGAGCCGGCAGGGTCGCTCGCGTCCGGGATCGCGGAGACGTTCGGCGGCTTCGCCAAGTTCCAGCGCCACTTCACCGAGACTGCCAATGGCATCCAGGGCTCTGGCTGGGCGATGCTCGTCTGGGACACGCTGGGCGGGCGCCTGAACATCAACCAGCTGTACGACCAGCAGGGCAACCTGCCCGCCGGCCAGGTGCCGCTGCTCCAGCTCGACATGTGGGAGCACGCGTTCTACCTGCAGTACAAGAACGTCAAGGCCGACTACGCCAAGGCGTGGTGGAACGTGGTCAACTGGACAGACGTCCAGGCCCGGTACGACCGCGCCGTGACCCAGACCGCCGGCCTGATCTGATCGCCTGATCAACCTCGAAGGTCCCCGTCAGCAACTGCTGGCGGGGATCCGTCGTTCTCACCCCAGGACGCCCAGCACCGTGATCGCCGCGGCCGCCGACCATGCCTGAGGCCGACAGGCGGCGGGGTAGGGGATCGGCGTCCCATAGACGGTGGCCGCATCGCCCGCATGAAGCTCCGTCTCGCTGCCACGCCAGCGCCCTGATGCCCATCCCTGTCGCGGTCGTGTTCTTCATCTTCCAGCGGCGCATCATGAACGCCGCCCGTGGAGCGGTGAAGGAGTAGCCATACTGAGCGGGTGCCCCGAACGCTCGACGACCTGTCGTGGCCGGTCCTCACCGAACGCCTGCTGATCCGCCGGGTCACACCTGAAGACGCCGCCGCGATCTGGCGGTACCGGCAGCTGGCCGACGTGTACGACTGGATCACCACTGCACCAGCCGACCAGGCGGCCTTCGACGCGTACTTCGCCGACCCACACCGGCAAGCCGTGACGCTGGCCGTCGAGCAGAACGGGCTCGTCATCGGCGACCTCTACCTCAACGTCGAGGACGCGTGGGCGCAGACGGAGGCCAAGGACGCCGCACGCGGAGTGCAGGCCGAGATCGGGTGGGCTTTCGACCCCGCGTACGGCGGTCAGGGCCTCGCGACCGAGGCTGTGGAAGCCATGCTCAGCATCTGCTTCGAGGGGCTCCGCCTGAGACGTGTTCTCGCCGAGTGCTTCGCCGACAACGCGCCGTCCTGGCGACTCATGGAGCGCGTCGGGATGCGGCGGGAGCTGCACGCCGTGGCCGAGGCGCTGCACCGGTCAGGCCGCTGGCTGGACGGGTACGGCTATGCGCTGCTCGCCGAGGAGTGGAAGGCCTGACCGCTACGCCCCTGCGGCGGAGACCTCGGCGTGGACGCCGAGCATGCGCTGCGCCGAGGTGTCCCACGAGTACAGCTCGGCGCGTCGGCGGGCCGCCTGACGCAGTGCGTACGGATCCGCCACCAGCCGTACGTGGAGCCGCTCCACGGCGTCGGCGAGCGCCGACGCCCGAGGGGCTCCCCAGTCCGCACAGCTGGAGTCGACGAGCTCCCGGGCGCCGCCCTGGTCGGCCGTCACAACGGGTGTTCCGCACGCCAGGGCCTCCAGCACCGCCAGCCCGAATGTCTCGGTAGGTGCCACCGACAACGAGATATCAGCCGCTCCGTACAGGCGGGCCAGCTCGTCACGTCCGTCGACGTAGCCGAGGAAGCGCACCGGCGCGTCCTCGGCCTGCTCGCGAAGCCACGCCAGGTGCGGGCCCGTGCCTGCGACGGTGAGCTCCACCGGCGCGCCGCGGCGCCGGAGCTCAGCGGTGGCGGCGATCGCCAGCTGTGGGTACTTCTCGCGCGACATGCGTCCTGCGTGGATCAGCCGGATCACGGGCCCCGGGTCCGATCGCTCGGCAGGCGGCTGGAACGTCTCGAGGTCGACGCCGAGCGGAACCGTGACCAGCCGCGCGCTCGTGCCGGCCCACTCCCCCGCGGAGTAGCTCGTCGTGACGACCACACGGTCGAAGTCCTTGGCGAGAGCACGGTTCCGTACGTGCACGAGTGGACGTACACCGAACCGCAGGAAGTCCGACGCCATGTCGTCGAGCCGCTCGTGGCTGAACAGGATGCTGCCCACCCCCCGGCGACGCGCCCAGGGGCCGACGCCGGCGAGCGTCCACTTGTCCGAGACCTCGACGGAGGTCGGCGCGAACTGTTCGAGAGCCGTGAGGACGCCGCGCATGGCGAGGATGATCCGGTAGCCGCCGGTGACCCGTACGCCACGCACCTGGGCGACGATGCCCGCCGGGCTCTCCGTCACCCTGTCCTCGGGACCGGGGATGATCAGCAGCCGCTCGTGACCTGCTGCCACGTACCGCTGGCCGAGCTGGTCGATCGCGCGACGCATGCCACCGGACGTCGGCCCGACGAAGTTCGCGAGCTGCGCGATCCGCACTGTCGGTCTCCTCCCTCCGGTCCCTGCCGCCGCGACTCTATCGACGCACGAGGCGCCCCCGGATCCCGGGAGCGCCTCGTGGGTGAATCAGATCAGACCTACTCGGACTTCTCGTCGTCGTCCTTCTCCGCCACAGCGGGGACGAAGCCGGCGGCCTCGGCAGCCTCGGTCGTGTTGAACCAGACCTCGGCGATCGTCCGTCCGTACCACGGCGACTCGAGGGTGTGGTACTTCATCGAATCGGCGTTGCCCTTGATGTCGTACCCCTCCGGCGGGTTCTCCCCGACGTAGGAGCCCTCGCCGTACGTGCTCTCGGCCGCCTCGACCTCGACGTCCTCGGCGACCGGCTCGGTCTCCTCGACCTCCACGGCCTTGGCCTTCGGAGCGGCCTTGGCAGCCTTCGCGGGCTCGGCCTTGGCGGCCCGACCCCGGTTCTTGCGACCCTCCTCGACCGACTCGGTCACGATCTCGATGACGGCCATGGGGGCGTTGTCGCCCTTGCGGTTGCCGACCTTCGTGATCCGGGTGTAGCCGCCCTCACGATCCGCGAGCGCCGGGGCGATCTCGGTGAAGAGGACGTGGACGACATCGCGGTTGGTGATCGTGGCCATCACGAGCCGACGCGCGTGGAGGTCACCGCGCTTCGCCTTCGAGATGAGCTTCTCGGCGAGCGGACGTACGCGCTTGGCCTTGGTCTCCGTCGTCGTGATGCGACGGTGCTCGAACAGCTGGCTCGCCAGGTTGGCGAGAAGCATCCGCTCGTGCGTCGGGCTACCGCCCAGACGAGGACCCTTTGTGGGTGTAGGCATTCTTGTTCTCNNTGCGTCAGTACTGCTCGGTCTCGCTGTAGTCGACGTCGTCGTCATCGAGCGCGGCGAAGCGGTCGAGGGCGGCGAGCGGGTCGAACCCAGGCGAGGAGTCCTTGAGCGAGAGGCCCATCTCGTGCAGCTTCAGCTTGACCTCGTCGATGGACTTGGAGCCGAAGTTGCGGATGTCGAGCAGGTCCTGCTCGCTGCGGGAGACGAGCTCACCGACGGAGTGGATGCCTTCGCGCTTGAGGCAGTTGTATGAACGGACCGTGAGGTGCAGCTCCTCGACCGGCAGGGCCAGGTCGGCGGCGAGCTGCTCGTCGACCGGCGACGGGCCGATCTCGATGCCCTCGGCCTCGACGTTGAGCTCGCGCGCCAGGCTGAACAGCTCGACGAGCGTGCGGCCGGCCGATGCCAGCGCGTCACGCGGGCTGATGGCGGGCTTGGTCTCGACGTCGACCACGAGGCGGTCGAAGTCCGTACGCTGCTCGACGCGGGTCGCCTCGACCTTGTAGGTCACCTTGAGCACCGGCGAGTAGATCGAGTCGATCGGGATCCGGCCGATCTCGGCGTCGTAGTTCTTGTTCTGCGTCGAGGACACGTAGCCACGGCCACGCTCGACGACGAGCTCCATCTCGAGCTTGCCCTTCTCATTGAGAGTCGCGATGTGCATCTCCGGGTTGTGGATCTCCACACCGGCGGGCGGGGCGATGTCGGCGGCCGTGACGGCGCCGGCGCCTGCCTTGCGCAGGTACATCGTGACCGGCTCGTCCTCTTCGCTCGACAGGACCAGGCCCTTGAGGTTGAGGATGATCTCGGTGAGGTCCTCGACCACGCCCTCGACCGTCGAGAACTCGTGGGAGGTGCCTTCGACCTTGATGCTCGTCACCGCGGCGCCCGGGATGGACGACAGCAGGGTGCGACGCAGGGAGTTACCGAGCGTGTAGCCGAAACCAGGCTCCAGGGGCTCGATGACGAACCGGGAGCGGTACTCGGAGACCGCTTCCTCGGACAGGGACGGGCGCTGTGCGATCAGCATGTGCGTATTCCTTCCGGCCGCCCACTATTTGACGGCCTGGTGGTGTCGACCCGGACGGATGCCCGGGTCTGGGTGCGTTCCATGGCGAACGGCCAGGGAGCGCAGCTGCGACCGGAAACCCCCTCGCGAGGGCTTCCGGCCACGTGGCGTTACTTCGAGTAGAGCTCGACGATCAGCTGCTCGGTGACGTCGACGACGATCTGCTCGCGCGTCGGCAGCTGGTGGACGAGGATCCGCATGGAGTTCGGACGGGCGTCGAGCCATGCCGGCACCTCGCGCTCTCCATGGACCTCGCGGGCCACGACGAGCGGGTGAAGGGTCAGCGACTTCTGCTTGACGTCGATGATGTCCATCGCGCTCACGCGGAAGCTCGGCACGTTCACCTTGTGGCCGTTGACCACGAAGTGACCATGCACGACGAGCTGGCGAGCCTGGCGGCGGGTGGCCGCGAAGCCGGCGCGATACACGACGTTGTCGAGACGTGACTCGAGGATCTGCAGCAGCATGTCGCCGGTCTTGCCGGACGAACGCGTCGCCTCTTCGTAGTAGCGGCGGAACTGCTTCTCGAGCACGCCGTAGGCGAAGCGGGCCTTCTGCTTCTCCTTGAGCTGCTGGGAGTACTCGGAGTCCTTGGTCCGGCCCCGGCCATGCATGCCGGGCGGGTAGGGACGCTTCTCGTACGACTTGTCATTCCCGACGAGGTCAGTGCCGAGTCGGCGCGACTTCCGGGTCATAGGGCCTGTGTAGCGGGCCATCGTTGGTTAGTCCTTTGTGTAGAAGAGTCGGGAGGTCAGACGCGGCGGCGCTTCGGCGGGCGGCAACCGTTGTGAGGCACGGGAGTCACGTCGGAGATCGCACCGACCTCGAGGCCGATGGCCCCGAGCGAACGGATAGCGGTCTCGCGGCCGGAGCCGGGTCCCTTGACGAACACGTCGACGCGCTTCATGCCATGCTCCATGGCACGACGACCGGCCGCCTCAGCGGCCATCTGCGCGGCGTACGGGGTCGACTTGCGGGAGCCCTTGAAGCCCACGGTGCCGGCCGACGCCCACGAGATCACCGCACCAGTCGGATCGGTGATCGCAATGATCGTGTTGTTGAACGTGCTCTTGATGTGCGCCTGACCGGCGACAATGTTCTTCTTTTCCTTGCGACGGACCTTTGTCTTGGCCTGCGTCGTCTTGCGGCCTGCTGTAGCCATGTGTTTTTTATCTCTCCTGGGATCTCACGCGGACCGGGGGGTCAGCGGGCCTTCTTCTTGCCCGCGACCGCCTTCTTCCTGCCCTTACGAGTACGGGCATTGGTCCGCGTGCGCTGGCCACGGACAGGCAGGCCGCTGCGATGGCGACGACCCTGGTAGTTACCGATCTCGATCTTGCGACGGATGTCGGCCGCAATCTCGCGGCGAAGATCGCCCTCGGTCTCGTAGTTGGCCTCGATGTGGTCACGCAGTGAGACGATCTGCTCGTCGGTGAGTGCGTGTACTCGGATGTCCCCGGAGATGCCGGTGGCCTTGAGCGTCTCGGCAGCGCGGGTCTTCCCGATGCCGAAGATGTAGGTAAGCGCGATCTCCAAGCGCTTCTCGCGCGGGAGATCGACGCCGATAAGACGTGCCATGTTGGCGTATGCCTCTCGTTTTCGGTTCTGGCGCACAGGGAGTGCGTCCGGTCGTGAACCGCGAAGGTGCTGGACGTGACGCGTTCCCCTGGTGGGGCCTCGGCCTTCGCCCGAGGGTTCAAGGAGTCTTACGACTCCATGTGCGTTCACGCTGTACTAGTTGTCACCGCTTGCGCGGTGTTACCGGGGCGATGCGATCCGACATCCCCGGCGCGCCGCCCGACCGAAGCCGGATGGCGCAGAGTGCGTCAGCCCTGCCGCTGCTTGTGGCGAGGGTTGTCGCAGATCACCATGACGCGTCCGTGCCGGCGGATCACCTTGCACTTGTCGCACATGCGCTTGACGCTCGGCTGAACCTTCATGCGAGCTCTTCCTTCTTCTTTCGTCGCGGGGCACCTGCCAGGGTGTCCCGCAGTTCGCGGGCTGTTGCGGTGGTCGGTCGCTTACCGGTGTCGGTAGACGATCCGTCCTCGGGTCAAGTCGTACGGCGAGAGCTCCACGACGACGCGATCGCTTGGCAGGATGCGGATGTAGTGCTGCCGCATCTTCCCTGAGATCGTGGCGAGGACCCGGTGACCGTTGGCCAGCTCCACGCGAAACATCGCGTTCGGCAGCGCCTCGACCACAGTCCCCTCCAGTTCGAGGGCACCCTCTTTTTTCGCCATACACTCCCGATCGTTCGCTGATTCGGCCTCGCCCCGCTTGACAGCCCGGGCATGGCCGCGTCCACCCATGACATGGGTGACCGACACGCCACTTTACGCCGCAGCCCTCCAAGAGCCCAAATCGCCTGAATGACTGCCTGTACGACTAGAGGCTGCGGTCGATCTCGTCGAGCTGGCGGTCCAGGCCGTCCAGGTTCGCATGGATTCTGTCCAGCTCTGCGTCGAGCTCCGCGATGCGCTCCTCCGCGCGGGCATCGAGGTCGTCCTCGACGCCGCCACGCGCCATCAGAAGTGCCCGGTTGACTGCCCGTACGGTCGCGGGGCCGATCGCCGCCGGCTCCTCGAGGTGCTCGACCGTGACGCTCGTCAGGCGCATGTCGGGTCCCACGACGACGGTGACGACCCCGTCCGTGACGATGGTCGGATCAGGAAGCTCGCCCGACTCGGGGCGCGGACCGGCGCCCAAGAGGTACTGCCGCGTCTCATCGTCGATGAGGCCGCTCTCCAGAAGGGCGCCGGTCGTCCATTGCTGCACGTCATCGAGAGCGACGGAACAGACGCTGGTCAGCTGGGCGCCGACCTCGGTCGCATCCGACTGCGGGAACACCTGGAGGTCGACCTCGTACAGGGTCATGTCGCCGCGCGCGATCACCGAGATCGACTCGTCGTCGTTCGTGTACGTCACCGTACGACCCACTGCTGCCGCGATCTCGGGCGGCAGCTCGGGCAGCGGCGGCTCCTGCGGCGTCTCGGTCGTCATGGCTGAATCCTGCCTCAGCTGGGTGAGTTGTGCGCAGCCGCGGTCCTGGCCTGCTGGATCGCGTTCCAGGCGCCGGTCGCGTCACTGGCAACGCCGGTGCTCTGCCACAACGCGGAGATCGTGTTCACCGTCGAGCCGGCGCCGGCAGCGTTGCCGACCGCACCCGCCAGAGCGCCGTAGTTGCCGCTCGTGGCTGCCGACACAGCCCCCGTCACCTTGTTCGCGGTGCTGCTCCACGACGCCAGCGTCGAGCTGCTGGACCCGCCCGTCACGCTGTTGTAGCCCGACGCGGCTCCCGACAAGGACGTGAGACCCCCCAGGAAGTCGCCGTTCTTGAACGCCTTGAACGCGGCGAACACGCTCTTGATGACCTGGATGATCTTCTGGATCTTCGAAACGATCTCCATGACCTTCTTGAGCAGCGTGACGATCTTCTCGATGAGGGTGCCGAGCTTCTGGCAGATGCCCATGACCTTGCTGAGCAGCTCGATGCCCTTCATGATGTTCGCCCCGAGCCAGGCCGCGACCGTCGCACCGAACGAGCACCACGACGACGCGAGGGCCGCGAGGAACGACTTGATGAGCCACTGCACGAACATCTTGACGAGGTCGACGATGCAGTTCGCCACCTGGACAGCGCCCTTGGCGCACGCCACGAGGATCTCCTGCGTCCCGGCGATCGCCTTGGCGGTCTTCGACACCTTGTCCGAGAAGTCGGAGGTCTTCTTCATGAACGCCGCGTACGAGTCTCCGTCCCAGCCGCCGATGCTGCTGGTGGCACCGGTCACGTCGGTGGCGATGGCCTCGAGCTTCTGGCTCAGCTCCACGTACTTGGGTCCGTAGGTGACGAGCTTCTCCGGGTCACCGGCCACGTACTTCAGCCAGCGATCCAGCGTCTTGTACGCGTTGCCGACGTTGAGGACGGACTTCACCGGTCCGGGGCAGTGGTTGTACCACTGCTCGAGCTTGTTGGAATACTCGGTCGTGGTCGCGCTCATGACTCGTACAGCTCTCGTTCGATCGTCAGCGCCTGATCGATGTTCGTGCTGTCGGTCAGGCGATAGCCGTTGGCCGTGGTGGTGATGGCGTCGGCGAGATCGCCGAGAGACTGCTCGATGTCTTTGATGGCGCTGCTGCACGCTACGACGTGGTCCTCGTACGGCTGGGCGATCTTGTCGGACAGCCACGGCACGCGGCCGAAGGTGCCGTGCGGGATGTCGAGGGCGTGAAGGCCCGAATAGACCGACTCGGCGGTGCTCTGCGTGCGGTGGATCGTCGTGGCAGCGGAGTCCATGCTGCCGACGTCGACGGTGAAGTTCGTCACGGCGGATCCCTTCCTGAGTGCGCGGGATCACCCTATTCAGGAGCGGGGGTCACCGCAGCGCTCGTCAGCTGACGACTTCTGGCGGCGAGCCCGTCACGCGCGCGACCCGTGCGCCGCGATGTCCTTGCGCAGCTCCGGCGGCAGCGCGAACACGAGGTTCTCCTCGGTGAGCCGCTCCTCGGTGGCGGGCGGGAATCCCCGCGCGACAAGGAAGTCCAGGACGCCCTGGACCAGCTCGTCCGGTACGGAGGCACCCGATGTGACTCCGACACTGTCCACGCCGTCCAGCCATGCTTCGTCGATCTCGCCGGCGTTGTCGACGCGATGGGAGGCCTTGGCACCCGCTTCGAGCGCGACCTCGACGAGCCGTACGGAGTTGGAGGAGTTCCGGGAACCGACGACGATCACGAGATCACAGCCGGGAGCGAGCTGCTTCACCGCGGACTGCCGGTTCTGGGTCGCGTAGCAGATGTCGTCGCTGGGCGGGTCCATCAGGAGCGGGAACTTCTCACGGAGCCTGGTCACCGTCTCGTACGTCTCGTCCACACTCAGCGTCGTCTGCGACAGCCAGGCGACCTTGGTCGGGTCCTTGACCTCGACCCCGTCGACGTCGTCAGGGTGCTGGACGAGCGTGATGTGCTCGGGCGCCTCGCCGGTCGTGCCCTCGACCTCTTCGTGGCCCGCGTGGCCGATGAGCAGGATCTCGATGTCGTCGGCGGCGAAGCGGCTCGCCTCCTTGTGGACCTTCGTGACCAGCGGACAGGTCGCATCGATCGTCTTGAGACCACGCGCCGCAGCCTCGGCATGTACGGCCGGAGACACCCCGTGGGCCGAGAAGACCACGGTCGATCCCGACGGAACTTCGGCCAGCTCTTCGACGAACACGGCGCCTCGTGCCTCGAGGTCCTCGACGACGTGGCGGTTGTGCACGATCTGCTTGCGTACGTAGACCGGCGGGCCGTACGTGTCCAGCGCGCGCTCGACGGTCACGACCGCACGATCGACGCCGGCGCAGTAGCCGCGCGGCGCGGCCAGGAGGACCCGCTTGGGAGAGGACATGTACGCCAGTCTAGGTGGCGGTCAGGCGTTCTCACGGGCCCGCGCCAGCCGCGCGAACGGGCCGCCGACCAGCGCCAGCTCATGAGGCTGGCCCTGTTCGACGACCGCACCGTGGTCGAGCACGATCACCTCGTCTGCATCTTCGATGGTGGTCAACCGGTGCGCGATGGTGATCGTCGTGCGCCCTTCGGCCAGGGTGTCGAGGGCTGTCTGCAGAGCAGCTTCGGTGGCGTTGTCGAGCGCCGAGGTGGCTTCGTCGAGGACCAGGATCGGCGGGTCGCGCAGGATCGTGCGGGCGATGGCGAGCCGCTGCTGCTCTCCGCCGGAGAAGCGATGTCCGCGCGAGCCGACCACCGTGTCCAAGCCGTCGGGCAGTGACGCGATGTGCGCGGCGATCTGGGCCGCCTCCAGGGCGGACCACAGGTCGTCCTCGCTCGCGTCGGGCCGGGCGAGCATGAGGTTGTCGCGGATCGTGGTGTGCAACAGGTACGTCTCCTGGCTGACGACGCCGACGAGTCGGCTGAGCTGCTCGGGATCCAGGCGGCGCAGGTCGACGCCGTCGATCGTGATCGAGCCCTGGCTCGGGTCGTACAGGCGGGCGACCAGGGCCGCCAAGGTGGACTTGCCCGACCCGGTCTGGCCGACGATCGCCAGCGATCCCCCGGCGGGAACCGTGCCGTTGATGTGGCTCAGCGCGTCCCGGTCGGCGCCGGGGTAGCGGTAGCTGACGTCGTGGAGCACGACATCGCCACGAGGGTGTGCGATCTTCACGGGGTGCGCGGGTGCCGGTACCTCGGGCACGAGGTCGAGGTACTCGAAGATGCGGCTGAACAATGCCATCGAGCTGACCACCTGGGCGCCGACGTTCAGCAGCCCCATCATCGGACGGAAGACCGCCGTCTGCAGGGCGACGAACGCCACGAGGGTGCCGATCGTCATCGCGCCGCGGGTGAGCGGGAGCCCTGCCACGAGGTAGATGAGCGCCGGGATGGTGGCGAACATGACCTGCATCGTGCCCATGCGCCACCGGCCGGCCAGCTGGGCGCGGAGCTCGAGGTCGATGAGCCGCGACGATGTGGACGCGAAGCGCTCGGCGTTGTGCCCGTCGGCTCCGAGGGTCTTGGCCAGCCTGACTCCGGAGGCCGACAGGCCCTCCTCGATCTGGGTGTTGAGGTCCGCCAGGGCGGCCTGCTGCTCGCCGGTGACAGCGCGCCGGGTGAGGGCCACGTGCCGGGTGAGCAGCACAGCCGGGGGCATCACGACGAGGGTGAGCAGGCTCAGCCGCCAGCTCAGGGTAGCCATCGCGATGGCGGTGGCGATGACGGTGGTGAGGTTGGAGGCGATCGAGGTGGCGGTGGTGCTGACGACGTCGTTGAGGCCGTTGACGTCGTTGACGATGCGGCTCTGCACCTCGCCGCCGCGACTGCGGATGAAGAACCCGAGCGACTGGCGCTGCAGGTGGGTGAACACGCTCGTACGGAGCTTGTGCATCACCTGCTGGCCGAGGGTGGCGGAGATCCAGGTCTGGATGATCCCGAGCACCTGGGTGAGCACCGCGATCGCGATCATGCCGCCCACGCACCACAGCAGCACCGGTACGGCCTGCTTCGGGATCGCGACGTCCACGATCTCCCGGATCAGGAACGGCTGCCCGAGGCCGATCAGCGACGTCGCGACGATCATGACCGTCACGACGATCATGTCGCTCTGGTGGCCGGCGAACAGGGAGAGCACGCGCCGCAGGGAGACGGGTGCTTCCTTCAGCTGGGCGCGATCCAACGGGTCGATCTTCTTGGCGCGGTTCGGTGGTGGCAAGTGATGTGCTCCTGGTGACGGGAAGAGTGTGTGGGTACGGGATGGGCTCACGCTCCGTCCGTACATTGCTGATGTTACCTCATTATGTGGTAGCCACACAAATGATACCCTGAGCCCATGCGGGGTACCCATCACGAGTCAGCCGAGGCTTCCGATGTCGAGCCGTCGGTGGGCGATCTGATCTTCCGGATCACCCGGCGCCTTCGCCACGCATCCGCGGAGGTCACCGAGCCGCTCGGGCTGAACCCGCACCAGGTCCGAGCCCTGCACGTGATGCTCCGCTCCTCGGAGGACGGCGCCCGACCCACCACCATCGCCGAGCGGCTCCACGTCGCACCGCGCTCGGCCACCGACGTGATCGACGCCCTGGTCTCGAAAGGCCTGGCCACCCGCGTCCCCGACCCCTCCGATCGCCGGGCCGTACGGATCCACCTGACCGACCAGGGGCGGGATGCGCTGGCGCATGCCGACGCGGCCCGCGAACGCGTGTATGTCGAGGCGTTCGGCGTCCTGTCTGAGGCTGAGCGGACCCACCTGATGGCGCTCCTGCGGAAGGTTGACGACGCGGCCACCGATTCCGACGGACCTCGCTGAGAACTCTGTCTCAGAGGGGCTCCCGCGACGGCACGACCGCACCTCATCCGGCTCTCGGTGGCGCATGCTTGGCGCATGTGCGCTGCGTCCGTACGTCGCCGGCTGCTGGTCATGGCCGTTGCCCCGCTGATGGCCGCGTGCGCGGTCGGCAGCTCCACAGGACCGTCACCCACCGACGGCACATCACCTGTGGCCGGCTCCGTGTCCCCCAACGGGCACGGCATCGGTCCGCGGCCCATCGACGTACGGACGGCACTCGACGTCGCCGCGTTCGTCACACCTGCCGGTCAGATCGTCTGCATGCTCGGCGCCGACGGGGTTCGCTGCGACTACTTCGCCGAGGACAAGGCGTGGGAAGCGCCACATCCCGGAAACTGCGACCTCGACTGGGGATCGTCCCTCAGCGTGGACCGGACCGCCGGCACCTCGTGCGTCGGGGACAGCATCGTCGCGAAGGCTGCACTGGACTCCGGGCTCGACTCGTGGCGCAAGGCGAGCGACCCGATGGTGCCGTGGAACGGCATGACTCTGGTGGCCCTTCCGTACGGCGCAACGATCGTCGTCGGCACGTTCCGATGCGACAGTGCCACGGACGGGGTCACCTGCACGAACGAGTCGACAGGTCACGGATTCTTCATGTCGCGAGAGTCGATACGGATCTTCTAGCGGATCTCCGCCGTGCAGACCCTCGACACACCATGCTTGTTCCATGCGTTCCCTCAGACTCGTACTGCTTGTCGTCGGTATCGCCCCGGTCCTGGCGGCCTGCAGCCTCATCGGGATGACAGGCCCCCGGACCGGGTCCGCACCTGGCGTCCAGACGTCAGTAGGGACCCCCTCGTCAGTGCCGACGGTCAGCATCTCGCTGTCCCTCCCCAGCGGGGCACTGAGCTCAGCAGCGCCCGCCACGACGGCCGTAGCCACCACGGGAACGGACGTACGGAAGGTGGCCGACGCCGCCGCGTTCGCCATGCCCTCCGGGCGAATCGTCTGCATCATCGCCGACGACAGCGTGCGTTGCGACTACATCAGCAGCGACAAAGCATGGACGTCCCCGCAGCCGAAGGGGTGCGACCTCGCCTGGGGGGACTCCCTGTACCTCGCGCAGGTCGCCGGTTCCACGTGCCATGGCGACACTCTCGCCGACACTCCGGCACTCGACTCCGACTACGTCAGTTGGCGGCGAACGGGCGACCCGACCGTCGTGGTGAACGGACTGACGTTGGCTGCCCTCCCGTACGGTTCCGCGATCCTCGTCGGCACGCTCGAGTGCGACAGTGCGACCACCGGCGTGACCTGCACGAACAGCAGCACGGCCCACGGTTTCACGCTGTCCCGCGAGGCGTACAGGATCTTCTAGATCTCAGGCAGCCTTCGGGATGAACCCGTGCTCCTTGTACATGTCGATGGACTGGCGCAAGGCCTCGAGGAAGTACGGCGGGAACTCCATCCCGTTCTTGTTCGCCCACAGCAGCTTCGCTTCGAGGCGCCCGATGTCTCTGGCGTACTTCTCGAGCTCCTGGTCGATCTCCAGGCCGACCATCAGGCCGCCCAGGTTGGCCTCGTACCGCGGTACGTAGTTCGTACCGACGAGCGCGAAACCCTTCTCCCGGAGCACACGCGCGACGTACAGCTGCCAGGGGGCGAGCACATCGTCCTGGATCATCTGCGTCGCCGACATCTGGTAGAAGGCGAAGTGACCGGGTTCCTGGCGCTTGATCTGGCCGATGATCGTCTCCGCGATCGCCTTCTCGCCGAGCTGGTCGAGCTGGCTGGTGAAACGGTTGTACGCGAGGACGGCCTGCCGCTCGGTCGCCGCACCCGTGAGGTAGTACAGCAACCTGCTGATCTCCTGGATCGCGGGCAGGTGAGCCAGCGCGCCGAGCAGCTTCATCCGCATCGGGATCCCCATGAAGACCTCCGACGGCGGCAGCCCGAGGTCCACCTGGAGCCGGTCGAGGATCACACCGTGCGCGATCTCCTGCGGCTGCCATACGTCTTGATAGAAGTAGCGGTCGACCTCGGAGACGCCTGGGAGCAGCGTGAGCAGCTCCAGCACGTTGCGGTCGACCTCGAGCTCGACGCGAGCGAGGTAGTCGATCACCGGCGCGAAACGCTCACGCACCACGAGGGGGTTGACGATCGTCCGGTCGATGGAGTCGAGACGGATGGGCGGATGCTCGTCCTCCAGCTTGCGGACGTGCTCCATGATCGACACTTCGGTGATCTGTGAGCGAGCCATTCGGACGAGCATAGCCGTCGGCTATCGAGAACGGAACAAACATTCTGTTTCGTTCCGGTGACGTTCATCTTCCCCTGACACCGACCCCGAACCGCCCGCGATCCCCTCAGGACGGGTCGGCGACGGGATCAACAGCCTCGTCGGACACGGGGTACGACGGCACGATCGCACGGATGACGGAGCCGTCCTCGCGGATCGACCCCTCGATGTCGCGCACCGACGGCCGGCCTTGCAGCACGAGCACCGGAGCCAGCGGTACGACCACGGGCGCATCCCCCGTGACGACGACGGGGGTGCCCTGGACCAGCACTTCGAGAGGGCCGGCCCCTGGGGTCTCGATGGAGAAGCAGATGCTGCCCTGCTCGATCCGTACGCGCAACCGGGTGCCCCGCAGCGTGACCGGGAAGCTGAGGAAGTCCCAGTCAGCAGGCAGCCGCGGATCGAACGACCAGGTGGACTGGTAGTCGCGCATCCCACCGAAGCCACCGACCAGCGCGCTCCACGCACCACCCACGGACGCGACGTGGACGCCTGCGTCGGCGTTGTGGTGGAGATCGGCGAGATCGACGAAGATCGCCTGCCGGAAGTAGCTCACCGCAAGCTGGGCGTAGCCCACCTCCGCCGCGATGATCGACTGGACGACCGAGGACAACGTGGAGTCGCCCGTGGTCAGCGGGTCGTAGTACTCGAAGTCCGCGCGCTTCTGGGTCGGGGTGAACTCACTGCTCAGCAGGTACAACGCCAGCACCACGTCCGCCTGTTTCAGAACCTGATGGCGATAGATGACGAGCGGGTGGTAGTGCAGGAGGAGCGGGAGCTTGTCCGGCGGGGTGTTCGGCAGGTCCCACACCTCCTTCTCGAGGAACGCGTCGTCCTGCGGGTGGATCCCGAAGGCCTCGTCGTACGGGATGTGCATGGCCTCAGCGGCACGCGAGAACTCGTCGATCTCGTCGTCGGTGAGCGACAGACGCCGTACGGCGCTGTCGTACGCCACCGGGTCGCGCTCCTCCAGCTCCTTCAACTGGCGTACCGCCGCCCGCAGGTTCGCCCTCGCCATGACGTTGGTGAACAGGTTGTCGTTGACGACGGTCGTGTACTCGTCGGGCCCGGTCACGCCGTGGATGTGGAACAACGAGTGCCCGTCGAAATTCCGCCAGAACCCGAGGTCCGCCCACAGCCGAGCGGTCTCCACGAGGATGTCGATGGCCTCGCGGGCCAGGAAGTCGACGTCACCCGTCGCGGCCACGTACTGCGACAGGGCGTGCGCGACGTCGGCGTCGATGTGGTACTGCGCCGTGCCGGCGGCGTAGTAGGCGGACGCCTCCTCGCCGTTGATCGTGCGCCACGGGAAGAGGGCGCCTCGCTGGTTGAGGTCGGCGGCCCGCCGCCTGGCCGCGTCGAGCATGCTGTAGCGGAACCGGAGCGCGTTGCGCGCGTACTGCGGCGAGGTGTACATGAGGAACGGCAGCAGGTAGATCTCGGTGTCCCAGAAGTAGTGCCCGTCGTAGCCGGAGCCGGTGACACCCTTCGCCGGGATCCCGGCGCCCTCGGCCCGCGCCGCGGCCTGGATGACCTGGAAGAGGTTCCACCGTACGGCTTGCTGGAGTTCGGGCTGGCCGCCGATCTCGACGTCGCTGCGCTCCCAGAACGCGTCGAGCCAGGTTCGTTGGGCAGCGAACGCCGCCTCTGTACCGGTCTCCTTCACGCGGTCGAGCGTGCGCCGGCAACGGTCGACGAGCTCACGCGTGGGCACTCCGCGGGACGTGTGGTAGCTGACGACCTTCGTGATCCGCGTGGTAACACCAGGCGTGGCGTTGAACCGGAACACGTGCTTGGCGATGTCGTCCTCGATCTGCGTCCGCTCCTCGTAGCGATCCAGCGTCTCGATCGAGTGGTCCGCGGCGACGGCCAGTGTCATCCCGGAGGACGTGACGCTGTACGAGAGGACCGCACGCCCGCCGCCCTCCCACTTCGAGTGAGGCTGCAGCACCCGTCCCGCGAGGTTCGCCGCACGGCGCGGGTCCCAGCCGGCGCCCATCGACTGCGACGACACGTGGAACTCGTCCTCGCCGTCCTGGCGGTTGAGGATCTCGCAGCTCACCGTCACCGGCGCCCCGTGATCCAGCATCGTGATCTCGTAGTCCATGATCGCGAGGTGGCGCGCGGTGAACGACACCATGCGGCGCGACCGCAGCTGGACACGCTTGCCCGCCGGCGTGCGCCAGATGAGCTGCCTGGTCAGCACGCCGTCGCGGAAGGACAGGGTGCGCTCGTACCGCTCGAGCTCCGCGACGCTGAGGAGCAGCGGCTCGTCGTCCACGTACAGGCGCATGGTCTTGGCATCCGGCGCGTTGACGATGGTCTGGCCGACGGTCGCGAACCCGAACGCGTCCTCGGCATGATGGATCGGCCACACCTCGTGGAAGCCGTTGATGAACGTGCCGTGCGCGAACGCGTCGCGACCCTCCTCCACGTTTCCGCGAAGGCCCAGATAGCCGTTCCCCACCGCGAACAGTGTCTCCGTGACGCCGAGATCGTGGCTGTCGTAGCGGGTCTCCCGAAGGTTCCACTCGTCGACCGGGAACCGGCTTCGGTCGATCGGATCGGCAGTCGGTGACTCCTTCATTCCGCGCTCCCCCACTCACTCTTCCGGCGAGTCACATTAGTCCCGACCCGGCCCTGTGGGCGGATGCCTCGCGCAATCACATCTTTCAGGTATCACCGTGGCCGCCCGCGTCTCGTACAGTTCGGCAGTATCGAGCACGACACTGCTGTCGGAATGGGCCGACCGTCCGTGAGGAGCCGAGATGCCGAGTCGAAGCCAGTCGGCGATCATGACGTACCGAGCGCTGCGGATGGGCGTCGTCGCCGCGGCACTCCTGCTGATGGCGTCGCTCGTCCTCGAGATCATCCGTACGTCCGGCCTGCAGCTGACCTCGATCAGCGCGTCCTTCTACTCACCCGTACGGAACGTCTTCGTGGGCGTCCTCGTGGCCACGGGCATGGCGCTGATCGCGATCATGGGCCGCGAGAAGAACGAGGACGGCGCCCTCAACCTGGCCGGCATGCTGGCCCCGACGATCGGGATGCTCCCGACGACCGTGGGCCCGTCCGCGCCGGGCGCCTGCCAGGCGGGAGTCTCGAAGTGCATCCCGATCTCGACGCTGGCCGATGTCGAGAACAACGTCAGCTCGCTCCTGATCCTCGGGCTGGTCGCCCTGGTCGGGGCCCTGGTGTACGTCCTCCGTACGCACGGTCCCGGATCCGCACAGCTCCGCCGGATGATCCTGCCGGCCCTGTTGTGGCTCGTCTCCGCGGTGCTGTGGCTCTTCGCCCGTGAGCTGATGTTCGTCCACGGCCACAACCTGGCTGCCTTCTTCTTCTTCCTGCTGCTCGCCTGGGTGGCCCGCATCAACGCGATGGATCCGCCCGAGGGTGCCACGGTGCTGGGGCTGAGGCCGCAGGACTACCAGCGCGGCTACCAGGTCATCAGCTGGGCCATGATCGTCACGATCGTGCTGACGGCTGTATACGACATCGGCATCCTGCTCACCTGGTTCCCCGACCCGTTCCCCCAGTGGTTCTTCGTCGCCGAGTCGGTGCTCCTCGCCCTGTTCATCGCCTTCTGGATCCTCCAGACCGCCCACTTCTGGCACGACGGTGTGCCGGAAGAAGCCGCTGGGGCATCGGAGGGCACGTAGCCCGTGGCCTGACGCCACATCCTCCGCGCGGACGGGACCATGCCCGGCGTTAGTCTGCGGACCATGAGCGAACTGATGGATGCCGTTGACGTCATCCGCACCAAGCGCGACGGCGGTGCGTTGAGCGACGCCCAGATCGACTGGGTCATCGACGCCTACACCCGAGGCGCCGTCGCCGACGAGCAGATGGCGGCCCTTGCCATGGCGATCTTCCTGCGCGGCATGACCCGTACCGAGATCTCGCGCTGGACCGCGGCGATGATCGCGAGCGGTGAGCGGATGGATTTCACGCACCTCGGAGCCACCGCCGACAAGCACTCCACCGGCGGCGTCGGNNGGTCACACGGGTGGCACGCTCGACAAGCTCGAGTCCATCCGCGGCTGGCGCGCCGACGTCACTCCGGAGGACATGCTCGCCCAGCTCCGCGACGTGGGCGGCGTGATCTGCGCGGCCGGTGCCGGTCTGGCGCCCGCGGACAAGAAGCTGTACGCCCTGCGCGACATCACCTCGACCGTCGAGTCGATCCCTCTGATCGCCAGCTCGATCATGAGCAAGAAGATCGCGGAGGGCGCCGGCGCGCTCGTCCTCGACGTGAAGACCGGTTCGGGAGCGTTCATGCAGGCCGAGGCGGACGCCCGCGCGTTGGCGCGGGCCATGGTCGATCTGGGCAACGACGCCGGCCTCGCCACGGTCGCCCTGCTGACCGACATGGAGACCCCTCTGGGGCTCACGGTCGGGAACGCCCTGGAGGTACGGGAGTCGGTCGAGGTGCTCGAGGGCGGCGGACCGGCCGATGTCGTCGAGCTGACCGTTGCGCTGGCCCGGGAGATGCTCGCGCTCGCGGGCCGCGGTGACGTGGACCCGGCCGAGGCACTCGCCGACGGGCGCGCCATGGACGTCTGGCGCCGCATGATCGCCGCGCAGGGCGGCGACCCCTATGCCCCGCTGCCGGTCGCGACCCCCACCGAGGTGGTCACCGCGCCGCAGGACGGCTACGTGGTCGCGATGCCTGCACGTCCGATCGCCGTCGCGGCCTGGCGGCTTGGCGCAGGCCGTGCGCGCAAGGAGGACCCCGTCGACCTCGCCGCAGGCGTCGAGATCCACCGCAAGCCGGGCGACAAGGTGGCCGCGGGCGACGCCGTACTCACGCTGCACACGACCGACCCGTCGAAGATCGCCAGAGCACTCGAGGCGCTGGAGGGTTGCGTCGTGTACGGATCGAAGCCGGTCCCCGTCGCGACGACGAGGGTGATCGACCGCATCGCCTGAGCACGAGGGCGGCAGCAACAGCGTGTACGAAGGCGCGTTGGGCTTATGAGTCACCCAGCCCGGCAGCGCCGGCCTTCGAAATGGCGGTAGTGCCCGCCAGGGACAGTTCGTGTGGACACGACATTTCGCAGGCCGGTGCCCACGTCTCCTCTTTCCCGTCGAATCGAAAGATACAACGCCCGCACAGATCTTCGAGGCGCCAGGCTTCCTAATATTCCCGATCATGGAATATTCTCCCTCCATGACCGCGCCTCTCACGACGTCTGCTTTCTGGATCCTGACCGTCCTCGCATCCGGGCGGCGGCACGGCTACGACATCCTGAGCGAGACCAAGACAGCGTCCGAGGGTCGCGTGGCGCTCAAGGTCGCCACCCTGTACGCCGCACTGGAGCGGCTCGAGTCGGAGGGGTTGATCCGGGCTGACGGCGACGAGATCGTGGCCGGTCGCGCGCGGCGCTACTTCGTGCTGACCGATCAAGGAGCATCGCGTCTCGCGGCCGAGGCACGGGCCATGGCTCAGGCCGCGAAGGCTGCGCAGCGTCACCTGGGGACCCGCCCGGCTTTCCTCGCGACCGCGGCGGTGGCTCGATGACGACGGAGCGCGACGACCGGTACGAACGGCTGCTGCGGTGGTACCCGAGGGCGTGGCGCGAGGCCCGCGGCGCCGTCTTCGTCGACACGCTGCGTGAGCAGTCCGAGCACGAGGGACGGGACCGACCCTCCCGGGGCGAGAGCGCCGCGGCACTGATCAACGGCCTCGGCACGCGTCTTGATGCGCGGCTCGCCAGTCGGTCGGCGTTGGCCGGGATCGCCCTGCTCGTCGTGGTACAGACACTCGCCGGAGCCCTCAGCGAGGCACTCGCGGCGGGCGGACCGGTCGAACGGTTGCCCGATGGCGTGTACATCACGTGCGTCGCGGTGACCGGTGCGCTCGTGCTGGTCGGCATCGTTGCGATCGCCCGAACCTACGGCGTGCTCTCGCCTGCACGGGCTGTGCTGGTACTGGCGCTGGCATGGGCATCGCTCACGCTCGGCGACCTCGGGGAGTACGCCTGGGGCTTGGGCTTCTCCCAGGCTGACGACAACCAGGCATCGACCGGGTTCGCCGCCGCGTCGGGGCCTCTCCTGGGCGCTGCGATGCTCGTCGGCATGGCGTGCGCGTGGCTGTCTTTGGCCGGCGTGCTGGGCCGCACCCGACTGGGCCGCCTTACGCGACTCGGCCTCGCCCTCGTCGCAGCGGCCGCGATCATGTCCGTCGCCGTGGTGACCGTGTTCGTGCAGGCGACCTGGGTGAGCCTTGCCCTCACCGTCATGGCACTGTCTCTGCGGTCGCTGGGCGCCTTCCGCGGCCCCGCGGCATTGACCGACCCGCAGGCCGCGGCGCCACGGTCACTCGTACGCGTGCTCGCCGGGGTGAGTTTCGGCATCGGGCTGTTCGGGGTCATCTACTCGGCCACCGGGTCTACGTGGTCAGCGAGCGCCGGGGACGGGGGCGCGGCAACATCGCAGGGAGGCGTGATACTCCTCGCCGGGTCGCTCCCCCTCGTTGCGGCTCTGGGCGTGCTTGCCGCACAGCGAGGACAGCGACGGCTGCAGTTCTGGGGGCCCTTGATCCTCATGTGCCTAGTGATCGCAACATTGACGATCGCCTTCTTCACCCAAGGCTCGCTGATGGTGCTCCCCCTCCTCATCGGCGGGTCGGCCGCTGCGGGGCTCGCTATCGCCTGGTGGGCCAGCTCGCGGCTCGCTGGCACCCGAGGCGACCGCTGGGTAGCCGGCGCATCGATCATCGCCGCCTGCGTGGCCTCCTACGTGACCCTGCCGACGCTCGGGACGCTCGCCACCCTGCTGCTCGCGGCGGTCCTAGCGATCCGTGGCGATCTGCGACTCCGCCGAACCCGTACTCCGGACCCCGCCTCCGCTCCGCTCGCGGGCGCCTGACGGAGACTCTCCTCCGTCAGCCGAGGGTAGGCGGCACCAGGCCCGTGTGGTGCGCGGCGAAGGCGAGGAGGTCGGCCCACTCCGCGGCTTGGACCTGGGCGGGCTTGCCTGCGCCATGTCCCGTCGAAACCTCGATGCGGGTGAGAACCGGGGCCTCCCCAGCTTGGGCCCGTTGCAGCGTCGCCGTGAACTTGTGGCTGTGCAGCGGAACGACCCGGTCGTCGTGGTCGCCCGTCGCGACGAGCGTCGCCGGGTAGGAGGTGCCCTCGTGGACGTTGTGCAGCGGCGAGTACGCGAGCTCGACCTCGAAATCGTGCGCGTCGTCCGGGTTGCCGTAGTCGGACATCCACGCGGCGCCGATCGTGAACTTGTGGAACCGGAGGATGTCGAGGACTCCGACGGTCGGCAGCGCGACGGCGAACAGGTCGGGCCGCTGGGTCATCGCCGCGCCGACAAGGAGGCCTCCGTTGCTGCGGCCGTGGAGCGCGAGCTGCGCGGGCGTCGTGACGCCGGTCTCGATCAGGTGCTCGGCCACCGCGATGACGTCGTCGAACACGTGTTGCTTGGTGTCGAGACGGCCGTCGTCGTACCAGTCGGAGCCGTACTCGCCGCCACCGCGCAGGTTCGCGATGACCAGCACGCCCCCTGCGGCCAGCCACCCGGACCAGCCCGGACGGTAGTCGGCCAGGACCGGGATCTTGAAGCCGCCGTAGCCGTACAGCAGCGTCGGCGAGGGGCTCGCTGGCGCGTTGTCCGGACGGATGAGGAAGTACGGGACTCGGGTGCCGTCCTTGCTCGTCGCGCGACCGCGCTCGACGCTGTACGGACCAGCCACGCCTGATCCCGAGTCGACGAGGTCGAGCGGCCGGGTCGCACCGGTCTCGCTGTCGATCTCGTACGCAGCGGTCGGCTCGGTCACCGTCGAGATGCCCACGTACGAGTGGGGGCGTGTCGGCGAGCCGTCCGAGGAGACAATGGCGCCCGCCGGGAGGTCCACAGAGCCCAGGTCCGTACCGTCGAGACCGTACCGGCCGATCCGCGGCGTCGCGTCGACCAGCCGCTCGACGAGCAGGTGCTCGCCGGCCGTGATGACGCCGGAGATCACGTCGTCACTCTCAGCGATGACCGTAGTGGGAGCGGGATCGAGCCCTGCCACGGCCGCGTCCAGGTCGAACGAGACGACCCGTCCCCGGGACGCGTCGAGGTCGGTGAGGACGAGCAGCGTCGCCCCGGCTCCGGGCTCCCCCACCGACCGGATCACCGTGTACTCGGCGTCCGGCTCGCCCACCAGCGTGATCCGCTCGCCGATCTCGGTCCGCCCGTCGCGGGTCACCAGCGGATGCGCCCAGAGCATGTTGCGGTTCTCGGTCCCCTGCCGTGGCAGCAGCCACAGCCAGTGCCCATCGTGGCTCACATCCCAGTCGAAGATGATCCGGTCGAGCTCGGGCAGGTCGGCGACGAGCTCGTCGGCATCACCACCGAGCGTGTGCCGCATCACCTGCGGCCTGCCCAGGGCACCGGTCTGCGTACCGACTGCGTCGCCGGGATGGGTGAAGGCGTTGTAGAGGTACGAGACGTTGTCCGGCAGCCACGTCGGGTCGGCGAACTTCGTCACGAGCTCCGGCTCGCCCGTGTCCTGCCCGGTGGCCACCTCGAGCACGTGGATCCGCTGCCAGTCCGAGCCCGCATCGGACCGTGCCACCGCCATGTACCGGCCGTCGTCGCTGACGGTGAACGTGCTCAGCGAGCTCGTGGCGTCCTCGGACCAGCTGGTCGGGTCGAGCATGACCCGCGCGTCGGGACCCCCGACCTCGTCGACGCTGCGCCCCACGTACCAGACGTCCTGCGGCATCGTGCCGTCGTTGCGGTTGAGGAAGTACCACCCTGCGTACACGTGCGGAATGCCAGCCCGGGGCCTCGACGCCACCTGCCGCATCGTCTCGGAGAACCAGGCACGGCCGGGCAGCGTCTCGAGGTACGACTCGGTGGTCGCGCGCTGCGCGTCGACCCAGGCCCTCGTCTCGTCGGAGTCGGGGTCCTCGAGCCATCGGTACGGGTCGGCGATCCGGTGGCCGTGCAGCATCATGACCGTGGAATCTCGTCGGCTCTCCGGGTAGCTCACCCCGGTGATTCTAGGCAGCCGCGCCGACCGGACGCCCGGATCACAAGGCGCGGCCGCCAAAACCGCGTAAGGATCCGGCCATGTTGCCCCTACCTGCCACCAAGCGCTGACACCATCGACTCATGACGTCTCCTGATACCAATCCCGGCCCTCGTTCCGTGGTCACCGGCCTGTCCGGCAACGAGCTCTTCTGCATCGACAAGCTGGGATACCGGGCGGGCGACCTGCTCGTCGGCAACAGCGTGTACTCCCTNNTCCATGCACGGCGCCACGGGCATGTCCAGCGAGCTCATCTTCCACGCCGGCAACGTCGAGTTCCTGTCGGTCGCCTCCGGCCTGTACCGCCAGGACGGCCAGATGCCGCCGTGGGCGTTCACGACCTCCGCCGACGCGCAGGAGCTGTGGTGCCAGGAGGACGCCGGCTACGCGCCCGTCGCGTTCGCGATGGGCAACGTTGCGTACTCCATCGGTGTCGGCCGCGGCATCACGGGCGCCTTCAAGCAGCTCCAGAAGGGCGAGGTCAAGCAGTACTCGGACATCTTCACCCACACCCGCAACCTCGCTCTGCAGCGGATCGTGGGTGAGGCGCAGTCAGTCGGCGCCAACGCCGTCGTGGGCATCAAGACCTCGATCCTGCCGTTCGGCGGGACCGGCGTGCAGGAGATGCTCATGGTCGGTACGGCCGCGCACCACGACATGTCCGACGCGCACTTCGCGCGGATGGGCGTCACGACGAGCGACCTCACCGCAGAGGAGACCTGGAACCTCGCGAAGATCGGCTACTCGCCGCTCATGCTCGTGCTGGGCACGAGCGTCTACTCGCTCGGCTTCGTCGGCGGCCTCATGGCGTCGTTCAAGAACTACGTCAAGGGCGAGATCAGCGAGCTCACCGACCTGATCTACGCGGCCCGCGAGGAGTCCCTCGGGAAGGTTCGGGCGCAGGCGTCGAACATCGGCGCCGACGATGTCGTGGGGGTCAAGACCTACATCTACGACCTCGGCGGAGGCCTCATCGAGTTCCTCGCCATCGGCACCGCGGTGAAGAAGACGGACAGCGCGAAGACGAAGACGGACATGCTGCCCGCGCAGGCGATCATCCGGGACAAGGACACGTTCTTCAACGCCGCCGAGTCCTCGTACGGGGTGAGCCTCACCCGCGAGTGACCTCAGCCGGCGACCACGCTCGCGTCGAGGACGTGCTCGGCTGACCTGATCGTCTCGAGCAGGTCGGCTGAGGGCACGACCTCGAGCGAGATCGTCGCGACAGCGGCCTCGGCACCGGCGAAGACGGTGTTCGACATCCCCTGGACGTTGATCCCGGCACGGCTGATCGCGTCCAAGCACGCGGCGAGGACCCCGGGCCGGTCGTGGTGCCGTACGGACAAGGCACAGACGGCCGGCGTCGTCACGGCGATGTTGACGGCATTGGGCACGTCTCCCGTGGCAGCGAAGACGGTGATGATGCGTACGGCTTCGGCGGCGATCGCCTCCTGCGCCTGGGCCGTGGACGCGCCGATGTGGTGCGTGCCGTAGACGCCGGCGTTCTTTCCGATCATGCCGGTGTAGTCGCCGCTGCCGCCTGCGGGCTCGTCGGCGTAGACGTCGAGACCGGCCCGTACACCCTTGTCCTCGATCGCCTTCGCCAGCGCACCCTCATCAACGACCTCGCCGCGGGAGGTGTTGACGAACAGTGCGCCAGGCTTCAGCGCGGCGAAGAAGTCGGTGCCGCACAGCCCTCGGGTGCCATCGTTCAGGGCGACGTGAACGCTCACCACGTCAGCCATCTCCGCGACCGCAAGGGGGGACGCGAGCGCCACGATGCCCAGCTCCTCGGCACGTTCCGGTGTCAGGCTCCGGCTCCAGGCGACGACCTTCATGCCGAAGCCCTTGGCACGGACGATCATCGCGCTGCCGATGCCACCCACGCCGATCAGGCCCAGCGTCCGTCCGTACAGTCCGGCAGCCTTCGAGTACGCCGACTTGTTCCAGCGGCCCTCGCGCAGGTCGACCGCGTTGTCGACGATCCGTCTATCGAGCGCCAGGACCAGGCCGAAGGCGAGCTCGGCGACGGCTATCGAGTTCTTGCCCGGACAGTTGGACACGTAGATGCCACGCTTCGACGCGGCGGAAACGTCGATCGTGTTGTAGCCCGCGCCAGCCCGTACGACCAGCTTCAAGGGTCCTGCGGCGAGGACGTCCTCGGGCACCTTCGTGCTCCGGACGACGAGGACGTCGGGCTGTTGCGAGGCCACCGCCTCGGCCAATGAGGCCCCTGAGAGTTGTGGGTCGACGGTGACGTCCATGCCCGCGGCGGTCAGGGCGTCGATGCCCGAGCGCTCGAACGAGTCAGCGATGAGTACGCGCATGCCTTGAGCGTAGGACTCCCCCGCCCATCGCGGGGATGCGGCCCTTCCCTCAGCCCCAGCACAGGCAGAACGGATGACCCGCCGGGTCGAGGTACACGGCGAACCCGGAGCCAGACGCGAAGTCTGCCTTCTGCACCATCTGAGCGCCCAGCCGCTTCGCCTCGGCGTCTGCCGCCGAGATGTCGTCCACGTGCAGGTCGAGATGGAGCTGCTGCTGCTGGTCGCCGGCGGGCCACTGCGGCCGTACGTGGTTGGGAGCGAGCTGGATGCCCAGGATCGACTGGCCGTCGACGACGACGGAGTGCCAGTCCCAGTCTCGCTCCACCGTGCCTGAGTACATGGCCGCCCAGAAGCTGCTCTCCGCCTCCAGGTCGGGGGCGTCCAGAACGATGGTTGTTCTCACGATGTCCATCGCCCCATAGAAGCATCGGCCACCGACAGTTCTCGAGTCATTTCTCTCGGAGGAGTCCGAGCACGGCAGCGCCACCGGCCCCAAGCGGGAAACCGGTGGCGCTGTTGGTGCGTTTTAGCGGCGCCTCAGCGTCACTCGTGCACGTCCGCGTCGACCCAGTCGAAGGTCTTGGTGACGGCCTTCTTCCAGTTGCGGTAGATGCGAGCAACCTCGTTCGGGTCGGCGGCAGGCGACCAGCGCTTGTCCTCGGCCCAGTTGTCGATGACGTCCTGCTCGCCGTTCCAGAAGCCGGTCGCGATGCCAGCTGCATAGGCGGCACCGAGTGCGGTCGTCTCAGCGACGACCGGACGGACAACGGGGACGCCGAGCACGTCGGCCTGGAACTGCATGAGCAGGTTGTTCTCCGTCATGCCGCCGTCGACCTTGAGCTCGGTCAGCGGAACGCCGGAGTCGGCGTTCATGGCGTCGAGCACTTCACGGGTCTGGAAGGCCGTGGCCTCCAGCACCGCACGGGCGATGTGCGCACGGTTGACGTAACGCGTGAGGCCCACGAGAGCGCCACGCGCGTCGCTACGCCAGTACGGCGCGAACAGTCCCGAGAACGCCGGCACGAAGTACGCGCCACCGTTGTCCTCGACGGAGCCCGCGAGCTCCTCGATCTCGGACGCAGAACCGATCATCTTCAGGTTGTCGCGCAGCCACTGCACGAGCGACCCGGTGACGGCGATCGAGCCCTCGAGTGCATAGATCGGAGGTGTGTCACCGATCTTGTAACAGAGGGTGGTGAGCAGGCCGTTCTTGCTCGGCACGATCTCGGTCCCGGTGTTGAGGATCATGAAGTTGCCGGTGCCGTACGTGTTCTTCGCCATGCCGGGCTCGAAGCAGGCCTGACCGAAGGTGGCTGCCTGCTGGTCACCGAGGTCACCAGCGACCGGGATGCCGGCCAGCGACGGGATCGCGGCGTAGCCGTACACCTCCGCGGAGGACCTGATCTCGGGGAGCATGCTCATCGGGATCGTCATGTCAGCGGCGATCTCGGCATCCCAGCTCAGGGTGTTCAGATCCATGAGCATCGTGCGGGAGGCGTTGGTCACGTCGGTGATGTGAACGCCACCGTTGACGCCGCCGGTCAGGTTCCAGATGACCCAGCTGTCGATGGTGCCCATGACGAGCTTGCCGCCCTCAGCCTGGCCACGTGCGCCAGCGACGTTGTCCAGGATCCACTTGACCTTGGGGCCACAGAAGTACGTGGCCAGAGGCAGACCGACACGCGCCTTGTACTTGTCCTGGTCGCCGCCGCCAAGCTCTTCGACGATCTTGGCCGTGCGGGTGTCCTGCCACACGATGGCGTTGTAGACCGGCTGGCCGGTCTCCTTGTTCCAGACGATGGTCGTCTCGCGCTGGTTGGTGATGCCTACCGCGACGATGTCGTCCTTCGTCTTGCCCGCATCAGCAAGGGCGAGCTCAACGACCTTCTGGACCTTGGCCCAGATCTCCATCGGGTCGTGCTCGACCCAGCCGGCCCTGGGGAAGATCTGCTCGTGCTCTTCCTGCCCCGAGCCGACGATCTTGCCCTCGTGGTTGAAGACGATCGCGCGAGAGCTCGTCGTCCCCTGATCGATAGCCAGTACGAACTTCTCAGACATGTTTCTCCACTTCGTTGTGTTTGTTCTTGAGTCAGCGAGATGACGCCAAAGCCCGCCACCATCTCAGATGGCGGGCCTCGGTCGTGTCAGGTTGGTGTGTTACTTCGGGAGCAAGACGCCGGACAACAGACCAGCGAGAACGCCACCGATGATGGGGCCGACGACCGGGACCCAGCTGTAGGACCAGTCGGAGCCGCCCTTGCCAGGGATCGGGAGGATGGCATGCGCAATGCGCGGGCCAAGGTCACGAGCAGGGTTGATGGCGTATCCGGTAGGTCCACCAAGGGAGGCGCCGATGCCGACGACGAGCAGTGCGACGCCAAGTGCGCCGAGCCAGCCGAGGCCGCCCGGGGTCTTGGTGGCCGAATCGCCCCAGTGGCCAGCGGCCAGCACGACGAAGACCAGCACGAACGTACCGAGAACCTCGGTGACGACGTTCCACACATAGTTGCGAACCTCAGGGCCGGTCGAGAAGACGGCCAGCTTGAGAGCGGGATCCGCTTCCTGATCGAACTGGTTCTTGTAGGCCAACCAGCAGAGAACGGCACCGATGAAGGCACCGAGGAGCTGACCACCGATGTACGTGAAGATGGAGGCCGCGTTGACGGCGATACCGGGTACGAACTCTTTGGCGCCTGAGGCAACAACGCCCAGGGTAACCGCAGGGTTCAGATGACCGCCCGACTTGTACGCGACGAGCACGCCAGCGAATACGGCAAGACCCCATCCAAAGTTGATATGCAAAGCACCTGTACCGGCACCCTTGCTCTTCGGGAGGATGTTGTTGGCCACGACGCCGCCGCCCAAGAGCAGCAGCATTGCAGTACCAACGACCTCAGAGAGGAAGATCGTTCCGAGAGACACAGTCACCTCTTTCCGACATCCATTCGGATGTCACTCGTGCCCGTGGGACGTCTCCAGGCCTGCGCCGGGTACCCGGCGCCTCGCACCATCGCTCGTACCGCATCACTTCGTTGACGATGCGGTGACCTGTGACGTTTTTGCCCGCTAAGGCCCACACCCGTGTGTGGTTGAAATGATCATTGCCGTTGGTGCACAGTTGCGCTAGGACTTGGGCATACGTGCAGGGGAGAGTGGGGCAAGTGCACGACCGACACAGCGAGATGTACGACGTCGCAGTGCGTTACTACATCCAGAACGAGACGATGGAGGCCATCGCGCGCCAGCTGGGCAGGAGCAGATCCTCGGTCTCGAGGCTGCTCGCACAAGCGCGGGACACCGGCCTGGTACGGATCACGCTGCCCGACCATCCCGGGACGGACAGTGCCCCGGCACGGCGCATCGGTGATGATTTCAACGTACGGGTCCACATCGTGCCCGTCGGCGATGCGACGCCTGCGGCACGACTCGACCGGGTCGCGCGCATGGCGGCGGCGATCTTCGCGGACTCCGTCACCGATGACCAGATGATCGGGGTCGCGTGGGGTACCACCCTCGCCACCGTCGTGAGGCACATCGATCGACGACCGACCAAGGGCACCACCGTCGTGCAGCTCAACGGAGGGGCGAACGCCCGCGATCCCGGTACCGCGCACGTCGGCAGCATCCTCGAGGGCCTGAGCGCCGCGTTCGACGCATCGCTGGTGCACTTCCCCGTCCCCGCCTTCTTCGACTTCGTCGAGACCAAAGAGGCGATGTGGCAGGAGCGCTCGGTGAAGCACGTGCTCGAGATGCAGCATCGTCTCGATCTGGCGATCTTCGGTGTCGGGTCGTTCGCCAGCTCCATCCCGTCGCATGTCTACGCGGCCGGATACCTGGACGACGACGACATGGCTCAGCTGACCCGCGACAGGGCCGTGGGAGACGTCTGCACGGTGATGCTCCGCGAGGACGGCACCTGGGAGGACATCGCTCTCAACAGCCGTGCCACGGGGCTCGCACCGCGGGATCTGCGTCGCATCCCTAAGCGGATCTGCGTGGCCTCCGACCCGCTACGCGCTGCGGCGGTGCTCGGTGCGCTCCGGCTCGGGGTCGTCACCGATTTGGTGATCGATGACCAGACGGCGGCGGCGGTCCTGACGCGGATGTAGGCGGACCGTCGTCATCGGGACCCTAAACCGTTGTGACCGGCGTTGGTCTCCCGCTTAGGGTGGACGACCATGGACTTCCACCTCGCGGAGATCGACGTCACGAGCGACCCGAGCGCCCCGCTCTCCTGCTTCTGGGAGGGCGTTACGGCGCTGGGGCGTGCGCACTCCCTGGAGACGTTCGGGTACGAGGACTTCGCCACCACGGACAACGAGTCACGAGTGCGCAACCTCAGGGACATGCGGGAGCAGCGCCGCGTCGTGATGCTCGCGCTCGCTGGTCCTGAGCCCGACCTTGCGCATGGCCCGTACGGACACCACGTCGTGCCGGCTACGGGCGATGCGTCCGTGCAGCCGGACGACGTCCTTGGGGCCCTCGCGGTCGATGCGCCGATCCTCGACAACGAGCACATGGGCTACCTGGACCCCACTGTGCACCCCACGCATCGCGGGCACGGCATCGGCACCGCCCTGGTGAGCGAAGGAGAGCGGATCCTGAGCGAGTGGGACCGGACGACGATTCTCGTGTGGTCGATCGTCACACCCGCGATCTCCGAACAGGCCCAGGGGACGATCGTCGACCCGGCAGGCACTGTCCGACTGCGTACCGACGATCCCCGGGTCCGTTTCCCCCTCGACCGCGGCTACGCGTTCAGCCAGGCGGAGCGCCATAGTGTCCAGCCGCTGCCCGTACCCGAGGACGTCCTCGCCGCGGCCCTGACAGAGGCGGAGGCGAAGGCTGGCGGCGGGTACGAGCTCGTCCAGTTCGTCGGTCAGCCGCCCGAGGACCTCGCCGAGGGCCTGGCCCCGCTGTTCGCCGCGATGTCGACCGATCCCCCGCTGGGTGCTGTCGACTGGCGTCCGGAGGTGTGGGACGTCGAGCGGGTCTTACGTGCCTACGAGCAGATGGTTCGGGGCCACGAGCTGTACACGACGTTGGCCCGCCACATCGACAGCGGCGAGATCGCGGCGTTCACGCAGCTCAAGGGGCCGTACGACAAGCCGGAGGTCGTCTTCCAGGAGAACACGCTGGTCCTCGGGAAACACCGAGGCAACGCACTCGGGCTATGGATCAAGGCGGCCAACTGCGCGCTGATCTGGCGGGAGCGTCCCAGCTCGCGACGTGTTCACACGTGGAACGCCGACGAGAACGACTACATGCTCGCGATCAACACCCGCCTCGGCTACCACCGCCAGAGCATCGGCGCCGCCTGGCAGAAGGTGCTCCGCTGAGGCTTGTATCAGACACTTGACACAAGGGACCCGTCACGCGATTCTTGTATCACATAGTCGATACAAGGAGTCCTGATGAGTCCCACAGTGGTCTTCCTGCTGTGCCTTCCAGCCCTGGTTCTCGGGGCGACTGTGGGCTGGAGGCGACGCCGAGTCGTCGTGATCGACACTCAGGCCCGGACGGTCCTCGCTCGCCTCCAGCGGCGTCGCGGTATCGCCGTGCTCCTGGGGCTCCTGATCGGTGGCGCAGCAGCGGCGGCCATGCTCGGCGTACAGAACGGTGACCTTGGCAGACTCGCGAGCATGGCACCGGCATCCGCTGGCGCCATCGCGGTCCTGGTGGTGGCCCTCGCCGAGTTGACGACCCCGCACCTGGAAGGCGAGGTCCGTACCGCCTCCTTGCAGAGCCGGCGGCGCCTGGAGGCCGTCGACGTACCCGCCGCACGCCTGGCGCTCGTGACCTTCGCGGCACTTGTCGTGGCGCTGTGGGTGGGCTGGGTGATGGGGAGCCCGGACGACATGGGAAGGGCCGGCCGAGCGATCTCGGCCGTCTGCGGAACGACCAGTTCGGGCGGGGGTCCCTGGCCCGGCTCGTTCTACGGTGGGCTCATGCTGCTGGCGGCCGCGGTGGTGGCACTCGCCACGTTCGCCGCCGTCGCCGCTGTCGCAGAACGCCCACGGGTGGGCACCACCAGCCTGGAGACGGACACGCGGCTCCGACGCGCAGCCACGGCCCAGATACTGCTGGTGAGCACCGCATCGGCGGCCTGCACCCTCGTGCCGGTGGCCGGCCTCATGACGTCAGGGCTCCTCGGGCTCACATGCCATCCCTGGTGGTACGTACCGCTCGGCGCGTTCTGGGGCGTCGTGATGCTCGTCGCGGCCGGGGTGGCGGCCGCATGCCTCGGCACGGCCCTGTGGGGGCCTCGCACGGTGAGCAACGTCGAGGAGCCGGTGGTCGTCCGATGAGCTTCGAGCTGCAGCTGACCGTCGCCTTGGGAGACCCGACGCCACCGTACGAGCAGGTCCGGCGTCAGCTCGCCGGGCACATCGAGGCGGGCCGGTTGCTCTCCGGCACGAGACTCCCGTCCGTACGGCAGCTCGCTGCCGACCTCGGGTTGGCCGCGGGCACTGTCGCTCGGGCCTACCGAGAGCTCGAAGAGGCCGGGCTCATCACGACCGGACGCGCCAGAGGAACGCATGTGACGCAGGGGCGTGGACGCACGGCGTTCCCCAACGACGTCACGAAGGCCGCCGGAGCGCTGGCAGCAGTGGCGAAGAGCCGTGGGGTCAGCATCGACGCCGCGATCGAGTCGCTGCGCAGCGCCTGGTAGTCCGAGTCAGTCGCCGAGCGGGGCGAAGCGGCCGCCGGCGGCCTTGAGGATCGACTCGCCGCCATCCTCGGCAGTCAGCACCCAGCACCCTCCAGGGGTCACCGCGACAGTGTGTTCCCAGTGGCAGGCCACCTTGCCGTCACGGGTGACCACGGTCCAGTCGTCGTCCAGGACGTCCGTACCGGGGCTGCCGAGCGTCACCATCGGCTCGACCGCGACCGCAGCGCCAACCGGCAGCTTCGGGCCGCGGCCCGGTCGCCCGAGGTTGGGCACGTCGGGATGCATGTGCATGCTGGTGCCGATGCCGTGGCCCGTGTACTCGGCGACGATCCCGTACCGGCTGGGCGCCGCGCGGATGTACGACTGGACCGCGGACGAGATGTCCCCCACGGTCACCTCAGGTCGTACACGCGCCAGACCGGCCGCCAGGGACAGTCGGGTGACATCGCTGAGGGTGAGCCCTTCGGGGGACACGTCGCCGACGGCCACCGTCAGCGCTGCGTCACCGTGGAAACCGTCGACGATCGCACCGAAATCGATGGACAGCAGGTCGCCGCTCACCAGCACTCGGGGGCCAGGGATCCCGTGGACGATCTCGTCGTTGACCGAGAGGCAGACGACGGCGGGGTACGGCGGGATGCCGAAGCCCACGTCGTAGTTGAGGAAGTTCGACGTCGCGCCCTCGCGGTCGAGCACCTCGCGGGCCACCACATCGAGCTCTGCGGTCGTCGTACCGGGCACGGCAGCGGCCGCCATCTCCGCGAGCGCACGCGCCACCACAAGCCCCGCCCGACGCATCACACGGAGCTCGTCCGGGCTCTTGATCTCGAGACCGGCGACGGTGCGAGGCATCAGACCTTGACGGCGTCGAGCGACGCCGCGATGCGGTCGGTCACCTCGTCCACGGTGCCGTTGCCATCGACAGCGACGATGAGGCCGGCCGCGCGGTAGTGGGCGAGCAACGGCTCGGTGGCCTTGGTGTACACCTCCATGCGGTGCCGGATCGTCGTCTCGTTGTCATCGGGACGGTTCTCGATCTCGGCGCGCTTGAGCATGCGCGCCACGAGGGGCTCCATGTCGGCTTCGAGGGACAGCACGGCGTTGAGGCCGCTCGCACCCAGGATCCGGTCGAGTGCCTCGACCTGGTGCATCGTGCGCGGGAAGCCGTCGAGGAGGAAACCGTTCGCGCAGTCGGGCTCGGCCAGCCGATCAGCGACGATCGCCTCGGTGACGTCATCCGGGACGTAGTCGCCGGCGTCGATGATCCGCTTGACCTCGAGACCGAGGGCCGTGCCCCGGGTGATGTTCGAGCGGAAGATCTCGCCCGTGGAGATCGTCGGAATGCCGAGTCGCGCGGCGATACGAACTGCCTGCGTGCC
Source organism: Propionibacteriaceae bacterium (assembly GCA_003158895.1). Taxonomy (GTDB): domain Bacteria; phylum Actinomycetota; class Actinomycetes; order Propionibacteriales; family Propionibacteriaceae; genus Fen-668. The sequence goes on from PMLO01000024.1 coordinate 72,705, forward strand.
CTTCCCAGCACCGGGAGGACCCATGATCAAGAGACGCACAGTGGTTTCCTTGCTTCGTGAGAGGTTCGCCTCACACTAACCAACGCACCCACTCCCCCGACCGGCGGGGTAGCTCAAGCTCAGCGCAGGAAGCCCTCGTAGTTGCGTTGCTGCAGTTGACTCTCCACCTGTTTCACCGTGTCGAGGCCGACGCCCACAATGATGAGGATCGATGTGCCGCCGAAGACGAATTTCTGACTGGTGTTGAGCAGGACGATGGCGAGCGTCGGGATCATCGCGATGATCGCGAGGTACAGCGAACCGGGCAACGTGAGCCTGCTGAGGACGTACCCCAGGTAGCGCTCGGTGGGCTTGCCGGCCCGGTAGCTGGGGATGAAGCCGCCGTA
>PMLO01000114.1 GCA_003158895.1 Propionibacteriaceae bacterium
CGGAGGTTCTCCGCGATTTGAGCGGCGAAAACCCGGATCAACGACCCGCACTTCAGTCGAACGACAGGTCTGTCGGGGCCAGCTCGAGGGGCTCGTCGAAGTCGCAGGCGATGACCGTACAGATCGGGTCCATGTCGGCGGCATTGGTCGCGTGGTCGATGAAGACGTACTCCCACCCGGCCGCCTTGTGGAGGCCACCGACGCGTTGGTGATCGAGCGCCGTGCCGGTGCCGACGACCTGGGCGCGGGCAACTGGCGTGGTCAGACCCTTGACCACGACGAACTCCTGAGGGAGCCCGAACAGATACAGGTACAGCGTCTTCCGGTCCTGCGACAGTGCCGTGGGGCCGTCGAAGTAGCCGAACCCGAGGCCGCGGTCCGTCTCGTACACCGCCTCCTCGTTCCGGCGGATCCAGGCCCCCAGCCCGCGCAACCGTGATGCCGACTCCTCCGGGATCGTGCCGTCTTCCTTCGGGCCGACGTCCAGCAGCAGGTTGCCGCCGCCGGCGAAGACCTCGACGAAGAGCTGTACGAGCTGGCGGATGCTCTTGAAATCGCGGTCGTGCTCCTTGTAGCCCCACGAGTCGTTGACCGTCACGCACAGCTCCCACGGACCGGCGGGCGGCGTCGCGAGCAGCGCCTGCTCCTGGGTGGCGAAGTCGCCGTACCCGCCCATCCGCCCGTTGAGCACCGCGTGCGGCGCCTGCTCGCCGAGGAGCTCCGCCACCCCGGCCATGTGCCACTGCTCAGGCGTGCGCTCCCAGGCGCCGTCGAACCACAGGATGTCCGGGTCGTACGCGCACAGTTCCTCGAGCTGTGCCCGGTGGAACTCGCGGAACCGGTCCCAGGCGGCGTAGTCCTCGTGGCCCTCCGGCGGGTACGAGTACCGGTTCTCGCGGTCCGCGAGCATGCCCGGGTGGAAGGCGTCCGCCGGCGGCCGGATCGTCGCGTACTCCGGGTGATGCCAGTCGAGGTGCGAGAAGTACAGCCCGAGCTTGATGCCGGCGCGCCGCATCGCCTCGGCGTACGGGGTGACGAGGTCACGGCCAGCCGGGGTCGCGGTCACGGTCGAGAAGCGAGACCCGTCCGGATAGGTCACACCGGTGTCCCACAACGCCACGCCGTCGTGGTGCTTGGTCGTCAGCACCGCGTAGCGAGCACCCGCCTCGGCGAACAGAGAGGCCCAGGCATCGGGGTCGTACGCACTCGCGGTGAAGCCCGGAGCCTGCGCGTAGTAGTCGTCCCACGAGCACTCGCCGAGCCAGTAGGCCCAGCTCTCGGCCGTGCTGTTCACCGCGTAGATGCCCCAGTGAAGGAAGATGCCCAGCTTCGCGCGGCCGTACCACTCCTGCATCGCCATGTACACATCCAACCAGGCGTTCGGCCGGGCGGCGATCTACATTCACTGGCAAATACTCGGTCGCCGATTCACCTACGCACCGGCGGTCGCGTATTTGCCACTGGATGGATGCGGGTCGATCGCGAACCGACGTCAGCCGCGACGCAGCCCGCTCATGGGGCACTCGTACGGGTCGCGGGCGGCGAGGCCGACGCGGTTGAGGTACTCGATGACGATCTTGTACGAGCGGCCGAGGCCGGTCTCCGTGTACGGGACGTCGAGCTCGGCGCACTTGGAACGCACGATGACACGGGCGCGAGCCAGGTACGGGCGGGCCATGTTCGGGAACAGGTGGTGCTCGACCTGGTAGTTGAGCCCGCCGAACATCAGCGTGGCCCACCAGCCGCCCCGGATGTTGCGGGACGTACGGACCTGCTTGGTGAAGAAGTCGAGCCTCTCGTTCGGGCCGATGATCGGCATGCCCTTGTGGTTGGGGGCGAACGAGGCGCCCATGTACACGCCGAAGACGACGAGCTGTACGCCCAGGAACGCGAACGCCATCCCGACCGGCAGCAGCCAGAACAGGAGGCCGAGGAAGATGACGAACCTGCCCGCGATGAGGCTCAGCTCGAGCCAGCGACCACGTACGGGGCCGCGCTGCATGAGGTGCTTGAGCCCCTGGTAGTGGAGGTTGATCCCCTCGAGGCTGAGCAGCGGGAAGAACAACCACCCTTGCCGCTGCGTGATCCAACGCTTCAGGCCCGTAGCGGTGGCCGCGTCGGCCTCCACGAACGAGACCGTGTCCATGGCGATGTCGGGATCCTTGCCGATCTTGTTCGGGTTGCCATGGTGACGGGAGTGCTTCGAGTCCCACCACGAGTAGCTCATCCCGACGACGCCGCTCGCGAGGAGCCGCGCGAGGCGATCGTTGCGGGGGCCGCTCGCAAAGATCGTGCGGTGGGCGGCCTCGTGCGTGATGAACGCGACCTGGGTGAGCAGGATGCCCAGAACGGCAGCGATGACGAGCTGCCACCAGCTGTGACCCAGGAGTACGAAACCGGTACCGGCCCCGAGCAGGGCGATGGCGAGCGCGGCGCCCACGATCAGGTAGAACCACGGGGCTCGCTTCAGCAGGCCCTGGTCGCGCGCTTGCGCGGAGACCTCGAGGAACGCCTTCGCCAGGTTCGGGAACGAGGACTGGGGATTCGGGCGCCGATCTGACAACTGATGCTGGCTGGGAATTGGAGTTGCGATGGACATGAGTCACCACCCACTGGGGCCCACCCTGCGGCGGACAACAAGCCAAGGGCGGATGCCGATCGCTGAACCCAGACTACCCGCGTCGGACAAGGCAAGATGCACTTTCAACGACTTTCCTACGGATTCGTAGGTTTCGGGACCGTAGCCACAACCGAGGCATTAAGGCGTGCGGCTAGGGCAAGGACCGCCGTGCGAAGTTCCTCTCCGCCCTCCACAGAGAAGTCCAGCGGAATCTGGGCGAGCCACTCTCCCGCGTACATCTCGGGGTTGTTGGTCGAGCCCGTGAGTACGCACTCGTCGCCGTCCGGTTCGAGCGTGCCCATGGCCGACCTGATCCACGGGCGCACGGTCTCGGCCGGCGCCTGGAACCGTACGCGCGTCCGCAGCGGCCACCCCTGGCCGAGGTTCTCCTCGAGCACGTGGATCGCGTCGAGATCCTCGGGAGGTGCGGACCGGCTGGACAGCTGCTCGACGGAGAGGACCCTGTCGATGCGGTACGTACGGATGTCGCCGGCGGAGTTGCGGCACAGGAGGTACCACAACCCGTACCGCACGACGACAGCCCAGGGGTCGACCTCGCTCGTCCACTCGTGTCCCTGGCCGGTGCGGTAGCCGAGCCGTACGCGATGGCCGGTGGCTACCGCCTCGACGAGTGCGCTCGTGGTCGCCGGATCCGGCCGCGGGATGTCCGCGGGCGCCGCGGTGGTGTGCTGCCACAGCAGAGCCGCCGGGCGCCCCACGGATTCCGGCAGCGCCCGTACGAGCTTGGTGACGCCCGACCCGACGAGGCTGTCGGTCTGGGGAGCGCCCGAGGGAGAGTCCAGCACCGCCATGACAAGGCCCAATGCTTCGGGGCCTGTGAAGACGACGGGAGGCAGACGTACGCTGCGGCCGATCCGGTAGCCGCCGTACCGCCCGCGCACAGAGACCACAGGGATGTCCGCGTCGCGGAGGATCTGCACGTACCGGCGGACCGCGCGCTCGGTGACCCCGAGGCGCTCCGCGAGGTCCACCGCGCCCACGCCCGGGTGGCTCTGAATCACGTCGAGCGCGAGGAGTGCCCGCGCGGTAGGGCTGTCGGCCACCTGCACAGCCTATTCCTCAAGCGGAAGCCGACCGTCCGGATAGGCCTCTACGGTCCTTCCATGACCGAATTCATCCAACAGGACCTCAGTGGTGCGCGGTTCGACCAGGTGGTCCTGACGGGCGCCGATTTCCATGGGGTACGGCTCAATGACGCGCACCTCCGAGACGTCGACCTGCGCGGGATCGACGTCCGTGGCGCGGTGATGTCCGGCACGCTGCGCGGCGTCGAGTTCTGGGACGTGGAGCTGTCCGGTGAGATCGGCCGCCTGGTCGTCAACGGCATCGACGTCGGCCCGTACGTGGAGGCTGAGCTCGACCGTCGCATGCCCGAGCGCATCCTGATGCGGCCGACCGATCCGGAGGGGTTCCGTCAGGGCTTCGCGACGATCGAGCGATTGTGGGACGGCACTGTCGAGCACGCACGTACTTTCCCGCCCGAGGCGCTCCACCGCAGCGTCGACGGCGAGTGGTCGTTCATCCAGACGTTGCGCCACCTCGGGTTCGCGACGGCGTGCTGGGTGGGGATGGCGCTGGGCGACCCGAAGCCGTGGCACCCGTTCGACCTGCCGTGGGACGAGGCGCCCGGCTGGGACGACGTCCCGTGGGACCGCGAGATCCAGCCGAGCCTCGACGAGGTGCTGGCTGTACGGGGGCAGCGCCGGGCGCTCATCCACGGCGTTCTCGACGGGCTCACCCAGGCGGAGCTCGACCGGGTCGTGTCGCCGATCGCCAACGGTCATCCGCCCGAGACCGTACCGGTCGCCCAGTGCCTCCGCGTCGTGCTCAACGAGGAGTGGGAGCACCGGCTGTACGCCGAGCGCGACCTCGCCATCATCAAAGAGGAGGGGTGATGACGGGCGTACGCGCGGAGCGCGTTCCAGCCGCCGCGGCGAGCGGGGTGATGGACATCGTGCTGCTGGGCGGCCTGTGGCTGCCTCATGAGGAGTGGGACACGGTCGTGGCCGAGCTCGCCGCCGACGGGTATCGCGGCGTGCCCGTGTTGCTGCCCGGACAGGGTGACGGCAACCTTCGGGCCACGCTGGACGATCAGCTGACGGCAGTCGTTCTGGCCGTCGACGAGTGCGAAGGCATGCCTCTCGTGGTCGGCCACTCCGCCTCCTCCGCGCTCGCGTGGATGGCCGCCGACGCCCGCCCGGACAAGGTCGCCGGCGTCGTCCTCATCGGCGGCTTCCCGGTGCCGGATGGCGCCACGTACGCCGACTTCTTCCCCGTCGTCGACGGCGTCATGCCGTTCCCCAGCTGGGCGGCGTTCGACGCGCCGGTCATCGTCGACCTCGACGAAGCCACGCGCGACCGCCTCGCCACCGCAATGATCCCGGTTCCGGAAGGCATCAGCCACGCGGTCGTACAGCTCACGGACGAGCGCCGCTACGAGTTGCCGGTCACGCTCATCTGCCCTGAGTTCTCTCCGGAACAGGCGAGGGAGTGGATAGACGCCGGGCAGGTGCCCGAGCTACCACTGGCGACACAGCTCGACCTCGTCGACATCGACTCCGGCCACTGGCCGATGGTGACGCAGCCGGCGAAGCTGGCCGAGCTGCTGGAAGCCGCCCGGACGCGCTGATCAGGCCAGTCGCGCGGCACGGGCCAGCAGGTGGCGGCGCTCGGGGATGCTGTGGGTGAGGCGTGCGGCGAGCTCGTACTCAGCGCGTGCCCCGGACGTGTCGCCGACGCTCTCGAGGAAGTGGGCACGTACGGCGTGGGTGCGGTGGTGGTCGATCAGCGTCGGGTCGGTCGCGGCGGTGTCGAGGGCCAGCAGCCCGGCTGCCGGACCGTCGACCATCGCCAGCGCGACCACACGGTTGAGGCGCGTCATCGGGCTGGGGGCCCACGAGACCAGAAGGTCGTACAGGCCGAGGATCTCCCGCCAGTCGGTGTCCCCGGCAGTGGCGGCTTCGGCATGGACGGCGGCGATCGCTGCCTGCAGCTGGTACGGGCCGAGCGGCGCCGCGGACAGCGCACCGGTGATCAGCGTCACTCCCTCGTCGATGAGCGCACGGTCCCAGAGCCGCCGGTCCTGGTCGGCGAGGACGACGAGCTCGCCGTCGCGTCCGGTCCGAGCGGCCCGCCGCGAGTGCGTCAGCAGCATGAGTGCGAGCAGCCCGGCGACCTCACCCTCCTGACGTGTCAGCATCGGGTGGGCCTGTACGAGCGCGAGGAGCAGGCGCCCGAGCCGTACGGCTTCGTCGGCCAGGTCCACCCGGTCGAGCGAGGCGCCAGACGACGCGGTGTGGCCCTCGGTGAAGATCAGGTAGATGACCGCCGCGACGGCCGCAACCCGTTCGGGGAGGTCTGCGGGCGCGGGCAGCTCGAACCGTGCGCCGCGGAGGGTGGCCTTCGCCCTGCTGATCCGCTGGCCGATCGTGGCGCTCGGAACGAGGAAGCCATGGGCGATCTGGTCGGTCGTCAACCCGCCGACAGCCCGAAGCGTGAGCGCGAGCTGCGACGGAAGCGGCAGCGACGGATGGCAGCAGAGGAAGAGCAGCTCGAGGGAGTCGTCCCGGGTGGGAGTCGGGCCTGGGTCCGGGTCGAAGGCCAGCGACTCCTCGCGCCGGCGCCGGGACGAGCTGCTGCGCCAGGAGTCGATGAGGCGACGGTCCGCGACCCGTACGAGCCAGGCCGTGGGATCGTGGGGCGGACCGGTGACCTGCCACTCAGTGGCGGCCACGAGGAGCGCCTCCTGCATGGCGTCCTCGGCGTCCTCGAAGTCGCCGCGGCGACGTACCAGCGCGCCGAGGGCTCGCGGGGCGACCGCCCGGAGCAAGCCCTCGACATCGCTGGCGTCGGTCACTGCTCGGGCCAGTCGTACGTCAGGACGGGCCGCACCTCGATGGCCGCGGCGCCGGCAGCGACCTCGGGGATCCGCTCCGCGATCTCGATGGCGCGTTCCCTGGAGGCGACGTCGACCAGGTAGAAGCCGGCGAGCATCTCCTTGGTCTCGGCGAATGGGCCGTCGGTGTGCACGTACGTCCCCTCACTGCCGCGTACGACAGTCGCGCTGGTGTCGGCGTCGAGTGCCTCACCGGAGACGTACTCGCCACTGGCGACCAGATCGGCGTTGAGCTTCTGGTACGCGGCGAGGGCGGACGCCTGCATCGTCGGGGTGAACGAGGCGAACTGCTCGCGGGCGCCGAAGTTCTGGTGGATGAGGATGAGGTACTTCATGGTCGTTCCTTCCTGTACTGGCAGCCTCTGGACGGCCGCTCCACCCGATAGTCGGAACGGGTCGGAGGATTTCGACACGTACCTGGGAGGAATCTGCCAAAGGATCGTCCGGCTGGCCAGATCAGGGCCTCAGGCGGGGCTCCCGGCCGATTCCTCCTGCGGCTCCCCGAAGAGCAGCCACTCGCCGAGCGCGACGGTGGCGTCGAACAGCGTGTCGAGGCGCGCGACCGGCTCGCCCAGCTGCTCGAACAGCTCGGACGAGACGGCGCCGACCAGCGCCGTCCACGCGAGGAGCCCCGAGACGAGTCGCTCGCCGTCCATCCTGGGCACGTCGGCGGCTACCGCGAGTGCCTTGAGCTCGTCCGCGTCGGGCATGTGGGGGATGGCCGCGCGCGGCGGCGCTATCGGATCCTCCATCCCGAGCGCGGCCAGCAGGTTCGTGACGCGCGTACCGGACGGGTTCGTACGCTCCGCAGGCGCCTTGTACTCGGGGACGGGCGATCCGTACAGGAGCGCGTACTCGTGGGGATGCGCGACCGACCACCCCCGGAATGACGTCGCGATCGCACGCCATCGTCCGCGCAGGTCCGCGCGAGGAACCGTCCGCTCGATGTCTTCGACGTGGCCGCCGAGGTCGTCGTACGCGTCGACGATGAGCAGCGTCAAGAGCTCGTCCCGCCCAGAGATGTAGCGGAACAGCGCTGATGGTGCCATGCCCATGTCGCGCGCCACGGCTCGTACCGAGAGACCGGCCGCGCCTGTACGAGCGAGCTCGCGCCTCGCGGCAGCGAGCAGCGCAGCCGTGACCTCGTGCCGCCGACGCTCCCGAGCGCCCATCGTGCTGGTCATGGAAGAAGCCTACCCCAAGTGCGAACAGTGTTCTTGAATTCCTGTGCGAGTCGTGCTTCACTGATGAGTGAACAGTGTTCTCGGTTATTGGAGGAGGAGCAATGAAGGCAGTCATCGTAGGATCGGGCGCGATCGGTCAGTGGACCGCGCACCACATCGGAGCGGCGGGGGGTGACGTCGTGCTGGCGTCCCGGTCGGGCGGCGGGTTGGGATCGGCGGTCGGCGCGGGGCCGAACCCGAGGGTGACCACCGCGAGGGTCGACGCCACCGACGCGAACGCCCTGGCAGAGCTCGCCACCGGCGCCGATGTCATCGTCAACGCGGTCAACCCCCCGTACACCGACTGGGACGAGAAGTGGCCCCCGATGGCCGCGGGGTTCCTCGAGGCGGCGGAACGTACGGGTGCGGCGTTGCTGATCATCGGGAACCTGTACGCGTACGGGCACCCGACCACGCCGATGATCGAGGGCGTCACGCCCGAGGCTCCTAACGGCCACAAGGGCCGCATCCGGGCGAAGATGTGGCGCGACGCGTTGGACGCGCACAACGCTGGCCGCATCCGGGCGGTCGAGATCCGGGCTGCCGACTACTTCGGGCCCGGTGCGGGTGCGGGCCTGAGCTACCTCAACACGTACGCGATCACGCCAGCCATGAACGGCAAGACCGCCCGGCACATCATGGGCGTCGTCGACGCGCCGCACTCGTGGACGTACGTGCCGGACATCGGCCGCCTCGCCGCCGCGGTCGCGGCCGCCGACCCTGGAAGCGACGCCTGGGGTCGCGCGTGGCACGTACCGACGACGCCACCGAAGTCGCTCACCGACGTGGCAGACGATGTTGCGGCGCTCGTCCGCGTTCCCGCCCGTACGCCTCGTCCGTACCCGTCCTTCGTCAAGACGTTGCTCCGCGTCTCACCGCTGATCCGGGAGCTGGACGAGATGGCGCCGGCGTTCACGGCCCCGTACACGCTCGACTCGTCCGCGGCCGAGCAGCGCTTCGGCCTGGCCCCGACGCCGTGGAACGAGGCTCTCGACAAGACAGTGACCTGGCTACGCGCCGGCTGACGGGTCGCCTCGGTGGTGGATGCCGGGCTTGACCTCCGTCAGCATCGACCTCACGTCGTCGACCTGCACGCCTCGCTTCACCAGACGTTCGGTCAGTCGACGGGTGGCGGTGTCCAGTCGGCGATGGACGTTGTCGATGCCCGTCCCGAGGACGGTGGCGATCTCGACAGGCCCCAGGTCGTCCCAGTGGGCGTGCTGCAGGATGCGCCGGTCGCCCTCCCGGAGGGCGATGAGGGCGACCAGAGCCGCAGGTAGGGCCAGGTCCCTGCGGACGGTCGCCATCCCTCGGATCGCGTCCAGTGCAGTGTGTTGCGAGGCCTTGTTCCGGTACGCCTCGGCGACGACCTTGTCGACGGTTCGGAACAGGTCGCGCAGGTCGGGGCTCCTTCGGGTGTTCACCGAGGCGAAGACCCGCTCGGCCATGAGTTCGGGGTCTTCGACCTCGTACGCGCGCCACTCGCACGCGGTGACGACCAGCTGCCAGTAGCGCCGCTGGAGGTCGCCGATCACGTCGTCATCCACGGCGCCACGTTGACGGTCGGAGGAGCTGAGCTCGAACACCAGCCTCGTATCGACGGGGCTCACCGCGTACCGAGGGTCGGTCGCCGGGCCGCACGAGGCAGTCCCGATGCCCGCATGAGCCGCGTCGAGCGTCAGCCACCAGACGTCGGAGGGCGGGAGCTCGTCGACGTGCGCTGCGGCGTCCAGTTGCTGAGGTGTCCATCGGCAGAGGCTGAAGCCGAGCCCGTCCCCACCCGACCGTACGTGCAGTCGGCCAGCCAGCCCCTCGAGCACCAGGTCGCGGGTCCTGCCGCGGTGGCCCGCCTCCTGCGGCCGGATCTGCGCCCCCCAGAGCTCCTCGATGCCCCCCGCGAACGTGCCGAGCCACACGCCCTCGTCCAGGTCCGGGTAGTTCTCGGTAGGTCCGAGGCCGGTCCACGTGACGCGTGCGGCATCCCAGTCGGAGGCCGGCAACGGCACGGTGAGCCCGATCCGCGGCAGGTTCGGCCAGTCGCCGGAGAACTCGAAGGACGCGGTCACCGTGAGCCCGATGCCGCCGGGCGCCCAGTCCAGCGTCGTCGTCAGCCGGCGTTGCCGCGACGGGACGCCGCTCACCCACACCCGGTGGCCGTCGCAGTCGTTCTCGAGCCGGTGCTCCAGCAGCTTCAGACGCGCCGCGGCCCAGATGTCGGCGTCAGAGGGCCGGCCGCGGTCGTTGTCGGTGGGTGCACGGAAAAGGGTCGGCCGGAGCCCGTGAAGGATCGTGAGGGCACCGGAAGGCGCCGAGTCGGACATCTCGGCGACAGGCTCCGTCGCCGAGACCGACGCTTCGCGTACGTACTGCCGGACGCTGACGACGCGGCGGCCGAGCTCGTCGGTCTCGCCGACTGCCGGGGGCAGCGGCGTCCCATCGGCGGCGAACGACCGTGGGTTCCTCGGAGCGATCCCGGGTACGGCTGGGTCGAGCACCCAGGCGGTCAGCGCGTCGGTCGCGCCTACGTCTGGATGCACCGAGACGGCTGCACCAGGCGCCAGGTCGGTCAACGCCACCTCACCGTGCGCGTCGCCGTTGACGCCCGCGGACCACGCGAGGACAATGCCGGATGCCGTGGCGTGCCGCAAGTCGGACGTCACGACGATCTCCCCGGATGCGTTCGGTGCAGCCACCACCGGTGCGACCGCATTCGCCCACGCGACCAGTCCGGCCGAGGGCTCGGAGTCTGCCGACACGAGCCCGTCGCAGACGAACGTGCCGTCATGGACGGCCTCGCCGAAGTCGCCGCCGTACCCCAGTCCAAGGCTCCCGTCGGGCAGGACCCGATCCAGGGCGTGGTCGCGCCACTCCCATACGCAGCCGCCTGCGTGACGCGGGTGCGTCATCGCGTCCACGTACCCGCTGATGCCTCCGGGACCCGTCCCCATCGCGTGGGCGTACTCGCACAGGAAGTAGGGCTGGGTACGGATGCGGGCGGCATCCTCGTCGGACACGCGAGCCGCCGCGTGCCCCGCGACCGCCACCGGGCCTGACCCGTCGAGCACCATCGAGACCTCGGCGACGGTCGGGTACATCCGCGAGTACACGTCCGTGTAGGCGGCTTCGTGGTCGCCTTCGTAGTGGATCGGGCGCGACTGGTCGCGGTGCCGCGTCCAGGCGGCCATCGCCGCCAGGTTGTCCCCGGTGTACGCCTCGTTGCCGAGGCTCCACGCGATGACGGAGGCATGGTTCTTGTCGCGCTCGACGGTGCGCTGCATCCGGTCGAGCAACGCGTCGCGCCAGCGTGGGTCGGTTGAGGGGGAGCCGGCCCAGCCGTCCACCTCGAAGCCGTGCGACTCGTAGTCGTTCTCGAGCATCACGTACAGCCCGAGCTCGTCGCACAGGTCGAGCAGGCGCGGATGCGGCGGGTAGTGCGACGTACGGATCGCGTTGACGTTGTACGACTTCATGAGGGCCAGATCCGCGCGGACCCACTCCTCGTCGAACACGCGCCCGCGGGTGCGGTGCACCTCGTGCCGGTTGACGCCCCAGCATGTCAGCCGCCGCCCGTTCACCTGCCACGTACCGTCCACGATCCGGCTCCGACGGAACCCGACCCGCAACGACACCGTCTCGGACGCCGTCGCCACTGTGGCGTCGTACAGCCGTGGCGACTCCGCGCTCCAGGGCTCGACGGCCCCGGCATCCACCGTCAGGGCGGCCGCATCAGGCTCGAGCGTCGCCTCCAGCCCGAGCTCGGGGATGTTGACATGTACGGCGGCACCAGGCGCGACGACCTCGACGCGGAGGCTGCCCAGTCCGGTCTCCGGGTCGTAGTCCGCGTCCAGCCACACGTCGTCGATGCCCCCCGCGGGACGCAGGAGCAGCTCGACCTCGCGGAACAACCCGGGCAGCCACCACTGGTCCTGGTCCTCCAGGTACGACCCGGGCGACCACTGCCGCACGGTGATCTCGACGGTGTTCGCCCCCCCTCGTACGACCCCGGTCACGTCGAACTCCCGGGTCAGCCGCGACCCGCGCGTCATCCCGATGGGG
>PMLO01000267.1 GCA_003158895.1 Propionibacteriaceae bacterium
GGCGGCGATCCCACCGGGGCGTGGCTGAGCATCACCGACGGCTGCGGTGGCATCCCCGACCAGGAGCTGCCGCGCGTTTTCGACGTCGGATTCCGGGGTACCACCGCGCGATCGCCCGAGGCAGCGCCGCTGAGTCCAGGCGCCGGGCTCGGCCTGGCCATCGTCAAGGGACTCGTCTCCGCCCAGGGCGGGAAGGTGCGCGTCGACAACGTTCACCAGGGCTGCTGCTTCACGGTGAGCCTTCCTGCCGCACTGGTGGTAGCCCAGCCCGGCTCAGCAGGTGCTTCGACAGGGTTAAGCACGGTCACGCCGGCGTGAGATCCAAAGGCAAGGTGCGACCAAGACAGTCACGCTTCGCCCGGAGGTACGCAACATTCGATGGCGTGCTCGGGGCGTACAAGGATTCGACAGCCACCAGCACGAGGCCGGCCCCCCGTGAGGGCTGAGGCTTCTCCGGGTTGTTGGTGAGCAGCCGGACACGGGTCACGCCCATGGCGTCGAAGATGGCCGTAGCAGCGGGTCGAGATCCCGCCGCCGTCCTTGAGCCTCCGGGCGAGGTGGAGCATTCCAGGTCATGAACATGGTGTTCCGCGTGGTCCACGCGTTGTTCTGGCCGCCGCCGGGATCATCCAGATAGGAGGGTCCGGGTCCGGCCTCACCGTTCCAGTAGGTGTCCGACTGAGGCGGCACGGTCAACCCGATGTGTTACAGCGCCTACAGCATCTGCGCGGCACAGTGCTTGCCACCGTCCTCGTTGCCGGTCATCAAGGCGCCGCCGCCGTTGCCGGAGTACGACCACTTGCCCCGCACGTGGTCGACGGTGCGCACCACGTCGAACCGGCGGGCGCGCAGCAGCGCGTCGAAACCGCCATCACGTGGGCTCTTCTGTTTGAGTCGCGTCATCGACGGCCGCTCGTCTGGACGGACCCGACACGACGGCAGCGGGTGGCACAACGGACCGGATTACGCCGCTTGCCACCCGCGAGTCAGCCAAGCGAGGAACGTGCCGCCGAGCATCCGGCGACACGATCCTCGCGACTGCCCGGTTCCTCAGCTGGCCGCGATGCCTTCGAGCGGCTTACCTTCGCCGGAACCGAGGCCGGTGTCGACGGTGCCGATCTTGGTGAGCGAGCCGTCGGCAGCGCGCCGGAATGCGGAGATCTCTCCCGACCCACCGGTCAACTGGTAGACGAACTCGCCGTCGCGGGACGCCGCGATGTCGACCGGCCCTGCGCCCGTGGTGGCTGCGACGGCGTTACTGATCGTCAGCTGGCCGCCCTCCACCTTGAAAGAGGTGATGCTGTTCGAGCCGGCGTTGGCGGCGTACAGAGTGCCGCGCACGAGCACCGTCCAGCAGGCGGCTGCCTGGCCGGTGGGGCCGACCTTGCTGAGCAGGGAAAGGCTGCCGTTGCCCTTGACCGAGTAGCTGGACGCGAACCCGGTTGCATCGACCACCAGCAGATGCCCGCCGCGGTCGAAGGACAGCGCGAACGGAACCGTGCCCGACGGGGTCACCACTGGCGATGCCGCGGGACGGCCGTGGGTGAGCGGGAAGGCCAGGAGGGTTCCATGGGTCTTGGTCGCGACCACGACGGCGTCCCGGTCGGGTGTGATCGCCACCTGGGACGGAGCCTGCAGGAACTCGGGGTTGGCGTTCTGCGCCAGGTTCAGTGCACGAGTGGAGCCGGTCAGGTACTCGACGTGATGACCAGCAACCTGGTAGCCGGCGATCGAACCACCGTTGCGGGCGTTCAGCACGTAGACCAGGTCCCCGGAGACGCTCACCGAGACGGGCAGGTCACCATGGCTGGGAAGGATCTGGCGGCGTACCAGCCGACTGCCCTCCACGCCGAACACGGTGATCGAGTCGCTCCCGCCGTTCACCACGAACAGCAGGCCCTGGCGCTGGTCCAGGGTCAGCGAAGACTGGGACGCGAGCGGGTCGACCACCGCACCCGCCTCTGCCGCCCCGGCACCGCCGGTGGCGTAGGTACCCACCTTGGTCAGGGTGCCGTCAGCGGCGCGGTCGTAGGCGACGACCGCGTTGTGCGCCAGGTCGTTGGTCTGGACAAAGACGGCGCCCACGGGGGTCCCCCCAGGGTGGTCCGTCGCCGCGGCAATCGGCGCCGGGCTGGCCGCGAACGCCACAACGGCCGTGGCGGCCGTCAGGAGGATGGAGAAACGTAGATGCTTCATGGTGCAGCTCCTCGGAAGGTTGTGTGGACGGAACCCACTCAACGCCCGAGGAGTGTGGTGACTCCATCACCAGCGGCTTACCGAGTTCTTATGAGAGTGTGACCGGATCGGCCTGAGATCTGCGTTGGGGTCGGCTCGAGCCCAGCCTGGGATAACCGAAACTCTCCAGATCTTGTCCGGTCGGTCGACCCGCGAGTCCTCAAAGCTGCCCACCGGACTCCCCGCCGCCGTCATAGTCAATTGTCTCGTCGCACCCGTGGCGCGTTCCGTCTCGCCAACGGACGTGCCTTCGTCTTGGCTAAACCGGACTGTGGCGGATGCGAGACCGGCTATTGGCGGGAGGACGAGGTACGCTCGGCTACAGCACGGAGACCCCGGCGTGGCACCGGCGGCTTCGCATCGGTCAACCAGATCGTCGCCACCACGTAGTAGTGCTCGTGGAGCGCAAACCCGCGCTCGAGCACCTGAGTTGCTCGCGACTTGCCATGGGATTCGACGGTCTGACAACTCGTTCCGGGCCGTCGCTGAGCTGCGACCGACCATTCGTCAAAATGTCCGGTGCCAACGACAGATAGAGGAGAGTCGTCGATGACAGAGAACCCCAACGTCACGCTCTACATGCTCGGTGAGCATGGTCGGACGATCGACGGATCAGCCAACGATGTTCGCGGGCGGGAGGTCAAGGACAAGAACGGCGACGGCATCGGTAAAGTCGCTGCCCTCCTTCTCGATGACCGAGAGAACAAGGTCCGCTTTTTGCTGGTCGAACACGGCGGATTTCTGGGCTTCGGCGAAACGGAGTCGTTGATCCCTGTCGACGCCGTCACCAAGATCACAGAGGCAGACGTGTTCGTTGATCAGTCACGCGAGCGGGTCGCAGCGGCGCCGGGCTACACCCCGGATCTTGTCGATGACCGGCCGTATCACACGAGCATCTACGGCCATTACGGGTATGCACCGTACTGGGGCGCGGGATACAGGTATCCCNNCCCATCCGGCCTACGCGGTCGAGCGATGGTGTGCGCGAGAGACTGCCTCGATCTGGATGTGCTGGCGCAGAGCGAGTCGGTGTTCACGCTGTCAAATGATCACACCGGGTGCCGGGGAAACCTCGATGAGGGCGTGGGCGGTTTGCACATTTGATTAGAATGCCATGATTCCTCGCAAGATCGCTGGACCGGATCGACTTCATCTAAATCGCACGTGAGGACATCATGGAACTCCCCCACCTTCAACGAACCGAATCGACAGTGCACCAACGTATGCTGGACCGATCAGCCCCACTTGATTTCTTGGAATCGGCAAATGAATGGCGGCGCCTTTTCGCGGAAGCCTGGGGCACGTTCCTTCTCGTAGTCGTCGCAGCCGGCGCCGATGTTGTCGGTGCCCAAAGCGGCGGAGCGATCTCCCTGGGAATGAAGGTCGCGGCTCCAGGCATGATGGTCATGGCGATCATCTATTTCATGGGCACCGTCAGCGGCGCCCACCTGAATCCGGCGGTTACGTTAGCATTCGCAGCGCGGCGGAATTTCCCGTGGTCCCGGGTGCCGGGATACATCGTGGCACAGACTATTGGCGGCGTTGCCGCGGCCTCGCTCCTCCGAGCGATGTTCGGCGCACAGGGATTGCTTGGTGCCACGACGCCCGGGCCGGGCGTGGGCGATGTCCGGGCGCTCGCCATGGAAGTGCTATTGACCACCGGTTTGGTCAGCACGATTCTTGGCACCGCATCGGGCGCCCGAAATATCGGCTCCAACGCCGCTCTGGCGGTTGGCGGCTATATCGCTTTGGCCGGACTCTGGGCGGCGCCGATCAGCGGCGCATCAATGAACCCCGTGCGTTCGTTCGCGCCGGACCTGATCCGCGGCGACCTGACTACCACGTGGATCTATATTGTAGGTCCCTTGGCAGGAGGCATAATTGCTGTCGGGTTCGAATGGATCCTCAAAGGCAGACCGACCGCGGCCGGCACGTTGGCGGCGCAGGGCGAGTTGAAGTGACGGCGGAACTCGGGATCTTCGCCGTCCTTGGGCTGTCCGTCCAGATCCCTCACATCGGGGCACCGATCGCCTTTCTCGTCGCTGGACTCGTGGCACTACTCACCGCGCGGTCCTACGCGCTGCTCTCGACGTCATACCGAGCCGCGGCGGGACCGTGACGTTCATCAATCGCGGGTTCGGCCCCGGGTTGTTCTCGGGTGGGATCAACGTTTTGCTGTGGCTCAGCTGAATCGTGACGCTCTCGCTCTGCTCGCAAGCGTTCGGCAGCTACGCGGCGAGCTTCCTGCCGGACGCGCGCAGTACGAACTCGGCAAGCACCTGTTCCTCACCGCGGCTGCCGTCCTGATCGCGGTTCTCAACGTCGCGGGCGCCTCGACTGTGGCGCGGGCAGAACGCTACGTCGTGGGCATCAAGATCGCGATCCTGACGTTGTTCGCCATGGTCGGTGCGTTCGGAGTCCCCACGGCCCGGCTGAGCCCGGACCAGTGGAGCCCGCCTCTGTCGCTCGTTGCCGGCGGCATGATCGTGTTCTTGGCATACGAAGGCTTCGAGCTGATCGCCAACACCGCCGAGGACGTCGTCAACCCAGCACTGACCCTGACTCGGGCCTACTCGTGAGCATCGCCCGATAGATCAGAAGTAGTCGTGCTCGAGCTCCCCGTTGCTTGATCGAAACTGAACACCGGCAGCCTCGCGGGTTGATCCCAACATCACGTGGCGGAATGCGGGATCCTCGCCGGTGACGGCTTGTCCGCGCTTGGGTTCGCGGCCTTCTTGCTGCGGTCGAGGACCTTGTAGGCGAGGAGCTTGAGGCGGTCGTTGAGCAACGCCCAGACGATGGCGTAGCCCCACACGAAAGCGGCCCATCCCCATCCCAACGGGGTCATGAACAGTCCGTACACGGCGATCAGGGTTGCGATGATCTGGGTACCAAGAACGGCCATCCACAGGATGCGGGCGGGTTTGATCGACCAGAACGGTCCCCGGGTGCGGGTCAAGAAGATCGTCAGGTGTCCCGCGATGGACAGCTTCAGGTACATCAAGGTCTGGATGTGGCTCCGGTCCAGGTGGAAGACGCGCTCACCGAGGTAGAAGAGCCCGAACGCCGAGATCACGCCGGCGACCCCGAGCACGGTAGAGATGCCAAGAACGAGTCGCATGTTCCACGACTCGGGCGTCATCTTGTATCGCACCTTGTCGTAGGCGATCGACAGGATCGCCCCGTCGTTGAGGATGGCGAGCATCACGATCATGATCGCGGTGACTGGGTAGAAGTTGAATACCAGAATCGCCAGGGTCATGAACAGCAGCACCCGCAGCGTCTCCGCGATGCGGTAGATAGCGTAGCTGTTCATCCGCTGGAAGATGCGGCGGCTTTCCTTG
>PMLO01000007.1 GCA_003158895.1 Propionibacteriaceae bacterium
ACGTCGACCACGCAGCCGCCGGGTACGAGCACGTCCAGGAAGGCGTCGTTCACGTACAGCGTCCCCAGCGCGTTGGCGTCGAGCAGCTGTTCGGCCGAGGCCATGTGGGGCGAGAGGCCGGCGGCGTGCACCACGGCGGTCACGGGTCCGAGGCTGGCGGCGTGCCGCGCCAGGTCCTGCACGGACTGCTTGTCGGCGATGTCGCACGCGTGGACCGTCACCGTGATGCCCGAAGCTCGAAGGGAGGCGGCGGCTTTGTCGAGCTTGCGCTCCGTGCGTCCGACCAAGACCACGTGGTGGTCTGTCAAGAGCTGGGCGGTCGCGAGGCCCATGCCGCTGCCGCCCCCGGTGATCACGCAGACCTGGTCGGTCCGCAGACCCGCTTCTGACTCCCTGGGGCTGTCGTTCATCGTCGTACCTTCCTCACTGCATCGCGGTCGGCGCCGGTGGCGTCTGGGTTCCTGCGACACCTCCAGGTTGGTCGTTGCCGCGGGTTCGCACATCGTCTGCCCGCGGCGGGATTGGCTACTGCGCCAGGAGTAGGGGGCCGACTACTGCGTCTGGAGTAGGGAGAATGACTCCGGCCAGACGACGCGCAGGGCGGTGTGCCNNTCATCGCCAGATCGGCGGTACGAACTCGAGGAGACCTCATGCCCGACGCACCCACCATTCCCGCGAATGCCCCGCGGATCTCCCCGTACAGGGAGCAGCTCGTCTCCGGACGCTTCGCCGGCCGCACCGTCGTCATCACAGGCGCCGGCAGCGGCATCGGTCTCGCCACGACCCTGCGCGTGGCCGATGAGGGCGGCCAGGTGATCGCTGTCGACCTGTCGGAGCAGAACCTCACGCAGCTCATCACGGCCCATCCGGAGCTCGCGCTGGTGCCGGTGGTGTGCGACATCACGACGCCGGACGGCATCGACAAGATCGTGACCGCCGCTGGGGGAGAGGTCTACGGGTTGGTCAACTGCGCCGGTCTCATGGACAACTTCTCTCCGGTCGGTGAGGTCAGCGATGCCGAGTTCTCACGGATCATGGATGTCAACGTCTGGGGCACCCTGCGGACGACCCGGGCACTGATCGGGCTCATGGCCGAGCACGGGGGAAGCATCGTCAACGTCGGCTCGATGGCGTCGCTGGGCGGCGGCGCGGGTGGGGTCGCGTACACCGCGTCCAAGCACGCTGTCGTGGGGATCACGAAGAGCACTGCCGTCATGTACGCGTCGCAGAACATCCGCTGCAACGCCGTCGCGCCGGGCGCCGTGATCACACCGATCGCCAAGAACATCACTTCACAGCACGGCGGCCAGGTCCTCGGCCCGATCCTCGCCGCCACCATGCCGTCGCTCGCCCGCGCCGAGTCCGTGGCGGCGACGATCACCTTCCTTCTGTCTGACGACTCCGCCAACACGACCGGTGCGATCGTCACTTCGGACGGCGGTTGGAGTGCGCTCTGACACTCCTCTGGGACGTGGAAGGATCGCCCCATGACTGATCCGTCCGCGCTTCGGAGGAATGGGGATCGTCGCCTTCGGATTCCCCGGCTGACGACGGTCGTCGCTGTCGCCGTGGTGTCGGTCGCGCTCGGGGTGAACCTCGTGATGGCCGTGTTGTCGTGGCGGTCTCTGGGCGCCTGGGCCGGGTTCGTCCTCGCGTCAGCCGGGCTCGTGTTCGTGTTCCGGAATCCCCGGGTCGCGGTTCTCGTGACGGCCCTGGCGCCTGTCGCGGTCGGGCTGCTCGGTTGGATGCCTACGCTGACCTGGTCGGTCGCGTGCTTCATCGGCTTCTTGATCACGGTCCGTGGCCTGTCGGCCCTGGTCGTCGGCCCAGCACTGGGTGTGGCGAACCTGGTGGGGGTGTGGTTGGTGACCGGCACCATCAACCCCGCCGTGAACTCCGAGGCGTCGATCGCTGCGTTCTCGGCGGTGCTGTTGGTCGCCGTGGGCAGTGCGGTGCGCAACAACGACGACTACCGGACCGAGATGGAGCGCCGCGCCCAGGATGCGATCGCGAGCCGCGACGAGGCCATTCGCCTCGGAGTTGCCGAGGAGCGCGTGAGGATCGCGCGTGACCTGCACGACGGGGTCGGGCATCAGGTCGCTGTGTTGAGCATGCACTTGGGCACTGCGGAAACCAAGCTCACGACGGACATGGACATGACGCGGCGCGCGCTGAACGACGCGCGGACCGACGTCCAGACGCTCTTGAGGGAGACTCACAGCATCCTGCGCATCCTCAAGGCCGATAACGAGCCGGACCTCATCGGCCCGACCGCAGATCACCACAACATCGCCGCCATGGTGGCCGGATTCCGTGAGGCCGGCCTGGACCTGGAGGCGGACATGCCGAATCTGAACGAGATCGCGCTGGACCCGACGGGGAGCACTGCGGCGTACCGGATCGTCCAAGAAGGGCTTACCAACGCGTCACGCTACGGGACGGGTCAGGTGAGCCTCCACATCGAACCGCGACCTGGATGGCTGCACATCGAGATGATCAACACCCGTCGTACGGACGGGGTCCGGGGCCGCACGTCCGGCCAGGGACTCCTCGGGATGCATGCACGGGCGGACGCAGCCGGAGGTCGCCTCGAGGCCGAGCCTGCGGGCAGGCTGTTCCGCGTGAGTGCCGACCTGCCCATCGTGGGAGTTGACCAATGATCACGGTGGTGCTGGTCGACGACCAGGAGGTGATCCGTGTCGGACTGCGCGCCATCCTGTCCGACCAGACCGAGATCCAGGTTGTGGGCGAGGTCGGGGACGGGCTCAGCGCCGTCAGGATCGTCGATGACCTCACTCCGGACGTGGTCCTCATGGACCTGCGGATGCCGGGCATCGATGGGGTCGAGGCGACCCGCCGCATCCGTGCGAGGCATCCGGAACAGGTCGTACGGATCCTGGTGCTCACGACGTTCGACCAGGACGCGAACGTACTGGCGGCGCTCAGAGCCGGCGCCGACGGCTTCCTCAGCAAGGGCGCAAGCCCGGCCGAGCTGGTCGACGGCATCCTGCGAGTGGCGCGCGGTGAGAACGCGCTGTCAGGGTCGGCAGTGAACGCCGTCGTGGCGCACGTGTCCGTCACACCCGGGATCTCGGTCGACCCTGAGGCGCTACGGCTGGTCGTCGACCTCACGGCGCGCGAGCGGGAGGTCGTCGAGTATCTGGTCCGCGGACTGACCAACCGAGAGATCGCCGACGTGCTCTTCCTGTCACCCCTTACGGTCAAGACCCACGTCAACCACGCGATGGTCAAGCTCGGCGCACGAGACCGCGCGCAGCTGGTCACCGTGGCCGTACGTGCAGGGATCCTTCCCACGACGTGAAGGCCGGGCCTGCGTGGCGCTGCAGGTGCCGCCGCCACACTCGCCTCCTCCGAACGCAGTAGTCGAAGTCGGTCCGGCTGGACGATTTGCGAGCCGTCGTGCCCCGACAGGATTGTGTCAAGCCAGAAATCTGGCATCCGTAGAGGTCTGCAGAACACCCTAGGTACTCGGCCATCAGGCGCACGGCCGTCGTGGGAATCGTGTTCGCAGCGTGACGAAAGGAAGATCGTATGAAGAGGATTCGTTCGGGGCAGGTCTACCTCTACAGAGGCGATGGGCTCCGTAGCACTGTGTTGGATATCCGCATGAAGGACAAGGTTCGAGGAGACATCCTGAGAAGGGCTCTCGAGATGTCCTTGGAGAGGTACCCGTATCTGAGGAGCAAGCTGGTTGAGAAGGACGGGGACTTCTATATCGCAGACAACGCGCTGCCGGTTGCCCTTGCACGCACCGATAAGTTCCGCGGCCTGGGAAGCATGAAGGTCAACTACCAGCTGATTGACGTGACCTACGTCGAGAGGGAGATTCACGTCGCTTTCCACCACGCCCTCTGCGACGGGCGGGGAATAGTTCCGTTCATCGAGACCCTGGTCTACTACTACTGCTCCATGAGGTACAGGCAGGCATTTGATTCAACGGGAATCAGGCTCGCCGGAGAGCCACTCCTTCAGGGAGAGACGGACGAACCCTTTGGGGACTCGAAGTACGAGGTGGGCGATGGCCCGGCACCGGAAGTGACTCGGGACGGATATGCGCTCCCCGAGAATGCAGGCGAGGTCAGCGGATACTACCGTTACGAGATCAACATCGACCGCGACGAGTTCATGACCTTCGCGAAGGCGAACAACGCGACACCATCGATCCTTGTTGCGCTCCTCGCATCCAAGGCCGTCAGGAAGGTCCATCCCGATGCAGAGAAGCCCATCGTGTGCAGCCTTGCGAGCGACATGCGAAACGAACTGGGGCTCTCGAATACACACAAGAACTGCGTGACCAGTCTGTACCTTCCGTACAGCGAGGGTCTTGAGGGGCTGCCCCTGGAGGAACAGGCGACGACCTACCGGCAGCTCATCAAGGAGCAGAAGGATCCCGATGCGGTGAGAAGCGCCGCCAACAGCCAGATTGGAATGAGCGATCGGCTCGACTCGCTGGAGACCCTCGCGGAGAAGAAGGAGATGCTGTCCTTCTTCGACGATCTCTGCATCAACACGTTCGTTGTCAGCTACCTCGGTCAGATCCAGGTGTCGGAATGTGGAGACCTTGTGGAATCTATCCACCTGTACAGCAGCGGCAACAGAGGGCTCATCGTGAACATGCTGTCAGCAGGGGACTTCATCACCGTTGACATCCTGCAAAGCTTCGAGTCGGAGCAGTTCGTGAACGAGCTCCTGCGGTCCTTGGACGAGGCCGGGTTGGCCTACGACGCATCCGGGCGAATCGATTTCGCCACAGCGTTGGACCGAACCTCCAGCACGGGACGATGGCACGCGGAGAAGTACTACGCCGAACTCGTGAGGTAGG
>PMLO01000056.1 GCA_003158895.1 Propionibacteriaceae bacterium
CGCGCCGACGATGTAGATGAACTGGGCCGAGAAGCCGAACATGCCCGCGAAGGCGAGCCGCAGGTACGGGCCGTCAGAGAGCACCAGCCGTAGCCCGTGCAGCACATCGCGCACATCGAGCTTCCGGCGCTTCTCGACCGGGTGGGTCTCCGGCAAGCCGAACGCAACCATGATCGCGAGGAGCACGCCGACCGCGACCAGGCCGCCGAAGATCGTCCGCCAGCTCGCGAATCCGATGACCCAACCGCCGACGATCGGTGCGAGAGCCGGCGCGATCGCGAAGATCATCGCCACCTGAGCCATCATCTTCTGCGCCGCAGGACCGCTGTACAGGTCGCGGATGATCGTACGGCTCACGATCTGGCCCGCGCCCGCAGCGAACCCCTGCAACGCGCGCCCCATGAGCAGCACCGTCAGGTTGGGCGCGAGCATGCACACGAGCGACGCCAGCGCGTACGCGAACATGCCCACGACCATGACCTTCTTGCGGCCGATCGCGTCGGAGATCGGGCCGTGGAACAGGCTCATGACCGCGAACGACAGCATGTAGATGCTCGTGACCTGCTGCATCTCCGCGGTGGACGCGCGCACGTCGCGGCCGATCAGGTCGAACGCGGGGAAGAGGGCGTCGATGGTGAACGGCCCGATCATCGCCAGCGCGGCGATCATGGCCGTGATGAGCGCGTGGCTCGCGACCCGCGGTTTTGCGTTCACGGACTCAGCGGCCATCGGCGGGCACAAGGCCGGACGCGATGTACGTGTCGCGGAGCACCCCGAGGCTCACGAGTGCGGCATCGGCGTCGATCCAGAACGGCTTCTCCGCGCTGAGATGCGCATAGAAGTCGGCGATGAGGCGGGCGTGGCTGGCGCCCCAGTACGAGCGCTCGCCCTCGGCCTCGAGGTCGTTGGCGACGATCTCCACGTCGCCATCCGGAGTAGCCGCCAGCAGCTGTCCGTCCTGGAGCCGTACGGTGGCCGACTCGAAAACGAGCTCGATCTCCACCGGTGCGTTCTCTCCGTGGCAGTTCGTCGCGAAGTAGACGCTGCCGACGCCGCCCGGGTGCTGCATCGTGATCGTCGCCGTGTCCTCGACCTCGGTGATACCTGAGTGGGTGAGGTTGGCCGCCATGCCGGAGACCGACTCGGGCGCACCGAGCAGCCAGCACAGCAGGTCGATCGTGTGGATCGTCTGGTTGATGAGGACACCGCCGCCGGCTTCGCGCCAGGTGGCCCGCCAGGGGGAGGCCTGGTAGTACGAGGCGTCGCGGTGCCACCACACGGAGGCGCGGGCCGACAGGACACGCCCGTACGTGCGGTCGTCGACCAGCCGCCGCATCGCCTGGCTGGAGTCGTTGTAGCGGTTCTGGAAGCAGACACCCAGCGTGCGGCCGGATTCGCGGGCGACGCGCGCCAGCTCGGCGCCGGCTCCGTACGACTCGGCGATCGGCTTCTCGGTCAGCACGTGGCAGCCCGCCTTCAGCGCGGCGATGGCGGCGCTCGCGTGGAGGTTGTGGGGCAGCGTGATGTGGACGACGTCCGGATGCGCCTCGCGCAGCATGGTGTCGACGTCCGTGAAGCCCGGTACGCCCCACTGGGTCGCGGCAGCCTCGGCGCGCTGGGGGACGATGTCGCACACGGCCACGAGGTCGATGGCAGGGTGGTCCACGATGGCCTGCAGGTGGTTGCCTGAGATGTCGCCGATCCCGATGACGGCCGCGGTTGTCACAGTTCTCCTTCGTTGACAGTGAGCTCCCGGTCGCGCAGCAGCCATCGGATCTCGCCCGTCAGGTAGCGACGGCGTTGCTCGGATGCGTACGAACGGCGGTCGTGGCCCAGGCCGTCGTAGATTCGGCTCGCACCGCGTGACCAGCTCACCACGTACCAGTCTCCCAGCGTCTCGTGGCCCAGCAGGGGAGTGTTCCCTTCGTGGACGGGCAAGCGCCAGTAGCGCTCGTCGTAGGCGACGACGACCGGTCGTTGCGTCACGCCGTCGATCGGGCTCAGGCCGGAGAACACCGGGTGGTCGACAGCCGACGGGTCAGCCTCGAACACCGCGAGGCTGGCCTCGGGATGTCCCGAGACGCCAGGCGTCCAGCTCGTACCGATGATGTCGGCCCATGCCGGCCATTCCGGGAAGGCCGCCGCGGAGCTGTGCACGGCGAGGATCGGGGATCCGGCGGCAGCGTAGGCAGCGACCGCGTCGAAGCTCGGCTGCCATGCCGGATCGTACGTGGGCGGGGCGTCCGGGTCGCCTCGTCCGGAGTTGACGATGAGCAGGTCGACACCGCTCAGGTCGGCCAAGGCCCCAGGAGACTCGTCCGTGCGCATCTCGGGCTCCAGACCCAGCGCGCGTACGACCCGGGCGATCTCTTCGGACGTCTCGGCAACGGGGTGCCACGGGTCCCGGTAGCGCGACAGACCCGTGAAGATGACGACAGACACGTCCCAGAACCCTTCCGACAGCCGAATCCCGGCCACGTCGTTCGACCCTAGTCCTCCGGGATCCGCAGAAGGCCTTCTCGGACAGGTGTTGCCCGACCCGCCGCGGCCCTACGGTATGCGCGTGGGAGTGACGCCGGATCCGTACCGGCCGGGTTGGGCCGGCGGAGCGCCTCCGCCTGTCCCAGGCGGGTGGGTACCCCCGCGACAGGCGCCTCCGCCACCATGGATCCCCCCGCGTCAGGCGGCCGCCCCTTCGTGGGTTCCGCAGTGGCAGACGCCACAGGCTCCGGTGCAGCCGAAGCCGCCGGCAGCACCCAAGCGCCGTACGGTCGCCACGCTCGTGTGGTGCCTGGTGCTCGTGGCCGGTCTGCTCCTCGCCGGGTCGCACGGCGTGAAGGGGACGACGAGATCGTCGTCGGCGCTGTCCATGGTGGGCGTGGACGGGCTCACCGCCTGGTACACCGACGGCAGCACGCAGGTGACGACCGGCTCTGGGACGTGGGCCCATGGGTACGGCGTGTACGACCTCGGCAGCTCCGGCCCGGACCCGGTGGGGTGGTGGGCGGTCAACACACCGCTCAACCCGTCGACCGTGGACATGGCACGGTTCTCCTGGACGTTGGGAAGCACCACAGGCACCGCGATCCACGGCGACGACCTCTTCTCGCTGGCCAACGGAGAGGTGCGTCGCGAGGTCCTCACGGACGGCAAGAACTCCATCATCTACAAGGGGGGACTGCTGGAGCTGCCCGCGGACGTGCACTCCGGCAGCACCTGGAAGTCCTCCGGCACGATCATCGCCATGACGAGCGGCCTACCGGGCAGCTCTGTCGCGTACTCGTCGCAGGGCGCTGCCACCACACCGCCCGAGGCGGAGCTCGCCGCCGCGGGATGCCTCGACACGACGCTCGCGGAGACGTACGGAACGGCCAGTCTCTCCACGTCTCGGACCTGGTGCCCGGGCCGGGGGATGGTCCGCTTCGCGGAGGACGACGTCCGGCACCAGACCGGGGATGTGCCCGCTCTGTCGTATCCGATCGCCGCGGACGCGTTCGACTGGAGCCGCCTCAGCGGTGCAGTTGCGACGACCACGACCCTGGACCCGGTGGGGACATCGCTGCTGGCCCCGCAGTACGTCTCGCGGCCCGGCGTGCTGGCTGACGGGACGGTGGTTGCCGGGCTCAAGACGGGCAACGACATCGTCGCGATCAACCCAGCGGCGACCGGCACCCTCGATCACACCGTGTGGCGCTCGCATCCGGGTGGCGCCCTCCTCACGTGCGCGACGTTCGGTGAGGTCACGGTGGCGACGACGAGCGAGCGGCGGATCGTCGCGTACGGCCCGACTGGGGTGGTCCTATGGATCGCCTCAACCCCTGACTCGGTCGACCAGCCGGCGATCGCGTTCGGCGGCCAGCTCGTCGTGACGTCCGTCGACGGCACGGTGATGGCGCTGAACCCGTCGACCGGTCACGAAGTGTGGCGCGCGAAGACGCCCAGCGAGCTCGCGCTCCAGCCCGTGGCCTCCGGCGACACCATGGTCGTCATCGACGAGAACGGCACGACCGTGGCGCTCGGCACCGATGGCCACGAGCTGTGGCGATCGACGGAGTTCCCCGCGAGCGCGTATGCGATCTCGGGTGGTGCGGTCGTGGTGAAGGAGCGAGCCGCCCCCACGTTGCGCGGCTACGACGTCGCCACGGGGAACAAGCTGTGGCGTACGTGGGGACCTGCGGCCCTCGAGTCCCTCTCGGACCTGGACGGAGTCGTCGTGGCGTACCTGGGTCGCGAGGGCGCTCAGGCGTTCGACCCCGCCACCGGGAACGCGCTGTGGGCGGCCAACCCGAGGGCCCTGGACCTGCTCGTGGTGGGCGACCGGGCCGTCCTGGCAACGTCGGACAGCATCGTGGTGCTTGGCCGCGACGGTACGGAGATCGCGCGGGTCCCGCACGGTCTGGGCCGCCTGCCTCAGCTCAACGTCCAGATCGCGGCGGGTACGAGCTCGGTCGACGCCATCACGACCCAAGAGCTGTTCCGCGAGGTCCTGTCATGACGGTCGAGGCGGAGGATCGCGTCGACCAGAGGGCCATGCACCCAGTGGTGCGGGCTGTACGGAGGGCGCTCGAGGTCACCTTCGCCGAGCCCGTCGCCGACGGGCGCCCGATCCCCTCCCGCTGGCCGGCAGGGATGGCGGTGATCGGCTGGACGACGGGGCTACTGGTGGTCGGCCTGGGTGCCGTCTCTGTGTTCGCCGGCTTCCTGCGCGCCCATTTCCCGTTCCTTGCGTCCCAGTCGTCCAATCGGTCGATCCCCGAAGTGCTGCTCCCGGTCTTCGTCGCGGTGGTCGTCTGGACGTTGGGTCTGGCGCACTGTGCGCTGATCCGGCTCGCCTGGTACATCAAGCTTCCCGGTCTCGCCGTGGCCATCACCGGGATGGTCGGCCTGGGCCTGTTCTCGCAAGGGCGAATCCTCGTGCTCGCCGTCGCCGCCGTCAGCTACCTCGCGGTGGTCGTCATCGTGTTCGCGAGGCGGCGCGCCCCGTACGTGTGGTGGGAGTTCCCGCTCATCACGACCCTCATCGCGATCAGCTGGTTGGTCATGCTGCTCGCGCCGGGAGTCGGTGCGCAGGTCGCGTACGACACGCGGCTCGTCGGCATCGAGGCCCAGCTGACTGACTTCGCCCTCGTCGCCATGCCCGCCCTGATCGCCGCCGGCGTGGCGCCTGCGCTCATCACGGTGTCGGCGGCCGAGGCGATCGCCGTGCGCCCCGTACCGCGCGTGCTGACGATCATCGGCGTCGTTGCTGTCGTCGCCTGGCGACTCTTCACGACCATTCAGAGCGTGTCGGGGGATCCGCTCGAACAAGGTTCCGAAGCTCTCCTCGCGTCGGTCATGACGCTGGGCCTCACCGCGCTCGCACTCATCCTGATGTGGGGCTTGTCACCGCATCCCGAGGTCGTACGACCGGGCGAACTGCCGGAGCTCTGGACCGCCTGGTCGTTCCCGGTCGCGGTACTGCTGACAGGCGCGGTCGTGCTCCTGGTTCCCATCTCGTGGATCTACAGCTTCTGGATGCTGTTCCACCTGCCGGGTCAGTCGGTCGTCACCGCGATCTTCGACGGCCTGCAGGTGGTGAGCAGCTCGTGGTGGCGAGCAATCCCTGGTGCTGCGCTAGGGATCGGTGGGATCGTCCTCGCACGACGCGGGCGCGTCGGCGAAGCGAGCTTGCTCGCGGCCGTGTGCGTGTACATGGTCACGGGTGCCATCGGCACGGTGCTTCCTCCCGGGATGCTGCGAGCACGTACGCCTGACGCGATCGCAGCGATCACCTCGTGGCTCGCCATCGTGGTGCTGATCGTCCTGTACGTCGCGCGGCGCCTCACCAGGCAGCGGCTGGTGGGCCTGCTGACGGTGCTGCTGGTGGGTGGCCTGTACACGTACCGCAACACCCTCGACGACCCCGTGAGCGCGATCTTCGGCTACGCCGGGCTGGGCATCGCNNGAGCCGACCCGCATCTTCGCGTACCTCGCCAACACCCTGTTCGCGTTCGCCGTGGTCGCGTTCGTCTCGACGACGCGCGTACAGGTCGGGGGGATCGCCCTGTCGGACCTCGAAGCCACCGGTGACGCAGCTCTCGGCACACCCTTGCTGCTCGCGGCGACAGTACTGGGGCTCTGGTATGGATTCGGGGCCGAAGAGCACGCGGCAAGTGATTGACTGGTGCCATGCCTCTGAATGACCCGCCCGTCGAAGCGTGGCTCACCGACATGGACGGAGTCCTCGTCCACGAGGAGGATCCGCTGCCCGGCGGTGCCGAGTTCATCGAGACGCTCAAGTCAGCCGGGCTGCCGTTCATGGTCCTCACCAACAACTCGATGTACACCCCGCGGGATCTGCGGGCCCGGCTCCTCGCGTCGGGCATCGACGTACCTGAGGAGTCGATCTGGACCTCCGGCCAGGCGACCGCCAAGTTCATCGCCGAGCAGGAGCCGGGCGCGACCTGCTTCGTCATCGGCGAGGCCGGACTGACCACGGCCATGCACGAGGCGGGGCTGACCCTGTCCGAGCGGAACCCGGACTATGTCGTCCTGGGCGAGACGAGGACGTACGGCTTCGAGGCGATCACCCGCGCGATCAGGCTCATCGAGGCGGGCTCGCGGTTCATCGCCACGAACCCTGATCCCAGCGGCCCGAGCGCCTGGGGCACCCTGCCCGCCACGGGGGCGGTGGCGGCGCTCATCCAGGCGGCGACCAATCGCAAGCCGTACTTCGTGGGCAAGCCGAACCCGTTCATGATGCGATCGGCCCTGCGCGCCATCGACGCCCACGCCCACACCACGATGATGGTGGGGGACCGCATGGACACCGACGTCATCTCGGGACTCGAAGCGGGCCTCCGCACGATCCTCGTGCTCACCGGCTCCACGAAGCCCGAACAGGTCAACACGTTCCCGTACCGGCCGACGCTCGTGGTCGACTCCATCGCCGATGTGGTCCCGCTGGTCCGCCCGCTCGAGGGCTGACCAGCCCTCGGCTCAGGCCGGCACGCGCGCCAGGCGTCGGGCGAGCAGGATCAGCCAGATCGCCGTGGGGATCAGCGAGAGCATCGCGACCACCAGGCCGACGGGGCCGACGTTGGGCGGTACGAGCATGGTCACAGCGGTGACCACCCCGACGATGCCAACAGCCTTACCCAGGATCTCGTACCGCCACAAGGCGACGGAGAACAGCATCGTGCTCAACGCGCCCAGCACGTAGCTCAGCCCGAACGTGCCGCCGTTGTACATGGTGAGCAGCATCTGCCCCGACGCCTCGAGCGCGGCCCGCTGCGCGTCCGTCGAGGCCGCCGCGTGCTGCGAGCTGAGCATCCACATCGAGAACGTCGCCTCACGCGAGACGAGGAACAGCATCAGGCTGAACAGGCCGAGGACGAGACCGAGCAGGCCCAGCGTGCCCGAGCGGCGCCTCACGAGCACGTACAGAGCGAGGTATAGCGGGATCATCGCGAGGTAGTCGACCATCAGCAGGAGATCGAGGTCCACGAGCCCCAGGAACGGGTTGCGCTGGAACAGGTCGAAGTAGCCGGCGACGGTCTGTGGGGGAGGGCTGAGCAGGAAGACCATGGCCTGGAGCGGGATGAGGCATACCACTGCGACTGCGGTGACCGTCGCCAGTCGGAAGAGCGGGACCCAGGACGTCTCGGTCGTAGTCATCGTGCGTTCATCGTCCCATGAGGGGCGCGGCAGGAAGGGCGATCCGGGGAATAGCCAGGGCGCTGTGGGCCTTGTCCACAGCGACACCGGAGGAGAACAGATGACGACTTTGCAGGACTTTTCGGCCACGACGATCACGGGCAAGGACCAGGCCCTGGGCGACTACCTCGGCAAGGTGGTGCTGGTCGTCAACACCGCGTCGAAGTGCGGCTTCACGCCCCAGTTCGAGGGCCTCGAGAAGCTGTACGCCGACCTGGCGGAGCAGGGGCTCGTCGTGCTCGGCTTCCCCAGCGACCAGTTCGCGAACCAGGAGTTCGACAACGACAAGGAGACGGCCGAGTTCTGCCAGCTCAACTACGGCGTGACGTTCCCGATGTTCCACAAGATCGATGTCAACGGCGCCAACGCCCACCCGCTGTTCACGTGGCTCCGCAAGGAGAAGGGCGGTTTCCTCGGCGACGCGATCAAGTGGAACTTCACGAAGTTCCTGGTCAACCGCGAGGGCGTGGTCGTGGGCCGGTACGCGCCGAACGTACCCCCGGCCGACATCGAGAAGGACATCCGCGCCCTGCTCTGAACCTCACCGGGCGTGCGCCGATGTGATAGACGCGACGTATGCGAATAGCGATGCTGGGCCCGGTTGCGTGGCGGACACCACCGGAGGACTACGGCCCGTGGGAGCGGGTGACCAGCCTGCTCACCGAGGGACTGGTCGCGCGCGGGGTCGACGTGACGTTGTTCGCCACCCTGGACTCGCTGACGAAGGCGCAGCTCGATGGGGTGGCCCCGCACGGCTATGGCGGCGACCCGGACATGGACGGACGTGTCTGGGAGGCTCTGCACGTCGCCCATGCGCTGTCGAGGTCGGCGGAGTTCGACATCGTGCACAACCAGCTCGACTGGCTGCCTCTGGCGTTCGACCACTTCTGCCAGGCGCCGATGGTGACCACGATCCACGGGTTCTCGGGAGCAGTCATTCTCCCGGCCTACCGGGCCTCCCGCTCGAGGTTCGTCTCCATCTCTGACGCGGATCGTTCCCCGGAGCTCGACTACATCGCCACGGTCTACCACGGCATCGACGTCGCCGAGCTGCCCCCAGGCCCCGGCGGCGACTCGCTGGTGACGTTCGGCCGGATCCACCCCGACAAGGGCACCGAGCAGGCGATCGCCATCGCTCGGGAGTGCGGTCGACCGCTGGTGATCTGCGGCCCGGTGCACGACCGCGAGTACTTCGAGGAGCGCGTACGGCCCGCGATCGACGGCAGGACGGTGACGTACTTGGGATCGGTTGGTCCGGCCGACCGTGCCCGCGTCCTGGGTGAGGCGGCGGTCCTTCTCCACCCGATCGGGTTCGACGAGCCGTTCGGCCTGTCGGTCGCCGAGGCCATGATGTGCGGCACCCCGGTCGTCGCGTACCGCCG
>PMLO01000176.1 GCA_003158895.1 Propionibacteriaceae bacterium
TGCGCTGACCCCTTGAATCCGCCGCCCTGAAACGCGATCTAGACAGCGAAAACCCGGATTTCCTAGACGACCAGTACCGCCTTGCCGCTCGCGGTGCCGGACTCGAGCCACTCGTGAGCCGAACGTACGTCGTTGAGCGCGAAGCGCTTCTCGGCCGGGAGCGTGATCCGGCCCGACTCGTACATCGGCCACACGTCACGCGCCACCATCGCGACGACCTCAGCCTTGCGCTCGAGCGGGCTGAACCGGAGCGATGTCGCGGTGACAAGGGCATTCTTCGTGAGGAGCGCGTTGAGGTCGAGGGTCCCCTTGCGGCCGCCCTGCATCCCGATGACGATGAGGCGGCCGTTGCGGGCCAGCGACGCGACGTTGGCCTCGAGGTACTTGGCGCCCATCACGTCGAGAAGGACATCGACACCGCGTCCGTCCGTCGCCTCCTTGACCGCCGCCGACCAGTCGTCGTGGTAGTCGATCGCCACGGATGCGCCCAGCGCCCGGCACTGCTCGAGCTTCTCGGCCGTACCCGCCGTGGTGAGTACGCGACCACCGCGCGCCGCCACGTACTGGATGGCGAACGCGCCGATCCCGCCCGTACCGCCATGGACGAGGAAGGTCTCGCCATCGACGTAGCCGACGCGGTCCAGGTTCGACACCACCGTTGCGGCGACCTCGAGGAGGCCGGCCGAGGTGACCAGGTCCACGCCTCGCGGAGGACGACAGCACTGTCCCGCCGGTACGACGGCGAGCTCGGCGTATCCCCCTCCTGCCAGCAACGCGACGACCTGGTCGTCCACCTCCCAGTCGGTGACACCCTCGCCCAGGGCCTCGACCCGTCCGGACACCTCGAGCCCGATGACGTCCGAGATCCCCTGGGGCGGCGGATAGAACCCTTGCCGCTGGAGGAGATCTGCCCGGTTGACCCCCGCGGCCACCACTCGTACGAGCAGCTCACCCGGCCCTGCCACAGGGTCCGGGACCTCGGCGATCGTGAGCTGTTCGGGCCCACCTGGTTCGGTGACGACAACGGCGCGCATAGCCACAGACTGTCACAGCGAACCGAGGATGCTTGCCCCGCTCGGACCACTAGGATTGGCGGAACCGGCGGGGGACGCCGGCTGGCGAGGTCGCATAGTGGTCTAGTGCAGCCGCCTTGAAAGCGGCCAGGCGGAAACGTCTCGTGGGTTCAAATCCCACCCTCGCCGCGCTTGGGGGAGGGGATTGATGACGACCCACGTGTTGCGGCCCGTGCCGCCGACGCGTTCGTACCTTGTCGCTGCCATCCTCGCGACGATTGGCGCCGCCATGGTCCTCAGCTCCGGCCTCGGCAAGAATCTGTGGCTCCTCGTGTTCGGCTCGCTCGTCCTCGCCGACGGTCTGGTACTGGTCCTCATGACGACGATCAGCTCGCACCGTGCGAGGGTGGCGGTCGACCTCGACGAGTCCGGCTACGTCATCCACAGCCGTGGGGGAGACGTGCATGGCACCTGGGATCAGGTCACACGCGTCACCCGCTCCGCCGACGGCACCCAGCTCGTGTTCCATCAGGGCGAGGAACGCCGCCTTGTCCTGATTGGCCGCGACGTCACATCACTCGAGAGCGACGTGGCCCGCTACCTCGACAAGAATCGCGGGTACGGGGGAGCGCTCGAGCAGTAGCCGGCGCGCGAGTCGGTCAGTGGACGATGCCGGCCTGGCTCAGGCTGTAGCCGGCACCCACCGCGAGGGGCAGACAGGCGACGAAGCTCATCACGAGCACCACCACACCACCGACGATCCGCTGCCCCGGGGTGACCAGCTGAGGGCGAAGCGCGAGGTACGTGGACAGAATGATCCCGATGATGAGGATCCCGAGCATCCCGCACAGGATCGCGATGCCGAGAAGCGTGATGGGGCTGGTCAAGAGCTTCGCGGCGAACGTCCGCTGGTACGCGAGGTAGCCCACGCCGCCGACGATCACCAAGAAGAAGATCAGCGTCGTGATCCCCTCGCCCCACCGCTTCGCCTTCAGGAACCCGAGGCCAGGGACGATCGTTCCGGCGATCGTCCAGCCGAGCGCGCCCGGGAACGACGTGATGTCGTCCTCGACGGGGGCAGCAGCGGCGGCGCGGCGAGCCTCTGCAGGCCGGTACGGCTCCGTCATGCTCACCTCCCTGGGGAACTGTCCGTCATCGTAACGGGCTGAGATGTGGCGGTGGCAGTCGCCCGGGATTAGCTCTCACCCAGTTGGTGAGGCGTGCCGGGGACCGGTAGCATTCCCACGGCAAAAGGAGGCGTCGCCTAGTACGGTCTATGGCGCCCGC
The DNA here is from genome assembly GCA_003158895.1 of Propionibacteriaceae bacterium. Lineage (GTDB taxonomy): Bacteria > Actinomycetota > Actinomycetes > Propionibacteriales > Propionibacteriaceae > Fen-668. Next base: position 2,301 of record PMLO01000176.1, read on the forward strand.
CTGCTAAGCGGGTTTGGGACACAAATCCCATCGCGAGTTCAAATCTCGCCGCCTCCGCCACGACACTGGCCCCGACTTTCGAGTCGGGGCCAGTGTCTTCTCTGCGACAGACGAACGTACCTAACGAAGGTTGCTGGCCGATGCCCCCGCGCGGGGCGTCCTGCGCAGGCGCGTTAGGTACGTTCCTGTGTTCGGTACTGCAGCGCGGAGCCCCCCGGGCCGAACGCCGAGGGGTTCGCAGGTGGTGGATCAGCCCTTGTGGGCTTCGATTCGGGCATGGAGCTTGTCGAGCTCGGCGTACAGCTCGGCTGGTGCGTGCTCGCCGAACTGCGCGAAGTACTCGGCCGTGACGTCAGCCTCCGCCGACCATGCGTCATTGTCGAACGCGAACAGTTTCGCGACCTGGTCGGCGCTCAGGTCGAGGCCCTCGAGGTTGAGGTCCTCGACAGCCGGGATACGGCCGCTGATCGCGTCGATCGCGGCGACTTCGCCGTTGACGCGCCGCAGCGCCCACTCGATCGGGCGGGAGTTCTCGCCGAAGCCGGGCCACAGGTACGAGCCGTCGGTGTCTTTGCGGAACCAGTTGACCTGGAAGATGCGCGGAGCCTTGTCCCCGAGTGTCTTGCCGACCTCGAGCCAGTGGGCCCAGTAGTCGGCCATGTTGTAGCCGCAGAACGGCAGCATCGCGAACGGGTCGCGGCGCAGCGCGCCGACGGTGCCCTCAGCGGCAGCCGTCTGCTCCGACGCGACGGTGGCGCCGACGAAGACGCCGTGCTCCCAGTCGTACGACTCGCTGATGAGCGGGATGTTCGTCGCGCGGCGTCCGCCGAAGAGGATGACGTCGATCGGGACGCCAGCCGGGTTCTCCCAGTCATCGGCGATGGATGATGCCTGGTCGGCGCGGACCGTGAAGCGGCTGTTCGGGTGGGCGGCGGGGGTTGGTGACCCGGGGGTCCAGTCCTTGCCGGTCCAGTCGATGAGGTGCGCGGGTGTCTCGTCGGTCATGCCCTCCCACCACACATCGCCGTCGTCGGTGAGCGCGACGTTGGTGAAGATCGTGTCGTGGTCGAGCGCCAGGAGTGCGGTCGGGTTCGTCTTGAGTGACGTGAACGGGGCGACGCCGAAGAAGCCGGCTTCGGGGTTGATCGCGTACAGGCGACCGTCCGGTCCGGGGCGCATCCACGCGATGTCGTCGCCGACGGTCTCGACCCTCCAGCCGGGGATCGTCGGGCGCAGCATGGCGAGGTTGGTCTTGCCACACGCGCTCGGGAACGCGGCGGTGAGGTGGTAGACGCGGCCGTCAGGTCCGGTGATCTTGAGCACAAGCATGTGCTCGGCGAGCCAGCCCTCGTCGCGGGCGAGCACCGAGGCGATCCGCAGCGCGTAGCACTTCTTGCCGAGCAGGGCGTTGCCGCCGTACCCCGATCCGTACGACCAGATCTCTCGGGTCTCGGGGAAGTGGGTGATGTACTTGTCGTCGCTGCACGGCCAGGCGAGGTCGTCGCGGGTGGTGCCGTCGGCGTCGACCAGGGGGTAACCGACCGAGTGCACCGCGGGGACCCAGTCGCCTGTCTCGGCGATGAGCTTCAGCGCCGGCGTGCCCATCCGGGTCATGATCCGCATGTTGACGACCACGTACGGGGAGTCGGTGATCTCGACGCCGAGGCGGGAGATGTCGCCGCCGAGGGGGCCCATGGAGAACGGGATCACGAACATGGTGCGGCCGCTCATCGAGCCCGCGAACACCCCCTTGAGGGTCTCGCGCATCTCGGCCGGCGACGCCCAGTTGTTCGTCGGACCGGCGTCGTCGGGGTGTTCGGAGCAGATGAACGTACGGGACTCGACGCGGGCGACGTCGGACGGTGCCGAACGTGCGAGGTAGCAGCCGGGGCGCTTCTCGGGATTCAGCTTGGTGAAGGTGCCTGAGGCAACCATCTCGGCATAGAGGCGGTCGCGCTCCTCAAGCGACCCGTCGCACCAGTGGACCTGGTCCGGCAGGGTCAGCTCGGCGACCTTCTCGACCCATGCAACGAGGTCGGCCGGAGCCTCAGCGGGGGCATTGAATGTGATCAGGTGGGTGGTCATCTGGTCCTCCGGATTTCCTCGGCGAGAGGGACAGCAGAAGCGTAAACCCGACGATGGTGTGCTCTTGACGGGGACGTGTCGATAAGGCTATGCGTGCTGGCAAGGGCAAACGCTTGCCGTCGATCGGTTTGCACGCTCCCCACAGCGGTGGGCTAGACTCAAGGGCCGATTCACCAAGCGCCCGTGGCTCAACGGATAGAGCACCTGACTACGGATCAGGAGGTTGGGGGTTCAAGTCCCTCCGGGCGCGCCAGATCGATCGATTTGTGTCAATTCCCCTTGTCAACGGATCTTTACGTTTGGCTTTGGGGCCGCGGACAGGTGGCCCGGTCGATCAGACCTCGCGATGCTGGCTCTTCGATCGCCGCTTCGCTTCGTGCGACAAGATCGTAGTCCGGCCGATTGACACCCCTCGCCTGATGGCCGTGTCCCCTGCCGGTCTAGGAGCATGCAGGGTGTTACCAAATCGTTAGACGTCAAGATACTTTGAAACGGTGCAGTGTTCTTCGGCCGACGGGCCAACCGTTCCCGGGACCCGACCGAGTTGGTGGGGCTGCGTTTCAGGCCCCAGAGGGCGAGCGGATCTCCGGGGAAGCGTCCTCGAGCGCGGCGTCCAGCAACCGGCTCACCGCGTACGTATCCCCTTGCGCGGCACCGAAGACGTGCGGGTTGTGCCCATCCCACGCCTGCCATCCCGGGTCGCCGCTGGTGACGAACCGGACCCACGCGGCGTGCATCTGGTCGGCGAGGTCCTGCGGCGGGGTGGGGCCGGCGACGGCGGTGACGCCTTCGGCGCCGAGGCAGTCCCACCTGAACGGCAGCTCGAGGCAGTGGAAGGCCATGCCGAGTGCGGGGCTGGCCCAGCGGAAGTCGTACGTCCACGTCCGCGGCCCGTGTGTATCGGCCCAGCGGATCGTCGGGATCCGGAACATGAAGTCGGTACCGAGCTGGCCGCACAGGGTGGCGGTCGAGGTCAGCTCTGTGTGCGCGGCGACGTACGCGACAGCTGTCTCGTTCGGGAGCCCCCCGTCGGTGAGCGCCGCGGCCGGATCCGTACCGGCCCACGCCTCCGCGAACACCCCGGTCGCCATGCTGAACTCGTGCGCCACGG
>PMLO01000029.1 GCA_003158895.1 Propionibacteriaceae bacterium
GTGGCGCGGTTGATGCCGTCGATGAGCGAGTGGCGGACGCCGTACTTGTTGTCGAACTTGCTCTTGGTCACGGAGTCGTTGACGTTGATCGCCGGGAACAGCAGGGTGCCGGCGCGTGCCATCTCGTACAGTCGGTGCACACCGGTCGTCGTCTCCTCGGTGACGCCGCGGATGCTCGTCGCGAGCGCCTCGAAGTCGAGCGACTTGTCGGCGAGGACGGCCTTCAGCTGGCCGAGGATGATCTGCCACTCGTGGGAGTCGGTCGGCTGCGGGTCGGGTACGACACCCGCGCGGCTGTACTCGAGGCCCTTGTGCACGAACAGCGTGGCGTCGCCGCCGTCGTCGAGGATCATGTTCGNNGAGAAGATGTTGCAGGAGGCCCAGCGGACCTGCGCGCCGAGCTCGGTCAGCGTCTCGATGAGGACTGCTGTCTGGATGGTCATGTGCAGCGAGCCGGCGATGCGGGCGCCCTTGAGCGGCTGCGTCGCCCCGTACCGCTCACGCATCGCCATGAGGCCGGGCATCTCGTGCTCGGCCAGCTGGATCTCGAGACGCCCTGCGGCGGCCAGCGAGAGGTCAGCAACCTTGTAAGGAACAGGTGTCGTCGCGAGGGTGTCGTCGGGCGTCTCGAGGAGATCGGTCATGGTGCGGATCATACCTGGAGCACCACCACGGCGGCTCATTCGTCGCGGGTCGGGCAGCCGAACAGCGGGCGGCGCGTTACGAGGTGAACCGCACCCACGGCCGCCGCGAGATCGTCGAGATCCGCGAGTCCGGCAGCGGTGGGCTGCCGCATCGCCATTGTCAGCCTTGCGCCGCGAAGTGGGTCAGCGCGAGGTCGTACCCACCGAGGCCCAGACCGACGATGACGCCGGTGACGTACGGTGACACGACCGAGTGCCGCCGGAAGTCCTCGCGGGCATGCACGTTGGAGATGTGGACCTCGATGATCTTCTCGACCTGTACGACGGCGTCAGCGATCGCGATCGAGTAGTGCGTCCAGCCCGCGGGGTTGAGGACCACGGCGAGCTTCTGCTCAGCGGCCTCGTGGAGCCAGCCGATCATCTCGTGCTCGGCGTCGGTCTGGCGGACCTCGACCTCCAGCCCGAGGCGTACGCCCGTACCGATGAGGTGCTCGGCGAGCTGGGCGTACGTCACGTGCCCGTAGATGGCCGGCTCTCTCTTGCCGAGCTGGCCGAGGTTGGGTCCGTTGAGGACGAGCACGCGGGTCATGTCCGACATCCTGCCAAACCCTGTGCCCCGACGCCTACAAAAGACCTCAGGTGGTCGACGCGAGCCCGAGCGACAGGTACGTGGCGCCGAACAAACCGTTCAGCAGAAGCACGGAGTAACGCTCGACGTCGTTGCCTGCGTCGTGCCGGATCGTACGGACCCGGACGTCGTGGCGCTCGGCCAGCGCCAGCAGCTGGCCGCGCGTCCGGAGCACCACCGAGTCGTCGGAGTCGTCGTCGAGCACGATCAGCGACGTACAGAGGCCGTCGTCCGGATCGTCGAACGGGTCCGCGAACGGGTCCCGGCTGCGAGAGGCCTCAATGACCGGTACGAGGTCGCCGGCGTCGGCGGCCAGCGCCGGCAGACCGCTGGCCTCGCGCAGAGCCTCAGCGATGCGACGCGAGGCGCGCGCCGCGAGCACCGACCCGCCCCACACCAGCGGTAGGTCGTCGCCGATCGAGAGCGCCAGGTCCTTCGCCGGGTTCGTGGCGAGCGTCTGATGGGGCGAGCACGCCTCGGCCACGGCATCCATGGCGTCGGCGACGCGCTCGATGTGCACGTCCGGACCAAGACCGATCTGACTCAGCCCGTCGAGCACGACGATGGCCGCGGCGAGCGGGTCGCCCGTACGTGTCGGGATGATCGTCGTGGACGCCCCTGCGGCCTGTTCTGCGACAGGAGACCCTTCTGGGCAGGCGACGATGACCCGCGCACCCCGCCGTTGAGCCTCCGCGACGGTACCGCTCACGTCGGGGTCGTACGTCTTGTCCGTGAGCACGATGACGAGGTCCAGCGGCCCTACCCACGCGGGCAGTGCATGCATCGGCCAGGCTACGAACGGTACGGGGCAGGACGGCTCGAGCACGGCTCGTATCAGCCGCGCTTCCGGGCCGGACGCGATCACGGCGCGCGGCCTGTACCGGTCGCCGAGGTCACTCAGCGTCGACAGGTCCGCCTGCCCGGCCTCGATCCGCAGCCGTGCACCGGCCTGGGCGAGGTGCCGCAGGGGCGCGTCGATGCCCGTCAGCGCATCAGGGTCTTCCAGCCGCGAGTCGTCGAACACGGGTCACTCGTCCTCGTCGCGGGCGACGACGTGGGTGACGTCCTCATCGGCGGTGTCCGAAGACACCTCCACCCGACGATGCCCCGGCGCGCGGGCTTCGTCGACGAGCAGGATCGGGATGGAGTCCCTCACCGGATAGGCCAACCCACATTCGGGCTTCGCGCAGACGAGCTCGGAGGCCTCGTAGTCGACGACCAGGGACGAGCGACAGTTCGGGCAGGCGAGGATCCCCAGGAGGGCCTCGTTCAGTTGGGTCATGCGTTCCCCTCTCCCCGTACCAGCGACAGCGTCTCGTCGCGCCAGGCCACCATCGTCGCTTCGTCCGCCGCCTCGACGTTCAGCCGCAGCAGGGGTTCCGTGTTGCTCGAGCGCAGGCTCACCCACCAGCGTTCGCCGCGGACGATCAGGCCGTCCTCCCAGGAGACCGTGCCGCGGTCCGCGTACGCCGCAGCGACCTTCTCCATCATCGCCTGCTGGTCCTCGACGTTGGTATTGATCTCCCCCGACGCCACGTACCGTTCGTACTGATGCGCCAGCTCCGACAACGGCGCGTCCCCGTGTCCGAGCAGCCCCAGCACGTGCAGGCCGGCCAGCATGCCGGTGTCGGCACCCCAGAAGTCACGGAAGTAGTAGTGGGCGGAGTGCTCGCCGCCGAAGATCGCGCCGTACTCGGCCATCAGCGCCTTGACGTAGGTATGGCCGACCTTGCTGATGACCAGCTTGCCGCCGTTCTCGGCGACGACCTCCGCGACCGACCGCGAGGTGATGCTGTTGATGACGATCGTCGAGCCGGGCTCGCGTTTCAGCTCCGCGGCCGCGATCAGCGCGGTCACCGTCGAGGGCGACACGACCAGTCCGCGCTCGTCGATGACGAAGCAGCGGTCGGCGTCGCCGTCGAAGACCAGGGCCAGATCAGCTCCGTGCTCGATGACTGCCTTCTGGGCATCGACGAGGTTCTCCGGTGCAAGCGGGTTCGGCTGGTGGTTCGGGAACGTCCCGTCGAGGTCGAGGTAGAGCCCGATGACCTCGACGTTCAGCGGGCCAAGAACGCTGGGCACTGTGTACCCGGCCATGCCGTTGCCCGCGTCCACGACCACCTTGAGCCGGCGGATGCCGTCCAGATCGACCAAGGAGCGCAAGTACGAGCCGTACTCACCCAAGATGTCCTGCTCGCTGACGGTTCCCGGCACGGCGACGGGTGCGGGCAGACCCTGTGCGTCGTACGTCATCGCCAGGGTCCTGAGCTCGATGAGGAAGTCGCTGGTCACCGGCTGCGCGCCGACGCGGCAGAACTTGGCGCCGTTGTAGCGGGCCGGATTGTGCGAGGCGGTGAACTGGACGCCCGGCAGCCCGAGGTGGCCGGAGGCGAACCAGAGGCCGTCCGTCGAGGCGAGCCCTACGTCGATGACCGAAGCGCCTCCCTCGGTGGCACCGGTCGCGAACGCCTTCGACTGCTGGGGTCCGCTGGTACGCATGTCGCGGCTCATCACGAACGTCTTTCCGGCCAGTCCCGCGATCTCGACGTAGGCCCGGCCCAGCGCGCGGGCCCCGTCCGAATCCCACTCAGCGTCCTCACCACCGACGATGCCTCGGATGTCATTTGCCTTGAAGATCGGAGTCGTCAGCACGTGGAAGAGCCTAGTGCCCCGTCGCCCAGATCTAGCGGTGGAAACCCGGAGCGGGGTCGGCGTCTGTGAGGAGCGTGAGGTGACCACGCCGCGCCAGCTCGACGACGCTGGCCGGCCGCTTCGGAGCCTCTTCGCTGAATCCCGCGGCCTGTCGTACGGCATCGGCCAAGGCCATGAGGTCGTCGCTGGAGTAGGTCGGCTGGTTCTCGTCGAGCGGGAGCCGGATGACGTCCCAGCCGCGCGGCGCTGAGAGTCCCTGCGAGTGCGATCGACACAGGTCGTAGCACCCCGGCTCTGCCCGGAGCGCGAGCGGCCCGAGCACGGCGGTCGAGTCGGCGTAGACGTACGTGAGCGTCGCGACTGCCACGTCCGAGCATCCCGAGCGGGAGCAGCGCCTTCTCACTCTCGCACGCTAGCCCCACGTACGTCGCGGGTCGCGGATTGCCGGGGCATGTCGCCTTCTTGTGAGGATGCGCCGCGTCGCGCCTCGTCAGGGCAACTACAGTGAGCCGCATGCCCGACCGTCGCGATCGCCACCAGCGCGGGATGCGGGGACCGCTGGCCCCCGCCACCAGCGTCGCGGGACGTGCGTTGCGGCGGGACCGCCCCGTGGCACGCGCCGAGTTCTTCGTCCAGAGCCTGTCCGAGTCCCTCGCACGGATCACCGCCGCGGCGCCCGAAGCCCTGGTGGGCGTGGAGGTCGGCCTCGAGGACGTCCCCGACATGGCTGGTCAGTGGTCGACCCGGGTGCCCCTGGCTGCAGCGCAGGAGGCGACCTCGTCCACCCCTGCACGGATCGTGGTCTACAGGCGGCCCATCGAGCACCGCGCGACCACGCGACGGCAGCTCCGGGCCCTCATCCACGGCACGCTTGTCGAGCAGGTGTCCGCGCTGACCGGGATCCCCGTGGAACGTCTTGACCCCGACGACGAGGACGACGAGGACTGACGGAGGATCGCTCAGGCGAGGTTCGGGTCGATCGTGGGCGAGACCTCTGCCTCGCCCGGCCCCCCGGGTCCCCAGGCGGCCACGCCGATGCCGGTGACGCCGTTGAGCGTCGTGACGAGCGTGGACAACCGCAGGTCGGCCGAGTCGGTGTTCAGCTCGACAGCTGTACCGGTCGTGAGCGGCACCTGCAACGTCGTGCCCGGGTTCACCGTCAGCGTCTGGGTCTCGACCATGGAGCTTTCGTTGCGCAGGATCACCGTGAGGGTCGCGGCCGCCGTGCCCGGGTTGGATGCAACCAGCACGCTGCCAGGGATCAGCGGTACGACGGAACGTCCCTGGAACGCCGGTCTGGCCGGCGAGACCGCGAGATCGCCCTCGGCGCTCGTCGACCACAGCGCTGCCACCACCGGCTGCGTCGCGGTGATCCGCAGACCTGACACGTCGCCTCGCAGGGCCGCGTCGAGCGGGATCGTCACCGTGGACGCAGCCTCGATGGCGACCGCCTCCGCCCCCGCCGCGGCGAACGTCGAGCTGGCGGAGAGCACGTCGACGCTGACCGTCGTGCGGCGGTCCGAGGTGTTGGTCACCACGAGGTTGCGCGCTCCGGTACCGCCCGGAGCCGCCGCGATCGTGGCGCTCGTCGCCGCGGCCGCCGAGGCGGAGACCCAGTCGCTCCCACCGGCGCCGGTCACCCGTGCGTACGTCGACGTACGCCCCTGGGATGCCGCCACCACCGCGGTCACCGGCCCCTCGCCGCTGACCAGCGGAGCGAGCGCGAGCTGGCGAGTGCTGTTGCCCAGCACCGTGAGGCCCCGCGAGCCCTGGGTGGTGATGCGCCCCTTCGCGCCGTAGAACGTCACGTCGACCGTGGCCTGCGTGGGATCCGGGTTGGTGATGAGAAGGGACACGGTGTGCGTCGCGTCAGCGACGAGGCCCACGAACGCCTGCTCTATCGTTGCCGGGCTGCACGCCGCGAGCCACAGGCCCTTGAGGTCCCCCGAGCCGGCCGTTGCCGACGAAAGGCCGCCGATGGCCTGGGTGCCGGACACGACGTGGGGCTGGGCCGTACCGGTGAGGCCTGCGGCCGGGACCGTCGCGGACGTGCTCGACTCGATGGCCCTGCCCCTGACGTCGCCTGTGTCCGTCGCTCTGACAGTCGTCGAGAGAACGGCCGGGTCCTGGGAGGGGCACACGAGGGACTGGGTGCCGGTGACCTTCAGCGCTACCCGTGGGGCGCTCCTGGACGGTACGAGCGTCAGTCCGACCGCGAGAAGGGCCACGATCACGAGGGCGACAACGGCTCGCCACAGACGCGGGGTCATGAGGCACCCTCCAGGGAGTGGCGGCCCACGCTGTCGTCCGCCTCGGCGGACCGACGACCGGGCCGGTAGTCGTCGGACTCGCGGCTCACGGCCGGCGCGGCGAACAGGGCGAGCAGCAGCAGCGCCAGGAGCTGCGCCAGCGCGATCCACCCCGACCAGCGCTCCGGTGCAAGGCGTACGCTCACCGGTCCTGTCTGACCCGTGAGCGCGAAGGCGGGCCGCCAGTCCGGCGAGGTCGTACGGTCCAGCGCGACTCCGCCCACGGTCACCTGCCAGCGGGGGTCGGAGGCCTCGGAGAGCAACAGCGTGCCGTTCGCGGCGGTGTCGATCGAGCCCGTCACCGACTGCGTGCCGTCGGCTCCGACGAGCAGCAGCCGGGACGGTCGGCTGCTGACCGTGAACACCGTCACCCCACCGGTCTCACCACCACGCGCGATGCCGGGGGACGCCGCCAGTGCCGCGCTGGTGTCAGGAGTGATGCCGCGCACCTGCACGTACACGACTCCCAACGCGCTGAGCTCGGACGCCACCTGGTCGTCCTGCCGTGCGGCGGCGATCTGGGCGACGACCATCTCGGCGGCTGAGCGCACCTCGGGCTGTACGGGCGACAGGCCCGTCTCCCCGTCCCCCCAGACCGTGTGGTCGGCCTGATGCAGCAGCCAGGTGACCTTCCCATCGGCGAGATCCACGATGAGCGTGCGGGCCTGCAGAGTGCTGCTCTCCGTGTCGGTGATGTACGGGGGCAACGCGGTCGACTGGCCGCGGTGGAGCGGAGCGCCGAGGCCTCCGACCACGTACCATCCGAGCGCCGCGAGCGTCAGGACGATCCCGATCCCGGCCACCGTGGCGCTGACGGCCTGGCCGCTGCCGAAGCTCTGCGCTGCGAGTCGTCGTCGGGCCTGGTCGAGTCCGGACACCATCGAGACGACGAGGCAGCCCAGTCCCGCGACCAGCCACATCGTGACCTCCGGCCGTACATGTCCGGTCGCGACGGGGACGACCGTACGGCTGAGGAGCGCGGCGACGACCACCAGCCCTGTGCCGCCCGCAGCGAATCGCCAGCTGCCTGCGGTCTGTGCCATCGCCAACGCGGCCCCCACCCAGAGCAGGCCCACCGCGACCGCGGACAGCCACAGCGGCGGCAGACCAGCGCCCGCCGAGCGACCCAGGAACAGCCACCACGTGGGTACGGTCTCGCTGCTGGCGAGCACGGGGTCCGGCCCGGTGAGGAGACGCCACGGGTACGCGACCAGCGCAGGCACCCACGACGAGAGAACGACCAGCGGCAGCAGCGCCGTCACGAGCGCGCGGATCAGACCATCACGCCGACGGATGCCGACGACGACGAGGGCGATCGCGCCGAGAACGTACGAGACCGGTGCGATCGCCGAGGAGACCGTGAGCAACAGCGCTGCCCAGGCTGGTTCACGGAGCCGGTCCACCACGGTGCCGGAGCCGGGCCAGCGATCGAGCGACGCCCCGTACAGCGGAAGAAGCACCACCCACACGGCAAGCCACACCTCGCCGCGCGCGTAGCCACCCACGAGGGCGGGCAGGAGCGCGTACGCAAGGGCCGCGGTCCAACGGAGCATCGCGCTCCGTACGAACGGCTGCAGGAACGACGCCATCGCGAGGCTGGCGGCCGGTACGGCCAGCCACAGGACAGCCACCGCTGCCCAGGTCGGGAAGATGCCGACGATCGAGCCGATCGCGGCGAGCCCCTCCCAGGGAGCGGACGACACCGCGGCGCCGGCGGGTCGCTGGACGTAGTCGTTCACCGCCGCGGCCACCGTGTCGGGTGCGGACAGCAGACCGGTCGAGGTGAGGACTCCACTGCCGATGAGCCGTCGGCCGGCCACGACCAGTGCCCCGAGGGCCACCGCGCCGGCGACCCATGGCCACACGGCCTTGGCCCGGACCGGTCCCCCCGAGAAGTCGTCGCCCGTGAGCTCGTCCAGCGTCATGTCGTTCGAGGCGGCCAGCAGGCGCAACCGATCCTGCGACTTCACCCACACTCCGCCGAGGCTCCGGGCGATACCGGACAGCGTATGGGGCCGCAGCTTGGCGACCCTCCGCTTGGTCTGCTTCGTCGGGCGGAGCAAGGCGATGCGACGTCGCAGCGCGCTGGTGCCCTTCCCCGAGGTGATGAGGTCCCTGAGGGCCGCCAGCTCTTCGAGGCTCGCCTCGGGTCGCTTCCCGAGCAGCAGGCCCAGCGCCCTCGCCAGGGTGCCCAGCGTCAGACGAAGCGCGACGCCCACGGCGACCAGGCCCCGATGGTGAGCGAGGACGGTACGCATGCCGAGGTACTGGTCGTACCCCGTCTCCGTCCGGTGACGCTGCTCGGCAAGCGTGCCGGCCCGGAGCCCGCGCAGCGACGCCTGCCGGTGGACGATGCGGGCATCAGGACACGTCATCACGGTCGATCCCGCGAGGGTCGCGCGCCAGCCCAGGTCCACACCGTCGCGATGCATGGGGACGGCCGGATCGAACCCTCCGAGCCGCTGGTACAGCGACCAGCGCAGGAGCATGCCGCAGGTGGAACCCCCCAGGACCGGCACGGGATCGTGCTGGCCCTGTCCGATCTCGCCGGGTTCCAGACCCAGCTCGCGATGTCCGGCGTGGGAGATCGAGACCCCGAGCTCGGAGATGCGCGGCGCATCGTGACGACGGCTCGGCCGCAGCAGCATGGGCACGATGACCTCGGCCTCCGGCGACCTGGCCGACTGCGTCAGCAGGCGGTCCAGCGCGTCGGGAGCGACCCGTACGTCGTCGTGCAGGAGCCACAGCCATTCCGTCGGCTCCTGGCCATCGAGAGCCGCGTCGACCGCCTGACCGAAGCCCCAGGTGGCATCACCCTGGACCACGACGTCGATGGTCGTCCCGACCGCCTCCGCGAGGATCCTTGCCGTGGAGTCGTCCGAGCCGTTGTCGACGGCAATGATCCGCCCCGGACGCGTCGTCAACGTAGCCACGGACCGCAGGGCATCTCTCAACCAGGACTCGGCGTTGCGCGCCACCAGGACAGCCGTGACCGTCGCCCCTTCGGGCACATCGGCAACGTGCTCAGGCTGGGCGTCGACCCAGCTCCAGAGCTCCGCGGTGGTGTCGGTCATGCGCTCCCTCGATCGGCGGACGGTTTCCCGCCGCGACCGGTCAGCCTACACAACCCCTCCGACAGGGTCCGGCCGCACGAAACGCGTCAGACGGCGTGCTTCTTGAGACGGCGGCGCTCGCGCTCACTCAGACCGCCCCAGATTCCGAACCGCTCGTCGTGGGCCAAGGCGTACTCGAGGCACTCCGACCTGACATCGCACGAGCGGCACACCTTCTTGGCCTCACGGGTCGAGCCTCCCTTTTCAGGGAAGAAAGCCTCGGGATCCGTCTGAGCGCACAGGGACCTCTCCTGCCAGCCCAGTGTGCCTTCGTCGGCATCGTCGCCGAACTCCCACACTTGCTGCATGCTGCCTCCCCGCCAGTTCCTGCCACCACCTAGGAGAATTACACGCGTGTGACTCGCATTAGTCAACCGGAATGGACGAATCGACAAAGATCCACGAAATGGTGTGAGCTAGCTCACATCATCGAGAGGTGTCCTCGTCGCCCGCACGAGGCTCCCGGTCCCTGCGTGTCACGTCCGCCGCGGGGTCCCAACTGGGCGGGCCGGACCGCCGAGCAGGCGGCGAGGAGTCCGGTCCGATGATCCGTGGGCTCGTCGGTTGATCGCTCACCACCTGCCGTACAGGAGGCAGTTCAGCAGCCTCCTGCGGTACGTCCCAGCTGCCTCCAGACGAACCGTACGTTCCCGCCGCCGCTCCGCTCGCCGCCTCGGACGCACTGCGCCAGACCACGCCGGTCGCCTCGTCCGGCTGCCAGATGGGACGACTCGACGGCTCGTCCTGCGGCGCCGCGGGTGTGTGCGGCACCGGCGGCGTGGACGCTGCCTCTGTCAGGGGCGCGGGCGCTATGGCCACGCGGTGAGCGAGCAGAAGCACGTAGCCCATGAGTGCCCGCAGTGCGATGTCCGTCACGCCGCCGATCGACTCGAGGATCCGGGACAGCGAGGTCTCCCCCGCTGCCAGCAGGGACACGACGAGGAAGACGAAACCGACCACGGCACCCAGCCACAGCAGGATCGCCGCAGCAAGCGAGAGCTGTTCGGCATGAGGGGACTTCGGGGTTACGAGCACGCACGCGAGGGCCAGCACCGTGAGGACCAGCGCCTCGACCAGTCCGTACAGCCCACTGACACCCCGCAGCACCTGCGCGAGCGGATACGTACGGAGGTCCGTCGCAATACGACCGGACGTGGTCGCGATGCCCACCAGCACCACGATGACCGCCACGATCGTCGCCGGCTCGCGGAACGCCTTGATGCGGTCGATCATGCGTATTCGGTCCCGGCCGCCTGCATCACCGCGGCGACGAGCTTCTTCACATCCTCGGCGCGGTCCTTGGGACACACCAGGGTGACTCCGCCGGCGGTGACCACCACGGTGTCTGTGAGCCCGACCACGGCGACGAGCGCGTTCTCCCCGCCGCGGTTGACGATGACGTTGCCTGCGCTGTCGAGGGCCACCACGCGCCCTTCCACGGCATTGCCGTCCTGCTGCGCCAGATGCTCGGCGAGGGCGGCGTACCCGCCGACGTCGTACCACTCGATCGCCAGCTTCACGGCGACCACATGGGCGCTCGCCAGGCCGTTGGACACCGGCTCCATGACGGCGAAGTCGACGCTGTTCTTGGGCAGCGCGGGGTAGACCTGATCAAGCGTCTCGGGATGAGCCGCGAGCTCCATGACGCCTGCGTACGTGACGGGCTGGAGCACGGCAAGCTGGTCCAGCAGCGTCTGCGCACGCCACACGAACATGCCGGAGTTCCACCAGTAGTCGCCGCTGTCCACGTACGCGGCGGCGGTGGCCTGGTCGGGCTTCTCCTTGAACTCCTCGACCACGTACGTCTGGGGCAGTCCCTCGACCTGGGAGCCACGCTTGAGGTATCCGAAGCCGGTCAGTGGGCCGGTAGGGACGACGCCGAAGGTGACCAGCGCCAGCGGGTCGGTCTCGGCGGCGCGGAACGCCTCGTCGAGCGCGGTCTGGAAGGCGGGGATGGGACGGATGACGTGGTCCGCGGTGAGCGTCGCGACGACGGCCTCGGGGTCGCGGGAGGCGAGCAGGGCGGCGGGCCAGGCGACAGCATTGAGGGAGTCCCGCCCGACGGGCTCACCGAGGAGGTTCGCGGCGGGCAGCTCGGGCAGCTCCTGGCCGACGACGTCGAGGTAGGCAGCGCCTGCGCACACGAGGATGTGGTCGTCGGGTACGGCTCCGGCCACCCGCTCGTACGCAAGCCTCAGCAACGACTTCCCGCCGATGAGGGTCAGCAGCTGCTTGGGCATCCCGTTGCGGGACAGGGGCCACAAGCGAGTGCCCGCTCCTCCGGCCATGATGACGACATAACGCATGGTTGGCAGCCTACGGGGCGCAGCTCTCGCCCGCGCGGCCGGACACGGCCAGCCGTCTACGCTGACGCCATGACAGCGCTCGTGGCCGCGCTCGGTCGGCGCGCTCGCCGCGACGGCGGTCGGCCCCTCATCACGTACTACGACCTCGGCTCCGGCGCCCGTACAGAGCTGTCGGGACGTACGTTCGCGAACTGGGTCGACAAGACGTACCACCTGCTCGTCGAGCTCGACGTACAGCCCGGCGACGAGGTGGCGCTCCCGATCGCCGTCACCCATCCAGGCCACTGGGTGACGCTGGTGCTGATCGCCGGGGCGTGGCAGGCGGGCGCTGTGGTGGTGCCGGGGACGTCAGAAGGTGCAGCGGTGACGGCCGTCGGTCCCGAAGACGTGCACGCTGACGAAGCGGGCGCCGTCCTGGCCTGCTCGTTGCACCCGCTCGGCTTCGGCTTCACCGAGCCTCTGCCGACCGGTGTCATCGACTTCTCCATCGACGTACGCAGCCAGCCGGATGCGCACGCCGAGGAGTCTGTACCGGAGTCGGCACCCGCTTGGCGTGACGGCACAGCCATCCTCAGCCACGCCGACCTGGCGGCTGCGTCCCCGGTCTCGGAACGCGTCCTGGTGCGCCCCACGACCCCGCTCGCGACGCTGAGGGCCGGCTACGTCGCGCCGCTGCTCGGGGGTGGCTCCGCGGTGATCGTCCTCGGCGACGACGAGGAAGCCATCTCCCGCATCGTCGCCGAGGAACGCATCGGCTGACTAGGCCCGGGCGTTCAGCCCGGCGAGCATGGCTTCGACCTGCTCCAGCGGGATACCGGCGAATCCGATGAGCGCCGACAGCGGGGTGTCGAGCATCATCTTCGCCATCTCGTCGTCGGCCCCGTCGAAGGGAAGGCCCGCGGTCATCTGAGCCATGAGCTCCGGGAAGCCCGGTACGGCCATCGCTTCGCGGATCGTCGACTCCACCGTGACCGCGCGTACGGGCTCGTTGCCGGTCACGCCGACAGCCGCGGAGAGCGGCAGGTCACGGCTGGACGACCCGACAGCGACCGTGTACCGGCCGGTCTCGACGACCCATGCCTCGTCCGCGACGCTCCAGAACGCGAGCTCCTCGGTCGGGATGGTGATCTCGACTGTCGACGATGCACCCGGCTCCAGCGTGACATCGGTGAAGCCCTTGAGCTCGCGCGGGACCCGTACCACCGCGGAGTCCGCGATCGACACGTACGCCTGTACGACCTCGCGGCCCGCCCTGCTCCCGGTGTTGGTCACCGTGACGGCGACGGAGATGCCCTCACCGGTCGCGCTGACGGCCAGGTCCGAGTAGCCGAACGTCGTGTACGACAGGCCATGGCCGAACGGGTAGGCGACCTCGGTGCGCGTGGCGTCGTACCCGCGGTAGCCGACGAACAGACCCTCTCCGTACCGCACGCCTGTCGTGTCGCCCGGGAAGTTCACGTAGCTCGGTACGTCCTCGAGGCGGTACGGGATCGTCTCGGTGATCTTGCCGGACGGGTTGACGTTCCCGTAGAGCACGTCGGCCGTCGCTGGACCGCCGGCCTGGCCGAGCAGCCAGCCCTCGACGATCGCCCGGACGCGGTCCTTGAAGGAGGTGACGATCACGGACGAGCCGTTGCTCAGCACGACGACGACGTTCGCGTTGACGGCGAGGATGCCCTCGAGCACCTCGAGCTGCTCGGGGGGCAGGTCGCACGTGGTGCGGTCGAAGCCCTCGGACTCGTGCGACTCCCCCAGGCCGAGGAACGCCAACACGACATCGGCATCCCTGGCGACGGCCACAGCCTCGTCGAGGGCGCCGTCGCCGACCGGGGTCTTGGGGTTGGTGCTGAAACCCGGAGCGAACGGCACCTCGTGCCCGACGATCGCCGCGATGGCGTCGAGGGCGTTGTCGAGCTTGGTGGGGTTGACGCGAGAAGACCCGGCGCCCTGGTAGCGCGGCGTACGGGCGAACTCGCCCACGACGGCCACCTTGGTGTCCGGCGCGAGCGGCAGGATGCCGTCGTTGGAGAGCAGCACGATCGACTGCTCGGCGGCCTTTCGGGCGAGAGCGTGGTGGGCGTCGACGTCGAACGTGTCGGGTGCTCCCTCGAGGCTCGCCAGCGCGAGCTTCAGGATGCGCTCGACACGTGCGTACGCGGTGTCGATCGTCTTCTGGTCGATCTCGCCCGCGTCGAATGCTGCGACCACCCCGGCCTCATGGCTCGCCTGCGCCGGCATCTCGAGGTCCAGACCGGCCTTGAGCGCCCGGACGCGGTCCTGGACGGCGCCCCAGTCGGACATGACGAACCCGTCGAAGCCCCACTCGTCGCGCAGCACCTCGGTGAGCAGCCAGTGGTTCTCGGACGCGTGCGTGCCATTGACCTTGTTGTACGAGCACATGACGGTCCACGGCTTCGCCGACGTGACGACCTTCTGGAACCCTCTCAGGTAGATCTCGCGCAATGTACGGATGTCGACCTGCGAGTCCCGCCGCATGCGGTCGGTCTCCTGGTTGTTGGCCGCGAAGTGCTTGACCGACGTGCCGATGCCCTGCGACTGGATGCCCTTGACGAGGGCGGCAGCGAGCTCGCCCGCCACGTACGGGTCCTCGGAGAAGTACTCGAAGTTGCGCCCGCACAGCGGCGACCGCTTGATGTTGAGCCCAGGGCCGAGCAGCACACCGACCTTCAGCGCGCGGCACTCCTCGCCGAGGGCGTTGCCGACCTCGGTCAGGAGCGCGGGGTTCCACGTCGACGCCAGGCCAACGGCCGGCGGGAAGCACGTGGCGGGCACCGAGTCGTTGATGCCGACGTGGTCGGAGGAGCCCGCCTGCTTGCGCACGCCGTGCGGCCCGTCGGTGAGCATGACTNNAGCGGAAGCCGCCGCGCAGTTCGTACGTCCGCGCGACGGCTACCGGTGATGCAGATGACTAGGAACGCTTCTTGAGGCTTCCCTTGAGGTCCGGCACGTCGGCCAGAAGGCGCTTCGTGTACGCGTTCTGCGGGTTGAAGATGACGTCGTCGGTGATACCCCGCTCGACGATCAGGCCGTTCTCCATGACGATGACCTCGTCCGCCAAGTAGCACGCCTGGCCGATGTCGTGGGTGATGAAGAGGACCGTGAGACCGAGCCGCGAGCGCAGGTCCTGAAGGACGTTGAGTGCACTGACACGCAGGGACGCGTCGAGCATCGACGTCGCCTCGTCGGCCAGCAGCACCTTCGGGTTCATCATCAGCGCCCGCGCGATCATGACGCGCTGACGCTGTCCGCCGGACAGCTGGTGCGGGTACTTGTTGACCGCGTCCGCCGACTTGAGGCCCACGTAGCTCAGGCAGCGCTCGATGAGCTCGTCCAACGACTCCTCACCCTGCTTCGCCGACATGCGACGGCGCAGCGTCTGGCCGACGGTGAAGAACTGGTTGAACGACGAGAACGGGTCCTGGAACACGGCCTGTACGTCGCGCCAGTACGCCCTCAGCTCGTTGCCCTTGATGCGGGTGACGTCCTTGCCCAGGTACTTGATCGTGCCGCTGGTCACCGGCATGAGCCGCAGCAGCATCCGGGCGAGGGTCGACTTGCCTGAGCCGGACTCACCCACGACCGCCAGCACCTTGCCGGCGTGGAAGTCGACGCTCACGTTGTCGACGGCGGTGATGTGGCCGCCGGCGACCCTGAACTCCTTGACGACGTTGATGGCGGACAGGACCGGCACAGTGCCGTCCGGCGCCACTGCCGCGTTCTGGCTCGATGTTGCGGTCATACCGTGGTCACCTCCATCGGAACGGTCACGCCCGGGTTCTTCTCAGCCCACCAGCAGGCGATCTGATGGTTGCCCTCGCTCAGGAACGCCGGCTCCGTGGTCGTGCACTCGTCCATCGCGAACGGGCAGCGCGGGTGGAACCGACAGCCGGACGGCGGGTTCGCCAGGTTGGGCGGGGATCCCGGGATGCCGAGCACGTGCTTGGTCCTGGTCTCCACGGTCGGGTCGAGCACGGCAGCGAGAAGAGCCGACGTGTACGGGTGACGCGCGTTGTGGACGAGGTCCTCGGTGAGCCCGTTCTCGATGATCTTGCCCGCGTACATGATCGCCAGACGATCTGTGACCATCGAGAGCACAGGAAGGTCATGGGTGATGAAGATCACGCCGCGCATGATCTTCATCTCGATCATCTGCAGGAGCATCTCGATGAGCTGCTTCTGGCTCGACACGTCAAGCGCAGAGGTGGGCTCGTCCGCGATGAGCAGCTTCGGATCGAGAAGGGTCGAGACCACCGTGACCATGCGCTGCTTCATGCCGCCCGACAGCTGGTGCGCGTACTGGTCGAGCACCCGGGTCGGCATGGACAGCATCTTGAGCCGGTCCGTTGCCCTGTCCAAGGCCTCGGCCTTGGTGACGTTCTTGTCGTGAGCAGACATGACGTCCATCACCAGGTCCCGGATCCGCAAGGTCGGGCTGATGGCGTTCATGGCGCCCTGCGGGAGCAGGGACACCGTGGCGCCACGGTACGGCCGGTGGAGGTTGTTCGAGTCCTTCGCCAGCGTGGTGAGGTCGATCGTCTGGTCGTCGATCTGCATCGAACCGGCCACGACGTACAGCGGCGGGTTGGCGATCATCGCCAACGCGTTGCCCAGCGTCGTCTTGCCACAACCGGACTCGCCGGCGAGACCGACGATCTGGCCCTCCGGCACTTCGATCGTCACGTTGTCGACCGCAGGTACGTCCTGCCCCGTGTCGGCTGCGTACACAGCCGTCACGTTGCTGGCGCGCATGAGGATTTCGCTCACGAAAGGACCTCGACCTT
>PMLO01000232.1:0-6374 GCA_003158895.1 Propionibacteriaceae bacterium
ATCAATCAAAGTGCTGGAAATGAGGCCAAGAAACCTCGGCCACAACCAGGACCTTGATTGAATCGCCTCCCGCCGCATCTCAGAGCGCGTTCATAACCAGAACTTTGATGGAACTGCCCCGTCCAGCGCAGCGAACGGCACCGATCACCCGAAGTACGACGGGAGGCGCGACACGTACGCGCCTTCGAGCGTCGTGAGCTCGTCGTCTGTGAGCTGGATGTCCAGCGCGGCGACGGCATCGGTGAGGTGATGGGGCTTGGTCGCGCCGACGATCGGCGCCGTCACGACAGGGTTCGTGAGCACCCATGCCAGCGCGATCTGCGCCATCGGTACGCCTCTCTCCCCCGCGACCTTCTCCACCGCACCCACGACTGCCGCATCGGCTTCGCCATAGTGGCGCATCATCTGGTCGGAGCCGTTGCGCGTGGTGTCCGTGCCCCACGGGCGGGTCAGCCGACCGCGCCCCAGCGGGCTCCAGGGGATCACGCCGACACCCTGGTCCGCGCACAGCCCGTACATCTCACGCTCCTCCTCGCGCTGCATGAGGTTGTACTGGTCCTGCATCGAGACGAACTCGGTCCAGCCGTTCAGGCGGGCGGTGTACTGCATCTTCGAGAACTGCCATGCCCACATCGACGACGCGCCGATGTAGCGGGCCTTGCCGGACCGTACGACATCGTGCAGCGCTTCCATCGTCTCCTCGATGGGAGTGCTCGGGTCGAAGCGGTGGATCTGGTACAGGTCGACGTAGTCGGTACCGAGGCGCGTCAGCGACGCGTCGACGTTCTCGAGGATGGCCTTGCGGGACAGCCCCGATCCGCCGGGCCCGTCGTGCATGTGGCCGTGCACCTTGGTGGCGAGCACGATGTTCTCGCGCCGCGAGTACTTCCTCATCGCGCGGCCGGTGAACTCCTCGGAACTGCCACCCGAGTAGACGTTGGCCGTGTCCCAGAACGTGATTCCGAGCTCGACCGCCTGTTTGAAGAAGTCCTGCGACTCCTCCTCGGTGAGCACCCACGGGTGCCCTCCTCTACTGGCATCGCCGTAGCTCATGCACCCCAGCGCGAGCCGGGAGACGCGAAGACCTGACTGACCGAGACGGACCTGTTCCATATTCGTCACCCTAACGACGAACTCCTCAAGCCCGCCGCAATCCTTGCAGTACGGCGACGAGGCCGGCTCGATCACGCTCCATCGTCCCGCTCGCGGGGGCCGTCACGGCGATGACCTGCACGACCCGGTCCCCGACCATCACCAGCGCCACTTCGTCGGTACCCATGTAGCAGCTGCTCGTACATTCCGAGTACTGGTTCGAGAACAGCGTGGCGTCGCCGACCGGTGTGGAGACTTTGTCCACGCGTGCTGTGGCGGGCGGGGCTGGGTAGAACCCGTGGTTGCCGTTCTCCGGAGTGTTGTCGGTCCCGACACAGCCCGGGGTGATCAGCAGCGCCTGGAACGCCCCGTCGGCGGTACGCAGCCCATGTACGGCCGCCGCGCACGTCGGGTCCTGTGACGTCGTCGCCGTGTCCGTCCCAACGACGGACAGCTGGATCCCATCGCCGAGATCGACCAGAAGAGTCGACGGTGCGGACGTGGTCGTCGACCGGGGCGATTGCGTCGGCATGCCTGATTGCGTCGGCATCGGCGCCTGGCAGGCGGACAGGGCGAGGACCGTAAGGACCAGGGCCGTCCGCTTCATGCGCTGATGCTAGGCGACGCCGTCTCCGACAGCGAGACCTCGACGCGGTCCCACGTCAGGCGGCGTTGAGGAGGTCGATGACGCGGGGGACGTACGGGGTGCAGTGGAGCCGCTTCATGCCGGCGCCGTGCGGCGTGCGGTTCGCCTTGCGCCCGTTGCAGGTCTTGCAGGCCGCGACGCAGTTCAACCACGAGTTGGCACCGCCCAGCGACTTCGGCCGCAGGTGGTCGACCGTGGTCGCGTACCCGCCGCAGAACGCACAGGTCCTCTTGTCACGGGCGAGGACGCCTGGTTTGGAGAAGCCCGCCGGCTTGTACAGCCAGGTCGTCGCCACGAACCGTACGAGCCGAATGACCCGTGGTCGAGGGTAGGGGCCGAAGGTCAGGAACCCGTCCTGCTCCTCGACGATCGCGACGCCGCGCACCAGCATCCCGATGGCATGGCGGAAGGTGACCCCACCGAGTGGCTCGTACGACGCGTTGAGCAGCACGACCTGCGTCATCGCGGATCCTCCTTTCCGCTGGCTGCGGAATCGGGCCGTCCTTGCGCAGATTCTGACGGCTGAGCGGTCACGACGCCAGCACCCCGGCCGTACGGCCACATGTCGAGAACGTGGCCGCCGGGTGCCCGCTCAGCGCTCGCGGACGACCGGGCGTCATCCGTCTGCACTGCTGCGACCCGCAACGAGGGTAAGAAGTACAGGCGGGCGGCGCTACACCTTTTCGAAACTTGTCAGTGCCCGCGTCTAGCGTGAAGGAAGAACCTGAGGAGGACGTATGAGCCAGCGATTCACCATGACCCTCGATGCCGCCGACCCCAAGGCGCTCGGCACGTTCTGGGCCACAGCCCTCGGCTATGTGGAGGAACCGCCGCCGAAGCCGTACGCGACGTGGCGCGAGGCGTTCGACGGCTGGGGGCTGAAAGAAGAGCGTTGGAACGACGCGTACGCCGTCGTGGATCCGGCCGGCATCGGGCCGCGGTTCTTCTTCCAGAAGGTCCCCGAGCCGAAGACGGCCAAGAACCGGTTGCACCTCGACGTCTGGGTGCCGGGCGAGACTCGTGAGAATCCTGCGTCTCCGGAGGACAAGAGGGCCCACGCCGCGCACCTCGTGGAGCATGGGGCACGGGTGCTGCACGAGATGGACCAGCCCGGCATGGGTTTCTGGGTGGTGATGGCTGATCCGGAAGGAAACGAGTTCTGCGTTGTGTGACCGCAGCCGTCGGTCCGGCGGGCGTAGCCGCGCGAGTGCCTGGCCCGCGAGTGAGTCGAAACCCTTGTGAGGTCAGGAACCTGGGCCTCCGTGCACCAGATGGAAACCCCGAGAAGCCTGTTGGGTGTCGGGTCTAGGCTGCCGAGAGGCGCCCTGACGGGTGCGCACTCCCCCACCTCCCGAAGGGAATCGCCATGCGTTCCGGACCGCTGACCGCGAGCCAGCGCGTGAGGGTTCTGTACGGCGACAACCTCACGCGCCAGCCGTCGCTGCGTGCCCCGTTCGCGCGGTCCACGCCGCTGTCGTCGCTGTTCCGGTTCGCGCCGTACATCAAGCCGTACCTCGGCCGGTTCGTCGTGATGTTCCTGGCGGCGCTCGGCGGCACCGGGATCTCGATCGTTGTCCCGCTCGTCACACGGCAGCTCATCGACGGACCGATCGCGGCGGGAGACAGGCAGGGTGTGCTCGCGCTGGGCGCTCTCGCGCTCGGGCTTGGACTCGTCGAAGGCGGTCTCGCGTTCGTGCGGCGCTGGGTCATGGCGCTCGCCACGCTGGGGTCGGAGACGGGCGTCAGGCTGGACATGTACGCGAAGCTGCAGCGACTGCCGTGGGGCTTCCATTCGAGGTGGGAGTCCGGTCAGCTGCTGAGCCGGATCATGAACGACCTGTCGACGATGCGGCGGTTCATCGGCTTCGGCCTGCTGATGATCATCATGAACCTGCTGCAGATCGTCGTGGTGACCTTGCTGCTGCTGCACCTGTACTGGCCGATGGGGCTCGTCGTGGCCGTGGCGGCCGTTCCGGTCGTGGCCGTCTGCCTGTTCAACGAGCGCATCTACACGCGGCTCTCGCGCGGGATCCAGGACCAGACCGGCGATGTGGCGAGCACTGTCGAGGAGTCGATGCAGTCCGTACGAGTGATCAAGGCGTTCGGCCGGTCCGCCCACGTGTACGGACAGTTCGACCGTCGCGCGACGATCCTGTACAGGACGAGCCTCGAACGGGTCGCCAACACCAGCAAGTTCTGGACGTTCCTCGAGGTCATCCCGGGGCTGGCGCTCGTCGCGGTGCTGACGATCGGTGCGCTCGCCGCGGCGCAGCACCACCTCACCCTCGGCACGCTCGTCGCGTTCATCACGATGATGCTGTCGCTGATCTGGCCGGTGGCCGCGCTCGGCTTCCTGCTGTCGATGACGCAGGACGCCATGACAGCGGCCGACCGCGTGAGCGAGATCTTCGACGCACCGGAGTCGATCGCCGACGGGCCGCTGCGGCTGGAGGCGCCTCACGGCGAAGTCGTGTTCGAGGACGTCTCGTACCGCTTCCCAGACGCACGCGAAGACGTTCTCCACGGACTCGACCTGCATGTACGGGCGGGCGAGACGATCGGCATAGTCGGAGGTACGGGTTCGGGCAAGACCGTACTGACATCCCTTGTCGCACGACTCACCGACGTCACGGGCGGCCGCATCACGATCGACGGCGTGGACATCCGCGACCTTGAGGTCGCGAACCTGCGCGGCATCGTCGCAACCGCGTTCGAGGACCCGACGCTGTTCTCGATGTCGGTCAGGGAGAACCTGACACTGGGCCGTCCCGAGGCGACCGAGGGAGAGATCGAGGACGCGCTGGACACAGCCCAGGCAGGATTCGTCCACGAGTTGCCGTGGGGTCTGGACACGCGGATCGGCGAGCAGGGCATGAGTCTGTCGGGGGGCCAGCGGCAGCGGCTCGCCCTGGCCAGGGCGATCATCGTCAAGCCTCGGGTGCTCGTGCTCGACGACACGCTGTCCGCGCTCGACATCCACACCGAGGCCATGGTCGAAGAGGCGCTGAAGCGGGTCCTCGTCGGCGTGACGGGGCTCGTCGTGGCTCACCGGGCGTCGACGGTCATGCTGGCGGATCGGGTCGCGCTGCTGCAGAACGGCACGATCACCCACGTCGGGCGGCACAGCGATCTGCTGGCGACGGTGCCCGAGTACCGCGACCTCCTCAGTGCGTCCTTCGATGCCGAGTCCGAGCTCGACGAGCTGGAACGGGAGGTGGCGCAGTGACGGCGGACAGCACTCCGGACCAGACGTCNNGGGATCAAGCTCGCCGCACGCAGTCGGGGTCTGCTCGCAGACCTGCTCCGTCCGTACAAGCCGGCCATCGGGTTGCTCGTGGTCGCCGTGGTGCTGGAGAACGTGGCGCGCCTCGCGGCGCCCTGGCTAGTACAAAGGGGCATCGACTTCGGCGTACCGCCGCTGCTCGCGGGCGGTCCGGCGACCACACTGATCCAGNNGGACGTGCTGCTGGAGCTCCGTCGGCGGGTGTTCCGCAAGTTCCTGCGGCTCGACGTGGCCTTCCACGACTCGTACACGTCGGGTCGTGCCGTCTCCCGGCTCACCTCGGACATGGACGCGATCGCCGAGCTGCTGTCGGGCGGCTTCGACGGGTTGGTCAACGCGGTGCTGTCGATCCTCGGCGTGTCGATCATGCTGCTCGTGCTCGACTGGCGACTGGGACTGATGTGCCTGGGCTCGATGGTGTTCGTCATGCTGCTGCTGAGGTGGTTCCGGGGGCAGTCGGCGAGCAACTACCGGTCGGTCCGCGAGGCGTCTGCCATGGTCATCGTCCAGTTCGTCGAGACGATGACAGGGATCAAGGCCGTGCAGGCGTACCGGCGCGAGCCGCGCAACCAGGAGCTCTTCACCGACCTGGCGGACCGGTTCCGGGCCATCAATGTACGGACGTTCCGCCTGTTCGCCGTGTTCCAGCCGGGCATCAAGATCATCGGCAACACCGCGATCGGGGTCGTGCTGCTGGTGGGTGGCATGTTCACCCTGGACAAGTCGATGACGGTCGGAGTGCTGGCGGCGTTCCTGCTGTACCTGCGGCAGTTCTTCGAGCCGATGCAGGACATCTCGCAGTTCTACAACTCGTTCCAGTCGGCGATCTCCGCCCTCGAGAAGCTGTCCGGTGTCCTCGAGCAGGAGGATGCCGTCCCGGAGCCGAGCGACCCGACTCCGCTCCCGCAGGCACGCGGTGCGCTGGACTTCGACGAGGTGACCTTCTCCTACGTGGACGGTGTCCCGGTCCTCCCCGGTCTCGACCTGCACGTCCCCGCGGGACAGACGATCGCACTGGTCGGCACGACTGGTGCGGGCAAGACCACGATCGCCAAGCTGATCGCACGGTTCTACGACCCCACCAGTGGCACCGTCCGCCTGGATGGCATCGATCTGCGCAGGCTGGCTGATGACGACCTGCGGCGTGCGGTCACGATGGTGACGCAGGAGAACGTGGTGTTCGCCGGCTCGATCGCCGACAACATCGCGTTCGGGAAGCCCCAGGCGTCGCGCGAGGAGATCGTGGCGGCCGCGCGCGTCGTCGGCGCTGACATCTTCATCGAGGCCATGCCCGACGCGTACGACACGGACGTGGCCAAGCGTGGCGGACGACTGTCAGCCGGCCAGCGGCAG
>PMLO01000232.1:6408-7862 GCA_003158895.1 Propionibacteriaceae bacterium
GGTCGCATCATCGAGGCCGGCAGCCCTGCCGAGCTCCTCGCCACCGGCGGCCACTACGCGAGCCTGCACGAGTCCTGGATCACCTCACTGGCGTGAGGCCGAACGGCCACGACCGAAAACCCGTGAAGTGGCGGGATCAGCCTCGCTGAGAGGCGGATGGACCACTGTTCGCGTGCCGGATTCGGTGGGTCGTCCGCCACTCGATGCGTACGACTACTCCGCGATCTTGGCTCCGAGATGCCTCGCCATCACAGGCGCCATGTCGAGAACCTGGTTGATGCTGAGGATGACACCGCGAAGGGAGTCGAGGCCCTCGATCCGAGTGAGCGTGGACGTGCTGAGGTCGACCATCGTGATGCGGCTGTTGTGAAACTCGACGGTCTCGAGGGTGCAGTCGGTCAGCGTCAGGCTGGTGCCCGACGCGTCGCTCAGGGACATCTCGCCGAGCTTGACCCTGGTGAGCACGACCTCCCGGATCGTCGAGCCGCGCAGGTTGAGGAAGTCGATCTTGGCGTCGGTGATCGTCAGCCTCAGGAGGGTCGAGCTGGACAGGTCGAGCAGACCGAACCTCGAGTCGCGGATCGCCGAGTCACGCCAGGACGAGTGCGGCGCGGCAAGGCCGCTCGCCGCGATTCGCACCCATGTCGAGTCGACGACATGGATTCCGGTCAGCTTCGCCTCGTCCATCCGGCAGTCGGTCACCTGGCACTCGAGCATCCGTACGTCGCCTGCCCGTACGCCGCTGATGTCCACGCGAGCCAGGTGCTCCCCGTCGAGGTCGGAGCCTGTACGAATGGTCATGACTCCCCTGCCCACCGCATGCCCTCATCGTGTCCCAACCACGTTGGCCCATCAGCCAGAGCGGCGGCGATACGCGCCCTTTGGTACGGACGCATCGGCGGGAGCTCAGCAACGGGACACCACCGCGCATCGGTCGACTCAGAATCAGCCGGTCTCGGTTCGCCCGACACCCATGAGGCGGAGAGCACCAGCTGGAGGTACTGAGCCTGGTCTCCGTTCTCATGCACCTTCGGAGGCTCGACGTACACCCACGCCAGGCGCTCGACCCGGCAGACGACCCCGGCCTCTTCGAGCACCTCCCGCTCTGCAGCGGCCGACGGCTCCTCTCCCGGGTCTACGACCCCCGCGGTCACTGTCCACTCACCGTCATCCGCCCGGCGCACCAGGAGGACGTGCCTGACGCCATCGATGGAGCGCATCACGACACCTGACGCGGCCATGAGCCACAGCCGATCGTGCCCGATCTGCCGACGAAGGGCGACGATGAACTCCGGGATTGCCACTCCCCGACGGTAGCGGACGACGGCCCCATCGATGCGACAGGCCAAGGAGCCGTCTGCTAGCCTTTTCCAGCGCCGCAAGCGGTCCCCCGTAGCTCAATTGGCAGAGCATTCGACTGTTAATCGAAGGGTTACTGGTTCGAGTCCAGTCGG
>PMLO01000225.1 GCA_003158895.1 Propionibacteriaceae bacterium
TACGAGATCCGGCGCCAGGCGGCGGTGCTGTCGTCCGGTGGACGGATCATCCAGGAGACGCGCCACTGGCACGAGGACGGCGGCTACACGAGCCCCGGCCGCAACAAGGAGCAGGCCGAGGACTACCGCTACTTCCCCGAGCCCGACCTCGTACCGATCGCCCCGTCCCGCGAGTGGGTCGAGGAGCTGCGCGGGACGTTGCCGGAGATGCCGTCGTTGAGGACGAAGCGGCTCCAGGCCGAGTGGGGCTTCACCGATCGCGAGTTCGGCGACATCATGGCCGGCTCCGCGCTCGACGTGATCGAGGAGACGGTTGCCGCAGGCGCGACCCCGGCGTCCGCGCGCAAGTGGTGGCTCACCGAGCTCGCNNGGCACGATCAACGACAAGCTGGCCCGCCAGGTCATCGACGGCGTCCTGGCAGGCGAAGGCGAGCCGGACGAGGTCGTACGGTCTCGCGGCCTGGCCGTCGTGTCAGACTCGGGAGCTCTCGAGGCGGCCGTGGATCGGGCCATCGCAGCCGACCCGGACGCAGCGCAGAAGATCCGCGACGGCAAGGTTCAGGCAGCCGGTGCACTCATCGGAGCGGTCATGAAGGAGATGCACGGCCAGGCCGACGCAGCAGCCGTACGAACGTTGCTGCTGCAGCGGTTGTCCTGACCGAGCTGTAGGCCGGCGGTGCGGGTTGCTTGGCCCCCATCCGTCGAGCGGCCACGACACGCGCGGTCGGTACGGCGTGTCGCGTCAGATGTTGGCCACTCGAGGCTGGTGCGTTCTCCACAGCCTCAATCTGCGCAACAGCGGGTCTGTGGATAGGTGACGGGTGGGCGTGAGGAGTGCTCATTGTCGGGGCGTGAGCACTCTGATTCTGCCTTCGAGGTTCGTCGAGAGGTCGTTCTCTCGGCGGGAGGGCGTCGCGGCCGGCATGACCGAACGCCAGCTGCGCAGTCCGTACCTTCACATCGAGACCCGTGGACTGAGGTCGCTCGACGAACCTGCGAGCGTTGCGGACCTCGCCAGGGCCTTCGCCCACGTGTTGCCCGACGATGTCGCCTTCTCGCACCTCACCGCGTGCGCTCTGTGGAACCTCCCGATGCCTGTGCATGGAGCAGAGCCGTTGCTGCACGTGATGCGCGACTCTGATCGTGCTCGCATCAGGCGCGCACAGTGTCAGGGCCATCGGGGACTGGAGCTGCGCACGGTGGCGGAGCTCGAGAGCCTGCGCGTCGTCGGTCACCTGGACACGTGGTGCGATCTGGGGGAGCTGTTCCCGGCTCACGTGTCCTTCGAGGACCTGGTGTCGGTGGGCGACTGCATCGTCAACCGCTGGGGCGACGATGGGCCCGAGCACCCGGAGCTGGCTGCGGTGCTGGGACGGCGGGTCCGACCTCGTGGCGGGCAGACGCTCGGACGTGCCCTGAGGGCGATCCGCTACGGGAGCAGGTCGCCCATGGAGACGAGGACCCGCCTGATGTTCGCGAAAGCTGGCTTCCCGGAGCCTCGACTCAATGCATGGGTCAGCGATTCCGACGGGGGATGGCTGCTCACCGGTGACCTGGTGTGGGACGAGAAGCGCGTGGTCGCCGAGTACCAGGGCTCGACCCACTTTCCCCTCGCAGCCCGCAGCCAGGACGCGGATCGAGCCGCGGTTGCGCTCGACCACGGAGCCCGCCTGTTCGAGGTGTTCTCGGAAGACGTGTTCAGCCGCGGCCGCCGACGCCGGCTCCTCGTCCGCGTTGCCCGCGCCCTCGATCTGGACCTTGCACGCCTGACCATCGACTGAGCCGTGAGCGGCCGGCCAGGTCCGCCTGCACTGCATCGAGGGGCCGTTTGGTGGCAGGACACTCCGTACATGCCGGGCGTGTCGTGGCCGTTCGTTGTGGTGCGGCAGGAATTGAAGCCGTTACGGATGGCGTCGACGTGCGCGGGTACGTCGTGTGGACGCTGCTGGACAACTTCGAGTGCATCTTCGGGTACGGGCCGAAGTTCGGGCTCGTGGCGGGTGATCGCACCACGCCGGCTCGGACCCCCAAGCCGAGCGCGTACCGCCTCGGAGCGCTCGCCCGCTCGTGCAGCTGACTCCGACCTGCGGTGGTCGCGGGGGGACCGCACCACGGGGTTGGCGAGCTACATCCCCACGCGTACCGACTCGAACGCCGCCACCGCGTCAGGCTCTCCGACGAGCTGGACGTCGGCCGCCTCGCGGCGACCCGAGATGTACAGGGTCAGCTCGCTGGGTTTCCCGACGAGCGTGACCGTACGGGTGCCTGCCTTGACTCGCAGCTCGGCGCCGGAGACATCGGATCGTGCGAGCACGACGCCGACCGGAACGCTGCGGAACACGAGCTTCGCGATCCCGGTAGAGCCCCACAACGCGTCCTCCACCCCGCGGCCCAGCTCTCGCGGAGCGGGCACGACGCCGCCGCCGCGACGAATGTCCTCGTGGTGGATGAACATCTCGGTGCCGTTGGCCTTCTCGTCCACGCCCGGCAGGCGCATCGGCGACCAGCGACCGGGACCGTTCCGTACGAGGAGTACGAGTCCCTCGAAACCGTGCCGCTGCAACGCCGCGTCCATGTGGCGCTTCGTCAGTCCGGCCAGGGGCGGGACCATGATGCCCATCGCGGCGAGCGGGTCGCTCTCTCGGACATACAGGTGCGCGACGAGGTCGGCGACGGTCCAGCCCTCGTCGAGCGTGGAGGCGTCGGGTCCGGCGGCGAGGGCGTCGTCGCACAGCGCGAGCCGTTCGGTCTGGGCAAGGGTCATGGCTCCACACTACGAACGCGGCGAAACCACCACATGTGTCCCGCGCCGCGCGAATGGCCTCGATCACGACGAGAGGTCGTTTCGTGACGGGACATGCCGTACGTCCCGGGCGTGTCGTGGCCGTTCGTGGGTAGGGGGTGGGGTGGCGTCGGCAGGAGAACCGTCGAGAGGTCGTTTCGTGACGGGACATGCCGTACGTCCCGGGCGTGTCGTGGCCGTTCGTTCTGTCCGGCGTCCCGACCGTGCCGGCGTTCTCTTCACCGCCGGTTGCGAAAAGTCGCGCCGGGTGCGTCGGAATGTGCATCGACA
This sequence comes from Propionibacteriaceae bacterium, assembly GCA_003158895.1. Lineage (GTDB taxonomy): Bacteria > Actinomycetota > Actinomycetes > Propionibacteriales > Propionibacteriaceae > Fen-668. Next base: position 3,074 of record PMLO01000225.1, read on the forward strand.
AGGGGTTTCTGCCTAGATTGGCCACCCAGGAGACTGACGTACACCTCAAGCTCGATTACGGTGTAGGTGTTGGCGCTGCGACGATCCGAGCACATGTCGGAGGCGCTGCCGTGCGAGATCGTGCAGGGGGAGGAGGGGCGTCCGGTGAGTGATGAGGCGGTGACGCCCGAGGTTCGACCCGAGCCGACGGGGGCGAGCCACGAAGTCGCGCCAACCGAGATGTTCTTCTCCACGACCGACGAGCGAGGCGTGATCACCGACGCGAACTCCGTGTTCGTCCGGCTCTCGCGCTATCCGCTCCAGGAGCTCCTCAACGCTCCGCACAGCATCATCCGTCACCCGGACATGCCCGGTGGTGCGTTCGAGGCCATGTGGCAGACACTGGCCGCGGGGGACCCGTTCTGCGCGTATGTGGACAACCTCGCCGCGGACGGCAGCCGGTACACGGTGTTCGCGACCGTGACCCCGCTGGCGAAGGACGGCGGCTACCTGTCTGTACGGACTCGGCCGCTCTGCCTGGATCTGCTCGACACGGTGCGCGGGATGTACCAGGTGGCGCGACCCAAGGAACGGGCTGCGCGTGAGGGTGGAGCGTCGGCCCACGAGGCGGCGGTGCTCGGCCTGGACGACTTGGCCACACAGATCCAGGACGCCGGCATCGGTACGTACCTCGACGTCATGCACCTCGTCCTTCCCGCAGAGATCGAGGCGCGTCGCGCCGCCGGTGTGGGCATCCCGCGGCGTCCCGACGCCGAGGGTTCCGTCGGCCGCATTCTCGGCTCGGCGACGGAGCTCTCGGACGCGCTCGACGGCTGGTCCGAGCGGCAACAGGACCTGGCGGCTGTCGCCGACGACCTCGTCACCGCTCAAGGCGAGCTCGATGACAGCATGGACAAGGCCCTCGACGCAGCGAACCGGTTCAAAGACGCGCTCGCTGCCCAGGAGGGGTTCTCGCCCGCCCTCATGACGATCGACCTCTGGGCTCGGATGATGGGCGTCATCGTGGAGGTCGGCGACGACCTCGCCGAGGACCTCGCGACGTTGCGGAACTCCTGTCGCAGCACACGGTTCCGGGTGTCGCTCGCTCAGCTGCAGAACGAGGCCGTGGGACAGTTCGCCGCCGAGATCTCCGACGGCGGCCTCGAACCTGCTCTGGCGCTGCGCGCCGGTTCCTCGATCGTCATGCTCTGCCGCGCCATGTCCGAGGGCTTCGAGCTCACCCGCGACGAGATGTCCCGCAACGCCGACCTCGCCCAGAAGACGGTCGAGCTGATCGACAACGCCAGCGGCCTCATCGCGATGCCCACGGAGCTCATCGAGAACTGGCGCGACCAGGTCGCCGGCCGCGACGACGCAGCGATCTCAGCACTCATCCCTCAGGTCGAGGAGCAGATCCGAGCTGCTCGGGAGTCGCTCGACATGCTCGAGAGGCTGGGGGAGCGGTGCGCAGGGCTCGCCCAGCCGTACGACACGAGTGCGGCGGACGACGCGCTGGAAGCCATCCGTCATCAGGCGGACGACCTGGTCGCCGACGAGGGGCGCTGATCCAACGGATCGTCTGACGAGTCCCCGAGGTGCGTGTCCGGGGCACGCCACCCATCAGAGAACTCTGGACACGGTCCATGAGCTCTCTTCCCGCGAGGCGGGTCCTGTGACAGGGTGACGTCCAGACGGTAAGGCCGACGATGGCCTCACACCCACCCCTTGTTCCGGAGGAACCATGACCGTCAACCGCCTCATCATCCGTGTGCTCGGCGTCGCCGCAGCGATCACCCTCACCATCACCGGGATGGCCACCGCATCGGCCGCGTCGACCTCGTACGTGGCCCTGGGCGACTCGTACTCGTCCGGNNCGCGTACCCGGCACTCGACGCCGCGCGTCTCGGGCTCAACCTGACATTGCGCGCGTGCGCCGGGTCCACCATCGCTGACGTCCGTACGACCCAGCTGGGCGCTCTCAGCGGCAGCACGGGGTACGTCACCGTGTCGGCCGGAGGCAACGACATCGGCTTCGTGTCCGTGCTCACGGAGTGCGCCAAGCCGGCGTGGTTCAGCGACTGCAACGGGGCGATCGATGGTGCCGTCGCGATCATCCGCGCACAGCTCCCGACANNTTCAACGGGGTCGACTGCAACCTGCTGACGTGGTTCTCCGGCGCTGAGATGACCCGTCTCAACGCCACCGCGGACCTGCTCGACAGCGTCACCGCTGCCGCCGCCAGCGCGGCGGGGTTCGGGTTCGTCGATCCGCGGGCCACCTTCACGGGCCACGCGGTCTGCTCGTCGTCACCCTGGATCAACAACCTCACCTGGCCGATCGACGATTCGTACCACCCGAACAAGGCGGGCCATGTCGGCTACGCAGCCGTCGTGGCGCCGGCTCTGACCAGCACCGTCGGGATCACGGTCACGGCCGCCATGCTGCAGGCCCAGGCCGTCACCCTGACCGCTCAAGGCAAGGCGAACGCGGCCAAGGACGCGGGCATCAGGCAGCAGCAGGTAGCCGCCCCCGACCTCACCACGCCCCAGGCCCGCGCGGCAGCGGCCGCAGCGGGCGTCGACCTCAACGACCGTGCCAGCATCGCCCGCGCCGATCGTGCGGCTGAGGCGCGCCAGGTGGCGATCCGTACAGCACGGGGACTGCCCGTGGTCGCGGCCGGCTGAGCCGGGCCACCTAGTGGACCGTGTCCGAATAGCGGCGGCGGGCCATTAGAGCTCCAGCCACATCCTGGTGTTGCCCAGGGTGTTCGGCTTGGCGCGGTCGAGGTCGAGGAACTCGGCGGTGCCCTCGTCGTACGAGCGGAGCAGTTCGCGGAAGACGTCCGGTGTCACGGGGTCGCCTTCGAGGAGGACGAAGCCGTGGCGGGCGAAGAACTCCGTCTCGAACGTGAGGCAGAACACCCGGTTGACGCCGATCGCACGAGCGTTGTCGACCAGGCCATCGACGATGAGCCCCCCGATGCCATGGCCGCGGGCGTCTTCGGAGACAGCCACCGTGCGTACCTCCGCGACGTCCTCCCAGAACACATGGAGGGCGCCGCACCCGACGACCTTGCCGTCCAGCTCGGCGACGACGAACTGCTGCAGGCCCTCGTAGTAGGCGACGGGATCCTTGGCGACGAGGATGCGACGCTCGGCGTACGGAGCGACGAGATCGCGGATCGCGCGGACATCTCCTGTTCTCGCGGATCGCAGCGTCACGGGCACGCTGGACACCGTACCGGGAGCGCCCCCGCCGACGCAGCCCTGGCCGCGCACGTCCACCCACTGCACGCGATCCGGTGGCGGCACGGCCGTGGGTAACAATGTCCACATGCCTGACAACTCCCCCGGGGCCCTGCGACCCGCGATCGTCCAGGACGCCACGAGCGGCGCCGTGCTGATGCTGGCCTGGATGGACGACGAGGCGCTCAGCCGTACCCTCGAGACCCGCCGGGCGACGTACTGGTCGAGGTCCCGGCGCGAGTACTGGGTGAAGGGTGAGACGTCAGGCCACACGCAGCACGTACGCGAGGTACGGCTCGACTGCGACGGCGACACCATCCTGCTCCGCGTGGACCAGGTCGGTCCGGCCTGCCACACCAACGCGGCCACGTGCTTCGACGCCGGCGAGAGGCTGCTGGAAGACGACGGAGCCGCCTGATGGCCACGATCGTCCCCGACGCCGAAGGCTTTCGCGCGGCGGCGGAATCCGGTGCGCGGGTGATCTCTGTCCACGCTCGCGTACAGGCCGACGGCCTCACCGCGACCGGCCTGTACCACCAGCTCTGCGGCGAGCGCCCCGGTACGTTCCTGCTCGAGTCGGCCGAGGCCGGCAGCTTCGGGCGCTGGTCGTTCATCGGCGTCAACGCGCTCGGGACGCTGTCCGCCAGCAAGGGCCAGGCGACCTGGGCGGGGCGCCCGCTCACCGGGCTCCCGCTCGACGCCGACCCGCTCGCCGCACTCGCCACGACGCTCACCGCGCTGCACACCGAGCCCGAACCGGGCCACCCGCCGTTCGTGTCCGGATTCATGGGCTACCTCGGCTACGACGTCGTACGGCGCCTCGAGCGACTGCCCGACACGTGCCTCGACGACCTCGGCATCCCCGAGCTGACCATGCTGCTCGTCGGCGACCTCGCCGCCATGGACCACCACACCGGCGACGTGTGGCTCATCGCGAACGCCGTGAACTACGACGACTCGGCCGAACGGCTCGAGTGGGCGTACGAGGACGCGGTGGGCCGCGTCGAAGCGCTCCTCGCCGCTCTCGCCCAGTCGCTCCCGCCGCTCGTCACCGAACCGGTCGACGTGCCGGAGGCCGAGGTGGTGAGGCAGCGCAGCCAGGAGGAGTACTGCCAGATGGTCCGCGACTGCGTCGAGCAGATCCGGGCGGGCGAGGCGTTCCAGATCGTGCCCAGCCAGCGGTTCGAGCTGGCCACCCAGGCAGACCCGCTCGACGTGTACAGGATGCTGCGTCGCCAGAACCCCAGCCCGTACATGTACCTGCTGCGTCTTTCCGACTTCTCGATCGTCGGTGCCAGCCCCGAGGCGCTCGTGACCGTACGTGACGGTGCGGTGACGATCCATCCGATCGCCGGGACGAAGCCGCGTGGCGCGACCGGCCCGGAGGACGCCGCGTACGAGGCCGAGCTGCTCGCAGACGAGAAGGAGGCGGCCGAGCACCTCATGCTCGTCGACCTCG
>PMLO01000132.1 GCA_003158895.1 Propionibacteriaceae bacterium
TCGACGCAGCCGAACGCGATGGCGTACGGGAGGTAGCGGGAGAAGATGTTCTCGGCCTCCTCGAACGCGATCTGGTCCGCCTCCGCGGTCTCCAGGTACAGCTTGAAGCCGAGGGTCTGTGACAGCATGGCGCTTCCGGTGGCGGTCCTGGCGGGCAGCCACCACCTCGCGGCGAAGAGCATGACGGCGGCCAGGAGCACCGGCACGAACAGCAGTCCCCAGCCGAAGACTGCTCCGACTCCCAGCGTGATGATCGAGGCGGTGAGGGCTACCGCCGCTCCGACAGTGAGCGCGGTCTTGGTCGAGCCGGGCGCGCTGGAGAACCATCCGGCGTCGACCACCGCCACGTACAGGTCGTGTCGAGCCTTGGAGACCGCCCTGCCGAACGGCCTGCCGGTGAGCCGGCCCGTACCTGCCTTGATCGCGCCTTTCGGGAACAGCGCGTCGTAGAGATCGCGCTCGTACGGGGCCAGCCCCTGCGGGTCGGTCAGCACCTTGTGAATCCGGGGCGTACTCGAGTGCTTCCTGGCCTCGAAGCGGATCAGACCTCGGATCGCGAGATCCGTGAGGGTGGCGGTGACGTCGACGATGTCTGCCGTACGGTCCAGGAGCGTGCCCATCATTCCCGGGCCGACGGCATCGGGCGGGGAGAAGCGCACGGCGTACGGGACGTGCCGAACCCGTCGCGTGGCGCGGAGGTCGCTGGCGGTCGGGAGCAGCCCCGGTGACACGCCGGTGAAGATCTGGTCCCTGCCACGCCACCACAGCAGGAGACCGAGAATCAGCACGGCGGCCACGGCACCGCCCACCACAGCGCCCTTGAACGGCGTCAGCTCGAACGGCGGGGGCGGGGTCTCGTGCGTGGTGAACGTGGGCTCAGCACCGCTGAACGTCCCCGCCGGCCAGCCGGCCACGATCGCCATGCCCTGCCCTGGCGACAGGCTGTTCTGCGTGTACGTGGCGCTTTCGCCGGACGCCGTGTGCCCGCAGCTCCCGGCGAAGGTGCTGCCCTGCTGGCACTGGGTCGCCGAGATCGCGACGTCGGAGGTGAGGGTGACGGTGACGTTGTTGATGGGGATCGTCCAGCCGGTCCCGATCACGTTCCAGTACAGCTCGTCCAGCCCGCTGGAGACGACCTGCGGATTCACCACCCCGGACACGCGGTACGTGAGCACGTACGTCTGCGTGCCGCTCACCTGGATGTCCGGGTTGCCGATCCTGACCGCCATCACGCCATAGCTCGGGTAGCTGGTCAGCTGGTCGGTCGGGGCTCCGGTCGGGCTCGTCACCCCGGTCACCGTGTAGTCCAGCTCTCGGTACTGGTTCTTCGTCCCCGTCACCTGCCGGGTCACGAAGGAGACGTACGGACCGTGCCCGGTCGTCACGAAGTGGACCTCGAGCGTCTGGGTGACGGCGAGCGACCCGTCCGAGGCGACATGGACGACGACGTCCATCCGGGTGATCGAGTCCTGTGGTCCCGACGAGCCCCACGACATGACCCCACCCACCACCGCGACGACGGCCAGGATGGCGATCAGAGCACCGGCGACGTATCGCCGCGCGGTCGAGGTGGTGCGGGTCACCAGCTGCCGCCGCCTCCGCCGCCACCGCCTCCGCCGAAGCCGCCGCCCGAGAATCCCGAGCCGCCGCTCGAACCGGCAGTGGCCGCCGTCATGGCTGTGGCGGCCGAGGAGCTGAACCCGTCGAGGGTGCTGATGATCGAGTCGAAGCCGCCGGCGCCCCAGGCAGCGCCGTAGCCGTAGCCGTACCCAGGCCCGATGTACCAGGTCGGCTGCGTCATGGGCACTCCGCGCGCGGCGAGCTCAGCGAAGATCTTCGCCCAACGGTCCGCGCAGCCGTACGCGATCGCGTACGGGAGGTAACGGGAGAAGATGTCCTGCCCCTCCTCGAACTTGATCTGGTCGGCCTCGGCTGTCTCCAGATACTGCTTGAAGCCCAGTGCCTGGCTGGTCACCGCGCTGCCGAGCGCCGACCGTACGGGGGCGAACCGCGAGCTGATCGCTACGGCCGCGCCGACCACCGCGAGCGGGATCGCGACGACGAGCGCCCCCGCGGAGAAGCCGAGGAAGAACGCTGCGAACAGAATGACGATGCCGAACGTGGTCCGTACACCGCGGGCCGTCTGCGGGTTGCCCTTGAACCAGCCGACAGCTGTGACGGCGGTGTACAGCTCGCGCTCGATGGCCTGTACGGACTGGCCGAACGACTTGCCCTCCAGCTCGCCGCTCGTGACGACCTGCGAACCGTCGCCGAACAGCGCGTCGTACAGCAGCTGCTCGTAGCCGGTCAGGCCCTGCGGCGGCGCGAGCTTCACGATCTGGAAGTCGCCCTTCGGGTTGGGCTGCTCGATCCGCCAGTAGCCCCGCGCCGCGAGGTCGACGAGCGTGGCCGTCACGTCGCGCGTCTCGGCCTTCTCGTCGAACAGCGTGCCGATCATGCCCGGAAGGACATCCTTCGGGGGCGTGAACTGTACGGCGAACGGGATCGAGCTGACCTTCTCGACAGGTGCGGGCTCGCCCGCGACAGGGACGTTGCCCGGCGTCAGACCCGCGTACATCTCGTCGCGCCCGCGACGCGACGCGGCGATCAGACCGCCGATGGCGCCGAGCACCACGACGCCTGCGACGCCCAGCCCGACGGGCGAGCTCAGCGACGACAAGGGGGAGCTGCTGGTCGTCGAGCCGGTGTGCGTCTCGAACGTCGGCCCCGCGCCCACGAAGGTGCCGACCGGCCAGCCCGCGGCGATCGCGAGGCCCTGCCCGGTCGACAGGTTGGCCTGCGTGTAGTTCGCGCTGTCTGCGGAGAAGCCGTTCGAGCTGCACGACTGGTCGAAGTTCGCGCCCGTGTAGCAGGTCGTCTTCTGGACCGCGGCCGGACCGGTCACGCTCACGGTGATGTTGCTGATGGGGATCGTGAAGCCCGTACCGATGACGTTCCAGTACAGCTCGTCCATCCCGCTGGAGGCGACGTTCGGATTGACGATGCCCTTGACCGTGTACGAGACCGTGTACGTCTGGCTGCCGCTCACCGTCTTGCTCGCGTCGCCGATCCGCAGCGCCGTGGTGCCGTACTGCGGTGTCTCGGTGATGAAGTTCGCCGGGGCACCCGTCGAGCTGGTGACGCTCTTGAAGGTGTAGTCGTAGATGCGGTACTGGTTGGCCTGGCCACTGCCCTGCCGCGTCGTGAAGTAGAGGTACGGGCCGTGGCCGGGCGTGGAGAAGTTCATGTCGAACTCCTCGGCGACGGTGATCGTGCCATCGGTCGCCACGGTCGCCTGGACCACCATGCGCGTGATGGGAGCACTTGCCGCGTACGCCTTCGGAGAGACCACTGCGACAACCCCGAGCGCCAGCATCAGCGTGGCGAGCACCATTCCCAACCGCTTCATGTCCTCAACGGTACCGGCGAGATATGTCACGAGCGCCCGTTCGGGACCCGGTGAGAGGATGTCACCGACGAAAGGACACCATGGCAGCCCTCAAGGCCCAGCTCCGCAGCGATCTCACGACCTCGATGAAGGCCCGCGACACGTTCCGTACGAGCGTCTTGCGGATGGTTCTGTCGGCCATCCAGACCGAGGAGGTCTCCGGTACGAGCGCGCGCGAGCTGACTGCCGAGGAGGAGCTCGCCATCGTGGGGCGCGAGGTCCGCAAGCGCAAGGAGTCCGCCGAGCTGTACACCGCCGGCAACCGTCCCGAGCTCGCGGAGAAGGAGTTGGCCGAGGTGGAGCTGCTCGGTGAGTACCTTCCGGCGGCCCTCACCGAGGCCGAGGTCGACGCGATCGTGGCCGAAGAGGTCGCAGGGTTGGGCGAGGGCGCCTCGATGAAGCAGATGGGCCAGGTCATCAAGGCCGTCAACGCGCGCGCCAAGGGCCGCGCCGAGGGTTCCGTCATCGCCGCCAAGGTCAAGGCGGCGCTCGCGGGCTAGGTGGGCGTCGGGGCGGGTTGCTGAAGGTCGTACCCCACCGAGTCGTCGCGGGTGAGGATCATCGTCTCCGCGCCGGACGCGTCGTACAGGTGGAGCTTGTCCCAGTCCTTGCCCCAGGACCGCGTGGCATCCAACGCGCCGATGACGTCCATAGCCTCGGGACATCCCACGAGTGACCCCGAGATGTCGGTGAACCTGACCTTGTTGTCGGTGATCTTGTACGTCCCCTGCAGCGAGTTGCAGGTGTCCTCTCCCACGAACAAGTCGGTACCGTAGAACGTCGTGTGAGGCAGGAACTGGAGGAACGGCCGGAGCTGTTCGGTGCGCATCGGGACTCCGCGCACCGTGGTGATGCTCCAGCGCGTGTCGACGAGACTGCTCGAGAAGTTCTCCCAGGGCCGGCCCTCCCACAGCACGGCGGACAGGAGCAGGACCGCGACGAGTCCGCCGACGAGCCAGGCCGTACGTGCTCGGCCGGGGCGGGGGGTTCGCTCATGCGCCGGGCGCTGCATGCGTCCAGTAGAGCGCTACTTCTGAACCGCCACAGCAGAATCGTGAATAGCCTCAGCCAGTCCGGACTGAGCGGTCGGCCTAGTCGCGGACGTGCGAGTCCTCGGTGTCAGACCCCATCAGGGCCGCGTACCGGACGTGAGCCGCGTGGATCTCGTCCCAGTCCTCGGGGCCGGGAATGCCGACCAGGCCGGGGTTGGGTTCCTCCCCGTGTCCCTTGATGGACATCCCGCGCCTCGTCGACCACACGACCGCTCCGATACCGAGTGCCGCCGCGGCAAGGGCGATCGCGTACCGCACCCACCCGAGGCTGCCGGCCATCGGCAGCCCGACGATCGCCGGCGCGATGAGCACGGCGACGAGGTTCATGACCTTGATGAGCGGGTTGATCGCCGGACCGGCGGTGTCCTTGAACGGGTCACCGACCGTGTCGCCGATGACCGTCGCGGCGTGCGCCGCCGAGCCCTTGCCTCCGTGGTGGCCGTCCTCGACGAGCTTCTTCGCGTTGTCCCACGACCCGCCCGAGTTCGCCAGGAAGATCGCCATGAGCGTGCCGCAGGCGATGGCGCCGGCGAGGTAGCCGGCCAGCGCCGGAGCGCCGAGGCCGAAGCCGACGGCGATCGGAGCTGTCACGGCGAGGAGACCGGGTGTGGCGAGCTCGCGGAGCGAGTCGCGCGTACAGATGTCGACGACCTTGCCGTACTCGGGTCGGCCCGTACCATCCATGATCCCGGGGATCTCGGCGAACTGGCGTCGCACCTCGTACACGACGGCGCCGGCCGCCCGGCCCACGGCCGAGATGGCCAGCGCCGAGAACATGAACACGACCGACGCGCCGACGATGATCCCGACGAGGGTGCGCGGCGAGAAGACGGCGGAGTCGGTGACGAACTGCTGGTACGCGCCGTGCAGGACGGTCTCGATGGCATCGGTGAAGGACCCGAACAGCGCGGTCGCCGCGAGTACCGCCGTGGCGATGGCGATTCCCTTGGTGATCGCCTTGGTGGTGTTGCCCACCGCATCGAGCTCGGTGAGGATCCGGGAGCCGGCGGGGCTGACCTCGCCGGACATCTCGGCGATGCCCTGCGCATTGTCGGAGACCGGGCCGAACGTGTCCATGGCGACGATGACACCGACCGTGGTGAGCAGCCCGCAGCCGGCGAGGGCGATGGCGAACAGGCCGACAACGCCCACCCCGCCGAGGAGGAAGGCGGCGAAGAGGACGGCCGCGATGATCACTGCGGTGAACACCGCGGACTCGAGCCCCAGGGAGATGCCGGACAGTACGACGGTGGCCGCGCCGGTGAGCGACGTACGGCCGACGTCCTGGGTCGGGCGGTCCTCAGTGCCGGTGTAGAAGCCGGTCAACAGCAGGATCGCGGCGCCGAGCGCGATGCCGAGCAGCACGGCCCCGGACGCGACGAGCCGGGGGTCGTCGATGGGGCCGGTGAAGGCGATCCCCGTGCCGAAGTCGGCGAAGCGGGACGGGAGGTATGTGTAGGCGGCGACGACCGAGAGGGCGGCCCCGATTCCGGCGGACATCATGAAGGAGCGCTTGATCGTCCGCAGNNGCCGGGATGACAAGGGGGAACACGAGACCGGCTGCCCCGAACGCGGCCTTGCCGAGGATGATCGAGGCGACCAGCGTCACCGCGTACGACTCGAACAGGTCGGCCGCCATCCCCGCGCAGTCACCGACGTTGTCGCCCACGTTGTC
>PMLO01000015.1 GCA_003158895.1 Propionibacteriaceae bacterium
CCGGACCGGCCATCTCCTCTCCCGAACCGGCCATCTCCTCTCCCGAACCTCGCGGAGAGGACCTGTGCTGCTCGGGGAGAGGACCTGTACTGCTCGGGGAGAGACCCTGAGCTACCCCGCGAGGGTCAGGATCTCGGGGCCGGACTCGGTGAGGGCGATCGTGTGCTCGGTGTGGGCGGTGCGGCAGCCGGTGATGCTGCGGAGGGTCCAGCCGTCGTCGTCGATCTTCAGGCGGTTCGTGTCGGCCATGACCCAGGGCTCGATCGCGAGGAGCAGCCCCGGCTGCAGCGGGTGCCCGCGGCCCCGGAGGCCGTTGTTCGAGATGTGGGGGTCCTGATGCATGGTGGTGCCGACCCCGTGGCCACCGAACTGGGTGTTGACCCTGTATCCGGCGCCCGTCAGTACATGTCCGATCGCGTGGGAGATGTCGCCGACCTTGGACCCCGTACCGGCAGCAGCAATCCCCGCGGCCAGAGCCTGCCGGGTGGCATCGATCATGCGTTGGTCCTCGGGATCGACCGCCGAGCCCACCACGAAGCTGATCGCCGCGTCGGCGACCCACCCGTCGACGCTCACGGCGAAGTCGAGGCTCAGCAGGTCGCCGTCGCGCAGCACGTAGTCGTACGGCAACCCGTGCAGCACGGCGTCGTTGACCGACGTACAGATCACCTTGCCGAACGGTCCCCGGCCGAACGATGGCGCGTAGTCGACATAGCACGAGACGGCCCCGCGCCGAGCGATCAGCTCGGCGGCCCACCGGTCGATGTCGAGCAGGTTCACCCCCGGCTCAGTCCGCCGGCGCAACTCCGCCAACGTCGATCCCACGAAATGGCCGGCCGGACGCGCCTCATCCACCTGGCGCGGCGACAACACCTCGATCATCGCTCCTCCACCCGCTGACGCATCACCATCAAACCTGCCGGTACGGCCTCAGCCTCGAGCCTGTTCGTCTCACCCGAGGCATCGCCGTCGAGCTGGTACGGGATGGGTACGGCCGACTCGATGACCACCTTGCGTCCCTGGCCGTACTCCAGCGGCTCCACGTCTGCCCCACCGAGCAGCCCGCTCGCGACTTTGGCCCAGTCCACGACGGTCGTCGGGTTGCCGATGAGCACGTCGAGCTTGCCGTCGGTCGGACTGGCGTCGGGGAACAGGCGGAGGCCTCCTTGGAGGGTGCCCACATTGCCGACCAGGGCGAGGACCGCGCGGCGCTGTACCGGCTCGTGGTCGTCCAAGGTCACCGTGAGGTCGTACGGTCCAGTGCCGACGCTCTGTGCCGCGGCAAGGAAGTACGCAGCCGACCCGACCACCTTCTTGAGGTCCGTGTTCGTGTTCGCCATCACCTGCGCGTCGCCACCCATGCCGCTCATGACGACGAAGTGCTCCGTCTGCTCCCCGATCGTGAACCGCACGACATCCACCGGCGACGGCGTGCCCTCGAACGCGATGTCGAACGCCTGCTGCTCGTCGAGCGGGATGCCCAGGTTGCGGGCGAGCAGGTTGCCCGTACCGGCGGGGATCAACGCCACCGGCGTACCGCTGCCGACGAGCTCCGAGCACACGACGCGTACGGTGCCGTCGCCGCCCGCCACGAGCACGAGGTCGACTTCCTTCTCCAACGCATCCCGCGCCATCTCACGGCCGGGATCGTCGGCCTCGGTCTCCAGCCACAGCGGCGGCTTCCAGCCGCGTTCGCGCAGCTCGTACTCGACGCGTGTACGGAACAGGTCGAAGTCGGTGATCTTCGAGGGGTTGTAGATGATGGCGGCGCGCTTGTCGACGTGGAGGCGCGGCCTGTTGAACAGGCCGAGCGACTCCGCGATCGTGTTGACCCCGGCGAGCAGCAGGGCCGTCGAGATCACGGCGCCGCCGAACAGTGCCCCGCCCACGAGATCGCTGAACCAGTGGTGGCGCATGAGCAGCCGGTCGGCGGCGACGGCCATCACGAACAGCGCGCCGGCGATGCGGATGACCCAGATCGACAGCTGCGAGCGACGCTGCGTGGTGACCATCGTGACGATCGTGGCCGCGCCGATCGTGGCGGCTGCGACGTGTCCGGAGGGGTACGCGTAGCCCGAGTACGTGATCGCGTCGTTGAATCCCGATGTCGGCCGCGGGAGCCGGAACAGGACCTTGAGCAGCTCGTACCCGGCCCACCCGACGATCACCGAGCCGACAAGGGCCGCCGCGAGCCGGCGCAGCCGCCGTGCCGCTGCCCAGCCCGCGATGCCGAGGACGATGATGAAGACCACGCCCGGATGGACGATCAGGGAGATGGCGTCGAGGATCTGCCCGAACCCGGACCTCGGCGCGATGAACCCGGGCAGGAGCGCCTGGTCGAGACCGTCCAGGAGGCCCATCACGCGGAGCACGGACCAGACGACGAATCCGCCGCCGGTCGTGGCGACCACGAGCCAGGTCAGTCTGCGTCCGCGGGTGGCCATGGCCCCATTCTGTCCTGCTTCGGGGGCCAGGGCGCAGCGCATGCCTACCGCCGCGAAACGAACGACCTGACCATGGGTACGGCTCGATAGTCTGTCGTCGTGATCGATCCGAAGCTGCTGCGCACCGACCCTGACCGTCTCCGCCGTGCCCAGGAAGCACGTGGCGAGTCGCCGGAGCTCATCGATCAGCTCCTGTCGGCCGACGAGGCGCGGCGCGGTTCGATCGCGGCTTTCGAGAGGCTGCGGGCCGAGCAGAAGGAGCTCGGCGCGCTGATCCCGAAGGCGAGCGGCGAGGAGAAGCAGCAGCTGCTGGCGCGTACGAAGGAGCTTGCCGCTCAGGTCAAGGCCGCACAGGCCACCTCCGACGAGGCCGGTGCGACGTTCGACGCGCTCATGCTGCAGCTGCCCAACCCCGTCTTCGACGACGTACCTCGCGGCGGTGAGGACGACTTCGTCGTCGTCGAGCAGGTCGGCGCCCCGCGTGACTTCGCCGCGGAGGGGTTCACGCCGCGCGACCACCTCGAGCTCGGTCAGATCCTCGGCGCCATCGACATGGAGCGCGGCGCGAAGGTCTCCGGCTCGCGGTTCTACTTCCTCACCGGCCAGGGCGCACAGCTCGAGCTCGCCCTGACGGCGCTGGCGATGGCGAAGGCCGCCGAGTGGGGCTTCACCCCGATCCTGCCGCCGGCGCTCGTCAAGCCGTCGGCGATGGAGGGGACCGGCTTCCTCGGCCAGGCCGCCCAGGACGTCTATCACCTGGACGACGACGACCTGTACCTGGTCGGTACGAGCGAGGTCGCGCTGGCCGCGTACCACTCGGAGGAGATCCTCGAGGGCGCCAAGCTGCCGATCTCGTACGCGGGGTACAGCCCCTGCTTCCGGCGCGAGGCCGGTTCGTACGGCAAGGACACCCGCGGCATCTTCCGCGTCCACTGGTTCGACAAGGTCGAGATGTTCGTCTACTGCGCGCC
>PMLO01000253.1 GCA_003158895.1 Propionibacteriaceae bacterium
ACTTCACGGCCTTCGGGCGAGCCTGTGCCTTGTCGATCGATGCCTTCAGGACCGGGAGGTACTGGAACTGGCTGGTGAGGTCGGCGTCGGTGTACAGAGCGGTCCACGTCGGAGCGTTGGAGGTCGCGATCGTGTTGGCCTTCTGGTTGTCGGCGCTGTTCCACCACTGGATGAACGCGAGCGCGGTGCCCTTGTTCTGCGAGTAGGTGGAGATGCCCATGTTGTGGCCACCGAGGGTGGACACGCCAGGACCGCTGAGGCCCGGGATCGGGGCGACGGCGAACTTGCCGGCGACCTTGGAGGATCCGTCAGTCTTGTTGGCCAGCGAGTACACGTACGGCCAGTTGCGCAGGAAGACGAGATTGCCGTCCTGGAACGCCTGACGCGACTGCTCTTCCTGCCAGGTCAGAGCGGCCTTCGGGATCGTCCCGTCCTTGAACGCGTCGACTGCCCACTGCACGCCTGCGACGGCCGCGCTGGTGTTGACGGTCGGGGCGCCGCTGGCGTCGAGGAACGCGCCACCGGCCGAGTTGACCATCTCAGCGATGTTGCAGGTCAAACCCTCGTACTTCTGGAACTGACCGCCGTAGCAGTCGATCGACGGGTTCGTCGCCTTGATCTTGGTGCAGTCGGCCTTCATGTCGGCCCACGTCGTGGGAACCTGCAGGCCTGCTGCGTCGAGGAGGTCCTTGCGGTAGTAGAGCAAGGCGCCGTCAGAGGTCGACGGGAACGCGTAGAGCTTGTTGAAGTACGTGCCGGAGTCGACGGCAGCCTTCAGGTAGCCCGTGGTGTCCAGGGTGGACGGGAGCGCTGCGAGGTAGCCGTTGGCGGCGAACTCTGCGGTCCACACCACGTCAACGGAGAGGACGTCGTAGTTCGACGCACCCTTCGACTGTGCGTTCGTGATCATCGAAGCGCGCTGCTGGTCAGCGTTGTCGGAGAGCTCGATGAGCGTGACCTTCTGGTCAGCGTGGAGGGCGTTCCACTTGTCGATGACCTTCTGGACGTTGCCAGAGGTGTCCTTGCCCTGGACGTAGTTGATGGGACCCGTCTTGCTCCACGAGGGGTCCGTCGATGTGGAGGCGGAAGCCCCGGTGGTACCCGTGGAGCTGCCACAGGCGGCGGTCGCGAGGATCGCCGTTGCGGACAGAACCGAAAGGGTGAGCCGGGCCAGCTTGTTCTTGCTTGCCATGAAGTAGACCTCACTTCGTTGTAGGGGCTCGGGCGAGCTTTGCCACACTAACGACTCGCCCACTTGTTGAATCGGTCCAATTTGGTGATCGCCGCCAATTCGTTACCGCTGGAGGTTCTCGGACGAGTTTGAACGAACCAATTTGGGTGCGAATGGGACACTAGCCCATCCATCTGGGCCGCGCTACCGGAGGGAGACAAAAGTCGGAGACGTCACCGATGCTCGACAAAAATCTCTGTCGCGTAAGGGAAATTTCAAGGTCACAAAGTGATTACGACACGGCTAACATGCACGCTGATGGACACCGAAACGGTTCGCGCCAGCGGTCAGGAAGCGGAGGAGCGCTTTCCGAGTGCTCGGACCGCCAGGACGAACGTCACGACGCCCACCGCGGCACCGGCGATGAGAGCCACACGGCCCAGCCGCCAGCCGTACTGGTCCTTGACCTGGGATTTTGCTGACGTGAACTGCTCGCCGGCGAACGCCTTGGCGTCCTCGACGGTGCGATGTACGACGGCCTTGGGGTGGAACTCGCCGATGAGGCCCGCGAGGCTCTCCTCGATCTGGCGTTGTGCGCGATCGATGTCCGCCTGGATCTCGGTGAGCGTACGCTCGGTCGCCTGCTTGGTTGCCATCACAGGTCCTCCTGGTCCGCTGTCCTGTTCCGCCGTCACTCACTCTATGCCACGGTGTGGGGCCTCTGGAGGGCTTGCCTCGCGGACAGGCAGTGACGCTTCCAGCCCCGAGCACTATCGTCGGTTTCATGACGAGTCTGGCCAGCGGCGATGCAGCTCCCGAGTTCACTTTGCCGGACGCCGACGGGAACGTGGTGTCCCTGTCCGACTTCGCCCCGGGAAAGCTCGTCCTGTACTTCTTCCCGGCCGCGTTGACGCCGGGATGTACGACACAGGCCGTCGACTTCACTGCCAACCTCGGCGACTTCGAACGCGCCGGGATGATGGTGGTCGGCATCTCCCCCGACCCGGTCTCGAAGCTCGCCGAGTTCAAGATGAGCGAGCACGTGACGTTCCCGATGCTCAGCGATGCCGACAAGACGGTGCTCAAGGCGTACGGAGCCTTCGGCGAGAAGGTCCTGTACGGCAAGACGATCCTCGGCGTGCTTCGGTCGACGTTCGTCATCGATGTCGACGAGTCGGGCAAGGGCACGATCGAGCTCGCGCAGTACAACGTGCGGGCGGCCGGTCACGTGAACAAGCTGCGTCAGGAGCTCGGGGTCTAGCGCATCGGCCCCGGAGCGGAGTGAGCAGTTCCTTGACCTGGCCTGAGGTAGGAACGCGGCCGGAGAGAAGAACCTGCTCGTCGACGACGAGGCCAGGCGTACGCATGATTCCTTCCCCATCGCGCGACTTTCTTGTTGCACGAATGTTGCACGCTAAGCGGCGGGGAGGTCCTTGAGCCCCATTACCAATCGTGGAACTGGCATTGCTGGGTACCGGAGAAGGGACTCGAACC
>PMLO01000127.1 GCA_003158895.1 Propionibacteriaceae bacterium
TTGGCCTTGTCAGAGGCACATTGGTCACGAAGTGTTGGCCAATGCATCTCTATCGCATCTCTAGGCTCCTTTGGGTACCTCTCCAGGGGTAGATCGAGAGCACGATCGCGTTCAGTCAGTCCATCGGCCCAGGCCTGTCGCTGTTCTTGGTCTGGGGCGGCCCGACAGGCGCAGCTTGGCCGGCCACGTCGGCGAATTCGGTCGGCCGTCGTGACGACAAGTGCTCAGATCGTGGCATCGGTCCCTTCCTGGAGGGATCGGAAGCACGGACGCGCCGAACGGCTCGAGCCGCGACTTCACTGGGTGTGCTTGCGTGGCTCGCATGGCAGCAGACAAGGCGAATCAGTGGAGTCGTGACAGCGGACCACCACCCGCCGTCTCACGCGGCGCGGCAGCTGATCCAGGCCATCATGAAGACTCCGCGTATAGGCGGGGCGCAAGCCTAGGACTGAGCCCGAGGGGATGCCTTTCTCGCGGTGTCAAGGTCAGTCTTCGTAACCAAACCCCGGTCGAGGGGCCTGAGTAGAGCCTGAGTAATCTGACACATGCCCGATCGCCTGCGAAGCCGCTAACGACGGGGCTCGCCGTTCCGCAACGAGGCGGAACTGTGGTGTCGATCGAAGGAGAACTCATGGCTGACCAACTGTTGGACTTCACGGGGAAGGTCGTCTTCATCACCGGCGGCGGCACTGGCATCGGACGGGCGGTGGCAGTGGCTTTTGCGCGCGCCGGGGCCAAGGTTTCCATCTGTGGCCGGTCGAACGCCGACGAGACACTGCGCCTGATCGAGGCGGATGGTGGCGAGGCGATGTTTGTCCGCGCGGACGTGGGCCGCTCGGCCGATGTCCAGAACGCGATCAGTGCGACCGTCGAGGCATACGGTCGGCTCGATATCGCTTTCAACAACGCCGGGCTGCTGCCTGTGACCGCGCCCCTTGCTGACCAGACCGAGGAGGACTTCGACCGGATCATCGGCGCCGACCTGAAGGGGGTCTTCCTGTGCATGAAGTACGAGATTCCCGAGATGTTGAAGGTCGGTGGCGGATCGATCATCAACAACGGTTCAGTGGTGAGCCTCGTGGCCGACCCCGGTATGGCGCCGTATGCGGCGGCGAAGCACGGTGTTGCTGGGTTGTCCAAGGGTGCTGCGCTGGAGTACGCCAAGCAGAACGTCCGCATCAACGTGATCGCGCCTGCCTTTGTCGGGACGCCTATGACGGCGGGGTGGCTGGCTGACCCGGTGATGGCGGAGCTGGTCAAGTCGTTCAATGCTGCCGGCAGGGTGGCGGACCCAGAGGAGATTGTGGGCATTGTCCTGCTACTGGCCTCGCCCATGGCTTCCTTCATGACGGGCGGGGTCTATTCGGTAGATGGTGGGCAGACCGCTCACTGATAGTCGGTGACGCTCGGCTCGGGCCGTCGGGATCGGCAGTTGCCGTCCCGAACGGCCGGGCCCGGCCGTTCGTCGGGCGGTCGATCCGACCTCTACGGCTCTTGGCGATCGAACGCCAGCCAGCACGGCGCCGTGGCTGCATGCAACATCGCCATTGCGTGCTCGGTGTCGTGGAGGCCGTCGGCTGCCACGAGGCCCTCCAGTGCGCCAACCACACCGTTCGACGCGTGTTGCACCAGGACGTTGATCGCCATCGCGTCGGGGCGCTTGCCCTGGATGTTGGGGAGGGTCTCAGGGAACTCGCGGGCGTGGGCGTTCAACACCGTCTCGAGGCGTCGAAGGAGCGCCTCGCGGAGTTCCAGCGGGAGTCGTGGCGCTAGGGCGTTGCGGTAGATCTGCACGTTGCGCTGGACATGCTCGATCAGGATGCGGGTGGCGGGCGCGAGCTCGCGGTTGATCCCGCCCTCCGGCAGCCGAGATGGCGTGACGGTCGTGACGTCGTGGTCGTCGTAGAGGTACATCGCCAACAGGTCGGCCGGGCTCGCAGCGAAGCGGTAGAAGGAGTCGCGGGTCGCGTCGGCCCTTCGGCACACCTCGGCGACCGTGACTTCCGTGATGGGCTTCTCCCCAGCGATCTCGACGACCGCGCGCCGCAGCGCTAACTCCACCCTCGTGAATGACCGCGCCATAGGCTAATGCTAACGTCTGACACATGTCAGATATTTGCTGACGATCCAACGGGCGGCCCGCAACGAAGCGTGGTCGTTCCGGAGGCTCGAGGCCATGTACAGGGACGTTCTTCACTCGTTCCAGGACGAGCGAGAGTGTTCTCCCGGCACTGCCACCTCGTGGCCTCGCGGACCGAGACGGAGAGATGACCGGATGAAGTGCGTGATTGCGTTCAAGTGGGCGAAGAATCCCCAAGACGCTCGCGTGAGCGCCGACGGCGCCGTCGACTGGCGTGCCGCGAAGATGGTTGCGAGCGACGACGACGCTGCCGCAGTGGTCGTGGCGCGTGACCTTGCTGTGGGCGACGAGCTGGTCGGCCTGACGGTCGGCGACGGGGATGTCGCGTGGGCCGCGGCCCGTGGAGCCACGAGAACCGTGTCGGTCGCTGATGTCGAACCGAACGCAGACAGTGCCGTTCTGGGGGAGGTGCTGGCGGCGGGCGTACGACGCATCGGTGGAGCTGACATCGTCATCATCGGCGACGGAGTCTGGGACCAGATGGTTTCCATGTCGCTGGCCGGCCAGCTCGGCTGGGCCGTGCTGGCCGGCGTAGTGTCCGCGACTGCCGAAGGCGACCGTCTGCACGTCACGCGCAAGTCCGGGACAGGGACCGAGGTCATCGAGGTAGGAACACCCGTGGTTCTTGCGGTCGCTGCGCGAAGGGCCGAGGACAAGCCCCCAGGCATGAAGGACGTGCTCGCCGCTCGCAAGAAGCCATTGGAGAAAGTCGCCATGGCGGATCTCGGAGTGACGAGCGTGGGCGGCGTCACCCTGCGCGGCACCGCCCTTCCCGAGGCGGCAGACGCCCGGATCTTCGATGGCGCCGATCCGGAAGGGGCTGTCGAGCAGCTCATGACGGCGTTGCGCTCGGAGGGAGTGCTCTGATGGACAGCTGGATCATCGTGACAGAGGCCGGCCCGGTGGCCGGCATGGCAGCTGCCGCCCGCGAACTGGGGGGCACCGTCACCGCGGCTGTGGTGGGGCCTCGCCTACTGGCTGAGTCCACAGCCGCCTGCGGCTGCGACTCCGTACAGTGGTTCTCCACCCTTGACAGCGTTCCGGCCGAGTCACTCGCGCTGCAGGTCGCGGACCTGGTCGCCGCCGCGTCGCCCCGCCTCGTACTGGCGCTGGACGACCCCGCGGGCCGTGTCCTGTTGGCTGTGGCCGCGACCAGGCTGGGCGCCGCACTCGTCAGCTCCGTACCCGGACTCTCGGTCGAGGGAGACGACCTGGTCGTCACGCGTCCGGCCGTCGAGGGCAAGGTCGTGGAAACCCTGGTGGTGCCGGGCGCACTGGCGGGCGTGTTCGACGGTGAGGACGTCGACGTCGTTTCGCCGGTTCCTGCCGCGATTACCGAGGTAGCCCCATCCGGGATGGCACCCTCGATGAGGATCATCGAGACGACCGTCGCCCCTGGCGAGGCCGCGGGGCTGCAGCAGGCTGAGCGGGTCGTCAGCATCGGTCGTGGCGTCCGGAAGAGGGAAGACATCGCGCTTGTCGAGGAGCTGGCCGACGCCGCCCACGCGAAGATGGCCTGCACGCTTCCGATCTGTGACGACATGCGTTGGTACGACGAGTCCCATGTGGTCGGCACTTCGACGCAGCAGATCGCTCCCGACCTGTACATCGCCGTGGGCGTCTCCGGGCAGCCGCAGCACATGTCGGGAGTGCGGGCGGCGAAGGTGATCGTCGCGATCAACAACGATCCCGAGGCGACCATCTTCAAAAAGTGCCACTTCGGGATCCTCGGCGATCTGTACGAGATCGTCCCGGCGCTGACCGCGGCGTTCAAGCGGGCCTGATCCGAACTCACTACGCATCTCAACCAAACCCAATGAAGGGACAAGAGAAATGACTGAACAGATTTTCGACGCCGAGTACGACCTCGTGGTCGTCGGTGGCGGGGCCGCTGGCAAGTCCGCGGCGTACACGGCCGCTCAGGCCGGTCTGAGCGTCTGCATCCTGGAGAAGATGCCGACGATGCTCGAGGGGTCCTGCGTCTACGCCGAGGGGACCGCGGCCTTCGAGTCGAGCGAGCAGAAGGCCCGCAAGTTCCCGATCGACCCGGCCACTGGCGAGGCCAAGACTTTCCCGACCAAGCAGGACGCCTTCGAGCGGTACATGAACTACAGCCATTTCCGCGCGAACCCCGAGGTCGCCCGGACCATGGTCGACAACGCCTGGGAGACCATCGACATCTACAAGTCGCTGGGCATCGAGTACAGCGACGTCACGATCTACGCCTACAACCAGGAGCTCGAGCTCTACTCGTTCCACCGGCCGGAGGGCCTCGGTCTGCACTGCCAGGAGACGCTCCTGAAGGCCGTCGAAGGCGCTGGAGTCGACATCTTCACCTCCACACCGGCCAAGAACGTCATCCTGGACGAGGGCCGGGTCATCGGCGTGGTGGCCGAGGATGCCGACGGCAACACGATGCGCGTCGGCGCCAAGGCCGTGCTCCTGTCGGCTGGTGGGTTCGGCAACAATCCCGATCTGGTGGCCAAGTACTCGTGGTTCTCGCGGACGGCTCACGACATGGGCTCAGCCGTACCGACACAGAACACGGGCGAGGGTCTCGCGATGGCACTCG
>PMLO01000260.1 GCA_003158895.1 Propionibacteriaceae bacterium
CGCCGATCTTGTCGACGGGGATCTTGACCGTGAGGATCCGCGGCGCGTACAGGCTCATCTCGTCCGGGGTGTCGATGGCCTCGGCCATGACGTCCAGGATGGTGAAGCGGGCCTCGCGCGCCTGCAGCAGCGCACCGGCGAGCACATCGGCGGGAATGCCGGTGAGCTTGGTGTCGAGCTGGAGGGCGGTGACGAAGTCGCGCGTACCGGCGACCTTGAAGTCCATGTCGCCGAGCGCATCTTCGGCGCCGAGGATGTCGGTCAGCGCGATGTAGGAGGTCTTGCCATCGATCTCCTCGCTCATGAGGCCCATCGCGATGCCTGCGACCGGCGCCTTGAGCGGCACACCGGCGTTGAGCAGGGACAGGGTCGAGGCGCACACGGAGCCCATGGACGTCGAGCCGTTGGAGCCGAGAGCCTCGGACACCTGACGGATCGCGTACGGGAACTCCTCGCGCTTCGGCAGCACCGGCACGAGCGCGCGCTCAGCGAGCGCACCGTGGCCGATCTCACGACGCTTGGGCGAACCCACGCGGCCGGTCTCACCGGTCGAGTAGGGCGGGAAGTTGTAGTTGTGCATGTAGCGCTTGGTGGTCTCCGGCGCCAGCGTGTCGAGCTTCTGCTCCATGTCGAGCATGTTCAGCGTGGTGACGCCCAGGATCTGGGTCTCGCCGCGCTGGAACAGTGCCGAGCCGTGGACGCGCGGGAGCACGCCGACCTCGGACGACAGGGTGCGGATGTCCCGCACGCCGCGGCCGTCGATGCGGACCTTCTCGGTGAGCGTCCGGTGACGGACGACCTTCTTGGTCAGCGCGCGGTACGCACCGGTGATCTCCTTGTCGCGCTCCGGGAACCGGCCGCCGAGCTCGTCCTTCAGGGCTGCGAGCAGCTCCTCGGTGGCGATCTCACGCTCCTGCTTGCCGAAGATCGACTGGACCTCGCGGGTGCGATCGGTACCGGCAGCGGCAACCGCCTCGTACACGTCGGGCTGGTAGTCGAGGAAGACCGGGAACTGCTTGACGGCCTTGGGGAACTGCGCCACGAGCTCGGCCTGCGCGTCGCACAGCGCCTTGATGAACTTCTTGGACTCCTCAAGGCCCTGAGCCACGACCTCTTCGGTCGGGGCCGGACGGCCGGAGCGTACGAGATCCCAGGTGGCCTCGGTGGACTCGGCCTCGACCATCATGATCGCGACGTCGCCGTCGGCGATCACGCGGCCCGCGACAACCATGTCGAACGTGGCGTCCTCGAGCTGCTTGACGGTGGGGAAGCCGACCCAGGTGCTGCCGATGAGCGCCACGCGGACGCCACCGATCGGGCCGCTGAACGGCAGCCCGGCGAGCGTGGTCGACGCCGACGCGGCGTTGATCGCCACGACGTCGTACAGCACGTCGGGGTTGAGAGCCATGACCGTGGCGACGACCTGGACCTCGTTGCGCAGGCCCTTGACGAAGCAGGGACGCAGCGGTCGGTCGATCAGGCGAGCCGTGAGGATCGCGTTCTCGCCCGGACGGCCTTCACGGCGGAAGAACGAGCCGGGGATGCGCCCTGCGGCGTACATGCGCTCTTCGACGTCGACCGTCAGCGGGAAGAAGTCGATCGCGTCACGCGGGTTGTTGGCCGCGGTCGTCGCCGAGAGCACCATCGTGTCGTCGTCGAGGTAGACCACGGCAGAGCCGGCGGCCTGACGGGCCAGCAGGCCCGACTCGAACCGGACGACGTGCTTTCCATAGGAGCCGTTGTCAATTTTCGCTTCGGTGAAGCGGAGATCGGGTCCCTCCATGGGGATTCCTTTCGTCATCGCGCGAGCAGCGTGACACGCGGGTAGTCACCCGTCGACGAATCGGATCTGGTCTTCGATCGAGGAATGCGGGGAGCGTGTCCGCCACCCGAATCCCACTACCGAGGACCGCCGCTTCGCCCGTCCCGGGCTCGCGATGTGATGTGTTGAGTTGTGCCCCGGCAACCCGGGGCTGGATGTGAGAAGGGGTCCACCCGGACGGGCGGACCCCAGAGGTCACCGACGCAGACCGAGGCGCTCGATGAGCTTGCGGTAATGGCCGATGTCGTTCTTCGCGACGTAGTTCAGCAGGCGCCTGCGCTGGCCAACCATGAGCAAGAGGCCCCGGCGGCTGTGGTGATCGCCCTTGTGTTCCTTGAGATGTTCGGTGAGGTGAGCGATGCGCTTGGTGAGCAACGCGATCTGCACGTCGGGCGAACCCGTGTCTCCGGGCGTGGTCGCGTAGTCATCGATGATCTTCTTCTTGGTGGCAGCGTCCATTCGACGTGCACTCCTCTCGGTTATCCCGTTGCGCGATGCCCCCGTCGCTGGTGCAGTCGGGGCACTTGGGTGGTCGCGGCCGATCAAACGGCATTCCGAGGCTACCAGGACCTGTCCAGGGGTACGAAATCGAAAGTCGGTTGCCTCGGGGACCCGCCACCGTGCGTACCGGTCCGGGACCCCACCGCGACATGCACCCGACACATGCATGGGCTAGGTTGCTGGAGTCACACAGGAGGTATTGGGGGTTCGGATGTCCGACGACGTTGAGATCGAGATTCGCCTGGCCCGGTCCGACGATCTGCCTGCGCTGCGGGCGCTGGAGGATCGCGTCGAGGGGTTCGTCTGCGACCGTCGTTTCGCCGATGCCATCGCCGGAGACTCGTCCTACTACATCGCGGTTCGCGGGGAGGATCGGCTCGGCACCGTTGTGCTCGACCTCAGGCCGGGCCCGCTCATGCCCGAGCTCCGCAACATGTACGTCTACCAGCACGCGCGCCGCCAGGGCGTCGGCCGGCTGCTCGACCTGCACGTGGAGACGGTTGCCCGTGACCTCGGCTACGAGGAGATCTTCCTGGGCGTCGATCCCGACAACTACAAGGCGATCCCGCTGTACCTGTCCTTGGGCTACGAGCCGACCGGCAATCACCGCATCGTCGGCGGCGACGCGCCCGAGGGACTCCCGGGCGAGGTCTTCCACGACGCGATCTACCGCAAGCGCCTTCGTCAGTTCTGAGGCGGCGCGCCGAGCACCTGACGGGCTGCGACGACGTCGGCGTCCATCTGCACGATGAGGTCGTCCAGCGAGTCGAACTTCACCTGGCCCCGCAGCCGTGCGATGAAGTCGACACCGATGCGGCACCCGTACAGCTCGAGGTCCGTACGGTCGAGCACGTACGTCTCGACGCGGCGCTCGACGCCGTCGAACGTGGGATTCGTGCCGACGGAGATCGCCGCGGCCATCGGCTCGGCATCCGGGTCCTCGAGGCACGTCAACCACCCCGCGTACACACCGTCGGCGGGACAGGCATGGCCGGCGGGGACGGTGAGGTTCGCGGTCGGATAGCCGAGCGTACGGCCCCGCTGGTCGCCCATCACGACGATGCCCGTGTAGCGGAAGGGCCTTCCCAGGACGCGTGCGGCGGCCTCGACGTCACCCTCGTCGAGCGAGCGGCGCACCCGCGTCGAGGACAGTGCGGCGACGTCGCCGACCAGGGGTAACGCGACGACGTCGAACGTTCCCGCTCCCAGCTCGCGCAGCATGTCCACGGTCCCGGCAGCCCCTCGCCCGAACCGGAAGTTCTCCCCCACGACCACCGTCGCGGGGTGCAGCGGCGCCAGGACGTGGTCGACGAACTCCTGAGGCGTCCAGTCGGCGACGCGCCGCGAGAACTCCACGACGCGTACCTCGTCGGCGCCTGCGTGACGCAGCAGGTCGATCCTCTCGGGGAGGTCGCACAGCAGCTCCGGTGCCGCGTCGGGACGCAGCACCACCATCGGGTGCGGCCAGAACGTCACCGCGACGAGCGGNNACACCGTCGAAGTTGCCGATCGCCACGACAGTCGGACCACCCGTGATCACTGACCCTCCCCATCGACGAAGACCGTCTCAGGGACCGCGCGGTCCCCTGCTGGACGGTACAAGGCGAGCAGCGTACCTGACGGCCCGATGANNCGATGACGTCCACCTCGACCGAAGGGACGCAGCGCATCGCCGCCTGCGCCGGCGTGAGCCAGGCGTCGTCGGGGATGCTCGCCACGTCGAGGTCAGGGCCGAGCAGGGACTCCCCCACCGTGAACGGGCCCACGCGCGTACGGCGCAGCGCCGCGAGGTGTCCTCCGACGCCGAGCACACGACCGATGTCGCGAGCGAGAGCCCGGATGTACGTACCGGACGAGCACTCGACGTCCAGCTCGACATCGAGCACCGGCGTGCCGTCATCGGCCACTGCTGGTGTCACGGCACCGACATCCAGCCGTGTAATCGTGACTCGCCGGGCCGCGAGCTCGACCTCCTCGCCTGAACGCACCCGCTTGTACGAACGGACGCCGCCGACCTTGATCGCGGAGACGGAGCTGGGAATCTGGTCGATCTCTCCGAGGAAGGCCGCCGCAGCAGCCCGTACAGCCTCCTCAGCGACGCCCGCCGCGCCGTGGGAGGCGGTGATCGTCCCCTCGGCGTCCTCGGTGATCGTCTCCTGGCCGAGCCGTACGGTCGCGAGGTAGCGCTTGTCGTGCAACGTCATGTGACCCAGCAGCCGCGTCGCACGACCGACGCCGATGACAAGGACGCCTGTCGCCATGGGGTCGAGCGTGCCGGCGTGACCGACCTTCCGGGTCCCGGCGAGGCGACGTACGCGAGCCACGACGCCGTGTGACGTGATGCCTTGCGGCTTGTCGACGACGATCACGCCCGAGATGTCGGTCACTCTTCTTCGTCGTCCACTTCTACGTCGGCCACGTCGTCGCCGTCAGCTTCTTCGTCGTCATCCTCGTCGGCAGGCTTGCGGTACGGATCCGGCTCGCCCGCGTACGTCGCGCCGACGGCCTTCGCGGCCACCTGCTCGTCCACCAGGCGTGCCGCTGCGAGCAGCTCCTCCATGTGGGCGGTGGTTTCGGGCATCGCATCGGCGACGAACGAGATCGTCGGCGCGAACTTCAGAGCCAGGCGACGCGACACGGCTGTACGGATCTGGCCGCGGGCCGCCTCGAGCGCCGCCGCGGTGTCGACGCGTTCAGCCTCGCTGCCGAGCACCGTGTAGAACAACGTGCAGTCGTGGTTGTCCTTGCTGAGCCGCACGTCGGTGATCGTCACGAAGCCGAGGCGCGCATCCTTGACCCGCTTCTCGAGCATCTCTGCGGCGATGTGCTTGATCTGCTCGGCGCGCTTGAGCGCATACGGGCTGGTCATCGGTCTCCCTTCGGACGTGAGCGCTCGCCGGTCCCAGATCCGGGACCGGCGAGCTCATGCATGTCAGACGCGCGGCTTCTCCACCATCTCGAAGGTCTCGATGATGTCGCCGATGTGCAGGTCGGAGTAGTTCTGCAGCGTCAGGCCGCACTCGAACCCTTCCCGCACCTCAGTGACGTCGTCCTTCTCGCGGCGGAGCGTGTTGATCTCCGACTCCGCCACGACAATGCTGTCGCGCAGGAGCCGGGCCTTGGCATGACGCCGGATGGTGCCGTCGATGACCATGCAGCCCGCGATGATTCCGATCTTGGAGGAACGGAAGATCTCGCGGATCTGGGCCTGGCCCCGCACTTCCTCGGCGTAGACCGGCTTGAGCATGCCCTTGAGGGCAGCCTCGACCTCGTCGATCGCCTGGTAGATGACCGAGTAGTAGCGGATGTCGACGCCTTCGCGGTCGGCGAGCTCTGTCGCCTTCCCCTGAGGCCGGACGTTGTAGCCGATGATGACCGCGTCGGAGGCGGACGCCAGCGTGACGTTCGTCTCGGTGATCGCGCCAACACCACGGTCGATGATCCGGACGCTGACGTCGTCGCCCACCTCGATCTTGAGCAGCTCGTCCTCCAGCGCCTCCACAGAACCTGCGGTGTCGCCCTTGAGGATGAGCTTGAGCTCCTGGACCTCGCCCTTGGCAAGCTGCTCGAACAGCTGGTCGAGCGTCTTGCGGCGGGTGCCCTTGGCCAACATCGCGGCACGCATCCTCGCCTCACGCCTCTCGGCGATCTGACGAGCCTTGCGATCGTCCTCGACGACCAGGAAGTTGTCGCCCGCGCCGGAGACCGACGTCAGACCGAGCACCTGGACAGGCGTGGACGGCGGAGCCTCCATGATCGTGTCGCCCTGATCGTTGATCATGGCGCGCACTCGGCCGTAGGCGGAGCCCGCCACGATCGAGTCGCCCACGTGCAGGGTNNGCATCTCCGGGTTCGCCCGAAGGTCGAGCTCGGCGTCTGCGGTCAGGATGATGGCCTCGAGCAGCTCGGCCAGGCCGGTCTTCGCCGTCGCGGAGACCTCGACGAACATCGTGTCGCCGCCGTACTCCTCGGGGATCAGACCGAACTCGGTGAGCTGGCCGCGGACCTTCACGGCGTCGGCGGACGGCTTGTCCATCTTGTTGATCGCGACCACGATCGGCACTTCTGCCGCCCTGGCGTGGTTCAACGCCTCGATCGTCTGCGGCATCACACCGTCATCGGCGGCCACGACGAGCACCGCGATGTCGGTCGACTTCGCGCCACGGGCACGCATGGCGGTGAAC
>PMLO01000020.1 GCA_003158895.1 Propionibacteriaceae bacterium
GCGTGGGTCCCCGACGGCAGCAGGGCGGCCATCGCGGGCGTGAAGTCGGCCGGGAGACCGGCGGAGGTCTCGCGGTCGATGCGTTCGGGGACCTGGCACAGGGGCTGCAGTGCCAGGCCTTCGGTGGTCGCGGAGAGGTGCATGCGCTGCCACGCACGTCCCGCGGCGAGTCGGCTGGTGCGGTCGGCGGGGTCGCGGACCACGATGGCACCGAACGCGGCCGCTGTCGGGATCTGGATCGTGCGCATCCCGGTGAGCCATCCGTCGTTGTTCTGCTGCTGGGTGACCGGGACGATCTTCGACAGGGCNNCGACTGCTGCCGGTCCGCGATGATCGCCTCGGTGGCGCGCAGGGTGAGCTCGCCGAAGGCGGCCTTCTCGGCGTCGGTGGTGAACCACACGAGCTGGGCACCGGGAGCGTCTACGAGGGCGGCCAGCGCGTCGAGCTGTGCCTGGGCCACGGGCCGGGAGGTGTCGTACGCACCGCGGTTGGTGTGGCGATTCGCGATGGCGGCGTATAGCGGTGACGCGGCTGCAGCGGTCGCGGTCAGGTCGATGCGGGCGATGTGGGTCGGGTCGCTCGGCTCGGGCAGAAGGGTCACGAGGGTTGCGGCACCGTGGGCGGGGCCGGCGAGGACCAGGTTCTCCACGGCGCATCCCAGGCTGATGTCCAGTTCGCGCCGCAGGGGGTCCATGGCACCGATGGTGCGGGTCATGTCCGCGAACAAGTCGATGCGGTCGGGGGTCACCCTGAAGAGCCATGGCTGGGTGTTGTGGGCGTTGGCGGCNNTCGACAGCCTTCCAGGTCAAGCCGCCGACGCCGGCCACGGCCAGCGTGCCTACCCCGACCCCGACCATTCCCAGGAAGCCGCGGCGACCCAGCCGCGGGCCGGGCCCTGTCTCGGGACTCGATGTGGTGGTCCGGGTTTCCATGCTCGACTGCTTCGCCACGGTGACACTCCTTCGTTGACTGCTTCGCAGGATCGGGGGCGTCGCGGGGGGACGCGTCTCGATCTGATTAGTTATCTTACTCTAATTAGAGTGGATACTCTAATTAGAGCCCGGGGGTCGTGGCCCGTGAGGTGATCGAAGCGGATCGGTGCTGCGGTGTGCCCCCCGCCCTCCGGCATCAGGTTGCCGATGCCAGACAAGTAGTGCTTATGCTCTAAGCATGTTGCGCACCCCGACCACCAGCAGCGCGCGTCGAACGCGTGACCGGATCCTGGATGCGGCTCTGGAGCTGTTCAACGAGCGCGGGACTGCGGCGGTGACCACGAATCATGTCGCCGCCCGTGCCGGCATCAGCCCCGGCAACCTGTACTACTGGTTCAGCGACAAGGACGAGATCATCCGGGAGCTGTACGCGGGCTTCGCAGGAGCGTACGAAGAAATGTGGAGTGGCGACGAGGCCGACGTCATGGATGTGACCCCGGCGGAACTCCTGAGGCGGTTAGCGGCCGGCGCGGCCCTGTCTCATCGCTACGCGTTCCTGAGTCGCGAACTGCTCGGGTTGCTCCACAGCGATCCAGTCCTGGCCGCCGAGTACGCCGCGGTGCGCGAGCGTCGCACTGCAACCTTCGATGCCCTCGCTCGGCGGTGGCGGTCGGCCGGTGTCATCCGCCCCCTGGACGACCAAGGCATCGCCGACCTCATCCAGGCGTTGTGGGTGATCGCCGAGACGTGGCTGGCCCTTGGCGAGCTGTCCGGAACCTCCGTTGAGTCGGCTGACGGCGAACGTCTCCTGCGAGTGGTGCTCGAGCCGTACCTGCTCCCCGCTAGATCAGAAGTGACCTCTCGCTAACGGGGACGCGGACTTCTCAGCGAGCCATAACCTTCATCGCGGTGGTTGACGTCCTGGGAAGGCGTCGCGAAACGACTGGATGTGCTCAGCGAGTCTTGCCTTCGCGGAGCAGCAGAATGGGTCTTCGGGGCTTCCGGACCTTCCTTCGTTCGCGCGCCCGCTTTGAGTGAAGGAGATTGGATGAGATCGAAGACCAGTATGGCGTGAGGCTGCCCGAGGACTACCGCGATTACCCGGTAGAGGTGGCCTGGGGAGATGCGGGGCGCTTAGCGTGCCCTCAAAGCGCCCAAACCCGAGGTGTTTCATGCCGTGGATCATCGTCCTGGGTGAGCCCTCGGACTCCCGCTGGCGCGGTCGACCATGCGGGCCGGGAAGCAGGGCCGCCGCACCGGAGGGCTTGAGTTAGCCTATGTTTGCGTCGGTCGTGGCCGCTCTTCAGACCTAGCGTCAGGCACGGTCTTTGACGACGACCGTGGGCCCTGACCTCCGAGACTGCGGCTTCGTCACGCCGACTTGACCGCTGAGGGGAAGGGCGCAAGTGACCATGCTGCGGGCTCACCTCGCCCCGGACCCGCGGACTCTGCTTGATGTCTTCCGGGCCACGGCCGACCTCTTCCCTGACGCACACGCGCTGGACAACGGTTCCGAGGTGCTGAGCTACGCCGATCTGGCCGGGGCTGCTGAGGACGTCGCGCTGGAGTTGGCGGCGGGAGGGATCGGCGGAGGCGACCGTGTCGGCGTCCGGATCTCGTCTGGTACCACGGCGCTGTACGTCGCGATCCTCGGCATCATGCTGGCAGGGGCCGCGTACGTGCCTGTGGATGCCGACGATCCCGACAAGCGCGCACGGAAGATCTTCGAGGAAGCGGGCGTCGCCGCGATCATTGGCAACGATCTGGCACTGACGTTGAGGTACCCCGACCGGGTTCCGGTCGAGCCGCTGCCCACGGTGTTGCCTGACGATGACGCCTGGATCATCTTCACCTCGGGGTCGACCGGCCAGCCCAAGGGCGTCGCGGTCACGCACCGGGCGGCGGCGGCCTTCGTGGATGCCGAGTCGCGGCTGTTCCTTCAGGCCGATCCGATCAACGAGTCGGACCGCGTGATGGCCGGACTATCAGTGGCGTTCGACGCGTCCTGTGAGNNCGAACGCCCTTGAGCGCGTACGGCTCCTCATTCTCGGAGGAGAAGCGTGCCCGCCCGAGATCGCCACCAGGTACGCCACGGGCGCGCGTGAGGTCTGGAACACGTACGGGCCCACGGAGACCACGGTCGTCGCGTGTGCCGCCCAGGTGCGGCCCGGCGAGATCGTACGCATCGGGTTACCGCTCGACGGCTGGGACCTCGCCGTGCTCGACCCGTCTGGGGAGCCCGTCGCAGAAGGAGCCGTTGGCGAACTCGTGATCGGCGGAGTCGGCGTGGCCAGGTACCTCGACCCGGCGACGGACGCGCGAGCCTATGGGAGGCAGACGTCGCTCGGCTGGGAGCGGGCTTACCGATCCGGCGACCTGGTCGTGAACGATCCCGACGGGCTCGTGTTCGTCGGTCGCGCCGACGAGCAGGTCAAGATCGGCGGACGTCGCATCGAGCTGGGTGAGCTGGATGCCGTCCTGTCGGCCCTGCCTGGCGTTCGTGGTGGCGCCGCGGCTGTACAGGGGACCGCGTCCGGCGCGGCGGTGCTGGTGGGCTACCTGGTCGCCGACCCCGGTTTCGACACGTCGCTGGCCCTCGAGCAGTTGCGCGCGCTGCTCCCTGCGGCACTGGTGCCGCGGCTGGCAGTCGTGGATCACCTGCCCACCCGCACGTCAGGGAAGATCGATCGCGCCGCCTTGCCCTGGCCCCTGGTCGCCGCCGGACCCAATGACGAGCGGGGCGACCAGCCCGCCGGGACCGGCGAACCGCTGTCCCCCACGGAAGCGTGGCTCGCCGGCCTGTGGCAGGACATCCTGGGCACGTCGGTCACAGATCGCCACGCTGACTTCTTCGACCTCGGTGGCACTTCGCTGGGCGTCGCCCACCTGGTGGCACGCATCCGCGAGCGACAGCCCGAGGCCGCGGTGACCGACATCTACGACCACGGGCGGCTGACCGACATGGCTGCCCGCCTCTCGTCCATGGAGACGACCGCGGCGCCCCAGAATGACAGGGTGCCCCCAGTGCGGCGCCGTACCCAGGCTGCCCAACTCGTCGCCCTGCTGCCCCTGCGCACGATCGGCGGGCTGCGTTGGCTCACCTGGCTGGCAACCGTCGGGAACGTGGTGGGCTGGCTGGGTCTGCCGGTCAGCCCAGTGCCGTGGCTGGTCGTCGTGGTCGGCTGGCTGCTGTTCATCCTTCCGCCGGGGCGCATGATGCTCGCCGCGCTCGGGGCTCGCGTGATCCTGCGCGGGGTGGTGCCCGGCCGGTACCCGCGAGGGGGGCGCATCCATCTGCGGTTGTGGCTCGCTGAGCGGCTGGCGGAGGAACTCGGCGCAACCAGCACGGCGGGGGCATGGTGCATGACCTGGTACGCGCGCCTCCTTGGCGCTACCATCGGGCGCGACGTCGACCTGCACACCGTGCCACCCATCACGGGCTTCTTGGCCCTCGGCGACAGGGCGTCCGTCGAGCTCGAGGTCGACCTGGCGGGCTATTGGCTCGACGGCAACGTCCTGAACGTGGGCGCCGTCACGATCGGTCGTGACGCCCGGGTGGGCATGCGCTCGACCCTGGGGCCGGACGCCGTCGTGGAAGACGGTGCGGAGATCGGTCCTGGCTCGGTCGCGCTCGGCAAGGTGCCCGCGGGGGAGTTCTGGACCGGCTCGCCCGCTCACCTCAGGTCGCGGGGCGCTCGCGGTCCGTGGACGGGCCAAGCCCAGCCACATCAGGCGTGGGTGGTCGGGTTCGCGATTATGTCTACCGTGATCGCCGCGGTCCCGGCTACTGGGGTCGCGGCTGGGCTGGCCGTGATCTGGGCGCTCGCCCCGGGTACGGGCGGACTCGTGGGTCTCCTGGGTCGCGTGCTTCTGTGGCTGCCCGTGGCGACCCTGGTCGGGTTCGCGGTGACGGCCGTCCTCGTCCTGGGGCTGACCAGGCTGTTCGGAGTGTTCGTCGTCGAGGGCCACGTACCGGTGCGCAGCCTTCGTGGGCTCGCGACGTGGGGCACTGTTCGGCTGCTCGACGAGGCGCGCCATTGGCTGTATCCGCTGTACGCAGGGTGGTTCACCCCGGTGTGGCTGCGGCTGCTGGGGGCAGAGATCGGTAGAGACGCGGAGGCCTCGACTGTCCTGCTGATCCCGAAGCTGGCGAGTGTGGGCGAGGGCGCGTTCCTCGCCGACGACACCCTTCTGGGCGGGTACGAGCTCGGGGCCGGGTGGCTTCGCGTGGCACGCACCCGCGTCGGGAGGCGCGCCTTCCTGGGCAACTCCGCCATGGTCGCGCCAGGACGCAAGGTGCCCGCGCGCGGTCTCGTGGCCGTGCTGTCGTCGGCACCCGAGCGTGCCCGAGCCAAGAAGGCGACCAGCTGGATCGGAAGTCCACCCACCCTCCTGCGCCGTCAAGTCACCTCCTCCAGCACCTCGTTGACCTTCGACCCCCCGGTCGCGCTCCGGGTGCGCCGCGCGCTGGTCGAGGCGTGCCGGATCGTTGCGGTCA
The DNA here is from genome assembly GCA_003158895.1 of Propionibacteriaceae bacterium. Lineage (GTDB taxonomy): Bacteria > Actinomycetota > Actinomycetes > Propionibacteriales > Propionibacteriaceae > Fen-668. Next base: position 5,431 of record PMLO01000020.1, read on the forward strand.
TGGTGTCCTTCGCGATCGGAGCTCTCGTCGTGGCGGCGCTGGTAGCCCTGGCATCAGCCTCATGGTGGCTGGCTCTCGCCGGCTCTGGCCTCGCTCTGATGGCCGCCGGGTACGTCTCTACCTGGCTCTCGGTCCTGCCGAAGCGCCTTCTCGTCGGGACGGTGGCAGCTGGCGAGCACCCCCTGTGGAGTTCGTTCGTGTGGCGCAACGAACTGGTCGACCAGTTCGTCGAGCTCGTCACGGCGCCGTGGTTCGTGCGATGGGCTGTCGGGACGCCGCTTCTGAATGCGTGGCTGCGCGGGATGGGTGCTCGGATCGGCAAAGGCGTGTGGTGCGAGAGCTACTGGCTCCCCGAGCCCGACCTCGTGGAGATCGGCGACGGCGCCACCATCGAGCGCGGATGCGTGGTGCAGACCCACCTGTTCCATGACCGGGTGCTGGCGCTGGACACCGTGGTGCTGCGGGCGGGTTCGACACTGTGCCCGAACAGCGTTGTCCTGCCGGGCGCGGTGGTCGGTCGCCACGCGACCGTCGGGCCGGCTTCACTCGTCATGCGCGGTGAGTCGCTGCCACGCGTCACCCGGTGGATCGGGAACCCGATCCGCCCGTGGACCGAGTAGGAAGGGCCTGTGGTGAGAGCGGCGGCCGACCCCTACCTTTCGGGACACGGTGACAACGACTACGAGGTCATCCACTACGACCTGGACCTCGACTACAAGGTCGCCACCAACCGACTGAACGGACGCGCGACCTTGACAGTCCGGGCACTGGTGCCTCTGAGCTCCATCCGACTCGACCTGTCCAGACTGAAGGTCGAGCGCGTCCTGGTCGGCGGCCTCGCACCGAGGAAGATCGCCCCGAAAGAGCGCGCCCTGGTCGTCAAGCTCGCCACCCCTCTGCCGCCGGGCGCGGTGACCACCGTCGAGGTGTCGTACAGGGGCAAGCCCCAGCCGGTCCCAGGTGTCCACGGCCCCGCGGGCTGGGAGGAGCTGACGGATGGGGTCCTCGTGGCGTCCCAGCCGTACGGTGCTCCGTCGTTCTTCCCCTGCAACGACCGCGCCGACAACAAGGCGACCTACACCATCACGGTGACGACGGAGGCCGACTATCACGTGGTCGCGACCGGCCGACCCCTGGGTACGACGACGCGCGCGGGACGTACCCGATGGACCTTCGACGAACCCGCCCCCACCTCGACCTACCTGGTCAGCCTCACGATCGGTCGCCTCGACGAGGAGTCGCTTCCCGGATCAAGCGGCAGGATCTCGGTCGTACGACCGCGGAGGCTTCGCCTCCCGAGGGACACCGCCTTCCGCCAGCTCCCGGAGATGCTCGAATCCCTCGAGGGCTGGTTCGGTCCGTACCCCTTCCACTCCTTCCGTGCGGTGGTGGTGGACGAGCCCCTGGAGATCCCGACGGAGGCGCAGGGCATGGCCACCTTCGGGACCAACCACCTCCTGCTGGGTTGGGACAACGAACGGCTGGTCGTCCATGAGCTGGCGCACCAGTGGTTCGGAAACGCCGTCACGGCGTCGCGCCTGCGCGACATCTGGCTTCACGAGGGGTTCGCGTGTTACACCGAATGGCTCTGGTCCGAGTGTCGAGGCCTGGCCACCACCGACCAGCGTGCGGCGCAGCACCGCGCAATACTCACGGGGCAAGAACAACCAGCGCCACTGTCGGATCCTGGCATGGCGCATATGTTCGACGACTGGGTCTACAAGCGAGGGGCACTCATGCTGCACACCCTTCGCAGGACCATCGGTGACGAGTCCTTCTTCGGCCTCGCCCGCGACTGGATCGCGCGGCATTCGGGGGGTACTGCGTCCACCGCCGACTTCGTCGCCCTGGCGTCGTGCTACTCGCGGGACGACCTCCGGCCGCTGTTCTCCGCCTGGCTCGACGCTCGCAGGCTGCCAAAGCTGCCTCGCGTCGGCTGAAGAACGCACCACGCGGCCACGTACCCGTCGATCTCGACGCGGCCCCACACCGCGCCCGGCTCGTCCAGCCCGACAGTCGACGGATCGC
>PMLO01000240.1 GCA_003158895.1 Propionibacteriaceae bacterium
ATCCTCACCAACTGGCGGAACACGATCGTCAACACCCGCGCGCACGGCACGACGGCGGCCGACGTCATCCGCTCGACGGGCGCCAAGGCCCGCGGCATCCGGGACGCGGACGAGGACATCGCCGTGTGCATCAAGCACTTCCCGGGAGACGGTACGGAGGAGCGAGACCAGCACCTCGTCCTCGGCGTGAACGAGCTCAGCCCCGCCGAGTGGGACGCGTCGTTCGGCCAGGTCTACGCCCACCACATCGACGCGGGCNNCTGACCGACGCCGACGTCATGCCCGCGACTCTCGCGCCGGAGCTTCTGCAGGGCCTGCTCAAGACCGAGCTGGGCTTCAACGGGGTCGTCGTCACCGACGCCAGCCACATGCTCGGCATGACGAGCGCGATGCGACGCTCTGACTACGTGCCGCGCGCGATCGCGTCCGGCTGCGACATGTTCCTGTTCTTCAACGACATGGCCGAGGACTTCGGCTTCATGGTCGACGGCGTGCGGTCCGGCGTCATCACGTCCGAGCGCCTCGACGACGCCGTACGACGCGTGCTCGGTCTCAAGGCCAAGCTCGGGCTGCCCGCGAAGCAGGCCGCGGGCACGTTGCTCCGCCAGCCCGATGAGCTCGCCGTGATCGGCTGCGAGGAGCACCTGCGCTGGCAGGCGGAGGCCGCGGACGCGTCGATCACNNNNGAGAAACGCGGCTTCGAGGTGACGCTCAACGACGGTACGAGCCGGGTCAAGGGCGCGACCCTCACGTACCGCGACGAGGTCGACGCCGCCATCGTGGTCGCGAACATCGTCGGCTACGCGGCGGAGAACAACTACCGGATCCGCTGGAAGACGCCGATGAGCACCGACTGCCCCTGGTACGTCCACGAAGTGCCGACCGTCATGGTCAGCCTCAACTACACGACCCACCTCCACGACGCGACGATGGTCAAGGCCTACATCAACGCGTACCACGACAACGCCCAGACCATCGGGCTCGTGATCGACAAGATCATGGGCGACTCGCCCTTCCACGGCACGTACAACGACCTCGTCTGGACCGAGAAGTGGCAGGCCAAGCTCTGAGCATGTAGCCCGTTCGTACATTCACTGGCAGATACTCGGTCGCCGGTTCAGATACGGATCGGCGACCGGGCATTTGCCAGTGAATGGCGGGCACCTGCCCAAGTGGGCCGAGAACGTCGGTGCACATCGTCACCCGGGGCCCCTAACCTGGGACGTGCGATGACGGAACACACGAACGACACGTTCCAGGTCGACCTGCGAGGGCTGGTCGACCTGCTCAGTCACCACCTGTACAGCTCGCCGAAGGTGTTTGTGCGGGAGCTGCTCCAGAACGGCATCGACGCCGTGACCCAGCGCGGTGCGAGCGATGAGCGGCCCGCGATCCAGCTCATCGGCACCGATCAGGCAGCCGACGGCCGGATGCACTGCTTCGACTCCGGCGTCGGACTCGACGACTCAGACGTCCGTACATTCCTTGCCACCATCGGCCGATCCTCCAAGCGCGACGAGCTCGGCCTCGCCCGTACCGACATGCTCGGCCAGTTCGGCATCGGCCTGCTCTCGGCGTTCCTCGTCACCGACGAGATCGAGGTCCTGTCGCGCAAGGGCGACGGCCCGGTCGTGCGCTGGCGCGGGCGCGGCGACGGGTCGTACGTGGTCGACCACATCACCCCTGAACCCGCAGACCCTCGTGCCCTGTGGCTTGCTGCCGGCCCCGGTACGTGCGTCGCCCTCGCTCCCCGTCGCGGCGCCGAGGACTGGCTCGCGACCGATCGGGTCGTCGCGCTCGCCCAGGAGTACGGCCGCTTCCTGCCGTGCCGCGTGGAGGCCACGACCCCGATCAGAACCGTCACGATCGCACCGATCACTCCGCCGTGGCTCATCGGCGACCCCGCCCAGCGCCGAGCGGCCGTCCATGGTCTCGGCGTCGCCGAACTCGGCATCGCTCCGTTCGCCACGGTCCCGGTCAGCGTGCCGGTTGCCGGCCTCAACGGCGTCGCGCTCATCCTCGGCAACCCCACGCACTCCGGTCGCCGCCCGGGGAGCCGCGTCTATCTCAAGGGCATGCTGCTCGGCGACGAGATGGGCGGGCTCCTGCCCGAGTGGGCGTTCTTCGCACGCCTGGTCGTCGACACCTCGGCGCTGCAGCCCACGGCGAGCAGGGAGTCGTTGTACGAGAACGACCTGCTCGCCGACACCCGTACCGCCCTCGGCGACCAGCTCCGCCACTGGCTGACGCGACTCGCCGCCACCGAGCCGGACCGGATGCACGAGTTCCTGCGCATCCACCACGTCGCGGCCAAGGGCATGGCGCTCGCCGATGACGAGATGCTCAAGGTCCTGCTGCCGCTGCTGCCCTTCGAGACCAACACAGGCGACACCACGCTGCCGGAGCTGATGCAACGCACCAGCACCATCTACATCACCCGTACCGTCGACGACTTCCGCCAGGTCGCCCAGGTCGGTGCCGGCCAGGGGATGGAGATCGTCAACGGAGGCTACGTCTACGAGTACGACCTGCTGCTCAAGGCGGCCGCCGTTCTGCCGGGCGCCGACCTCGTGCCGCTGTCGCCCGACGACCTCGACGCCCACATCCGTACGGTCGACATCTCGCGCGAGTCGGACGTCGCCTGGCCGCTGGGCCAGATGCGCGCAGCCCTCGACCGGCTCGACGTCGACCTCGAGCTGCGTGGCTTCTCGCCGCACTCCGTACCGGCGCTCTACCTCGACTCCGAGACTGCGCAGGAGCGGCGCGACCGGCGCACCGTCGCGGACACCGCCGACGACACATGGGCCGCGATCCTCGGCGCGTTCGACGACGGCGCCAGCTCGCGCGCGCGGCTGCTGCTCAACGACGACAACCAGACCGTACGGAGGCTGCTCGAGGTCCGTGACCCGGGGCTCGCGGCGATGGGGGTGGAATCTCTCTACACGCGCGCGCTTCTCATGGGTCATCACCGGCTCCGCGCGGCCGACCTCGCTGCGTTGGACCGGTCGTTCCTCGGCCTGCTCGATCGCGCGATGGGCGCAGACCGTGGCTGACGTCGACGACTACTTCGCGCTGCTGGAGCAGGCGCAGGCCCTGCCCTCGGGCCGCGGGGTCCCGTTGCTCGAGCAGGCGGTGAAGCTGGCGGACGAGCTCGGCTACGAGGAC
>PMLO01000274.1 GCA_003158895.1 Propionibacteriaceae bacterium
TCCACTTCATGATCAACGAGCGGTTCAGCGAGCCGGCATCGGTGAGCCGCTACGAGGCGTTCACGGCCGACATGGTCGACCTCGTGCTCGCGCAGGACGGCAACCTCAAGGCCGAGCACGGCACCGGCCGGATGATGGCCCCGTACGTGGAGCGGCAGTACGGTCGCGACCTGTACGAGGTGATGCGGGAGATCAAACGCCTCGTCGACCCCGACGGTCTGCTCAGCCCTGGCGTGGTGCTGCCGGTGGAGGGCGCGTCGACCCAGCTCGACGTCGCCACCCTCAAGCTGCCGGTCACGGTGGAGGCGGAAGTCGATCGCTGCGTCGAGTGCGGCTTCTGCGAACCCGCCTGCCCGTCGAAGGACATCACGCTCACGCCGCGCCAGCGGATCACGCTGCGCCGCGACATGGTGGCTCTGCGCGCCTCCGGGAAGACGGCCGCGGCCGACGAGCTGGAGCGCGATTACGAGTACGCGGGCATCGACACGTGCGCCGTCGACGGGATGTGCGGGCTGGCGTGCCCGGTCTCGATCAACACCGGCGACCTGACGCGGCGCCTGCGGCGCGACGAGGCCAACCCGGTACTGGCCGCCACCTGGGGACTCGCCGCGCGTGCATGGGGGACCGGTACGCGTGGTGGCGGGTTCGCTCTGGGAGTGGCCGACAGGCTGCCGCCCGGCGTCGTCACCGGCATCACCGCCGCCGCTCGCAAGGTGGTGGGCGCCGACGTCATGCCTCGGTACGACGGCACGCTGCCTGGCGGCGGCTCGCCACGCGTGCCCGGGAAGGTCGGCGCCGGGATGCCGCAGGCGGTGTACGTACCGGCGTGCATCCAGACGATGTTCGGCCCTGAATCCGGTGGTGACGGCGTCATGGCNNTATGCGCGCGTCAGCGACCGCACCCTGCCGCAGCTCTGGGACGCGTCCGGCCACGGCCGGCTGCCCGTCGTCGTCGACGCCGCGAGCTGTACGGAGGGCTACCAGGTGATGCTCGAGCAGGCCTCGAAGGCGTACCCGGGTATGTCCTTCGTCGACGCCACCTCGTTCGTGGCGCGCAGCGTGCTGCCGGCGCTCACGGTCACCCGCACCCTGGGCAGCGTCGCCGTGCATCCCACGTGCTCGAGCGCGCAGATCGGCTCGACCGACGACCTGCTCGCGATCTGCAGGGCGATCGCCGACGAGGTGGACGTGCCACTCGACGCCGGCTGCTGCGCCTTTGCAGGCGATCGCGGCATGCTGCACCCCGAGCTGACGGCTTCGGCCACGGCGCGCGAGGCGGCCGAGGTTGCGTCACGGGACCACGACGCGTACGTCTCCACCAACCGCACCTGCGAGATAGGCATGACGCGCGCGACCCATAAGCCCTACCGCCACGTGCTCGAGCTGCTTGCCGAGCTCACCCGCTGAGGCAGGGGGTCCGCCACGACCAGAAGCCTCGCGATCGTGGTTATGAACCGGGGTTGGGGGTCGAGGAGGGCACTACCGCCTCTCGTTCGTGGTTATGAGCGGCCGTGAGTGCCTCATAACCACCAACGCGAGGCGGTGACAGGTTCTGGGCGCGAACCCAGGCCCTCATAACCACGATCGCGAGGCTCCATCGGGGTTCTGCTCTCAGAGCGACTCGGCGAGGTCGATGAAGAGTGCTTCCATCGCGAGCAGGGGAGCGACGTTGGTCTCCAGGGCGGTTCGGGCGGCGAGGATCGCGTCGAGCTTCCGCATCGTGGCGTCCGGGGTGGCCCGGCGGGCGAGCGTACGAATCGGCGCGTCCTGCTCGAGGTTCACGAGCGGGGCATTCGCGCCGAGCTGTACGGAGAGGACGTCCCGGTAGTACGTGGTGAGCTCGCTCAGCACCCGGTCGAGCCCGTCGCGCTGGAGCCGCTTGACCCGAGCCTTCTGCGAGTCCTCGAGATCCTTGACCTGCGACTGCGCGTTACGCGGGCGGGCGCCTTTCGTGCCGAACCCGAGCGCCTCGTTGAGCTCCGCGAGCTCCTTGGCGTCACGATCTGTGGTCGACGCGGTGGCTTCGTCGGACGAGGCGGTCACGACATTGGCCGCGGCGCGGAGGCACGCGCCGAGACTCGTCAGCTGCGGCGGGAGCTGCAGCACCTCGCGGCGCCGGATGCGCGAGGCCTCGTCGCGCGCGAGGTAGCGGGCGCGGCCGACGTGGCCCTGCGCTGCTCGCGCCGCGAACGACGCCATCGCCGGGTCGACCCCGTCGCGCTCGACAAGCAGCCGGGCAACGGCAGCCTGCGTCGGCGTGGCGAGGTTCAAGTGGCGGCACCGGGATCTGATCGTGGCGACCACATCGTCGAGGGTGGGGGCGCAGAGCAGCCAGACGGTACGGGGCGCCGGCTCCTCGATCGCCTTCAACAGCGCATCAGCGCCGCGCTCGGTGATCCGGTCGGCGTCCTCGATGATGATCACCTGGTGATGGCCCAGCGTCGGGCTCATGGATGCGCGACGTACGAGCTGGCGCACCTCGTCGACGCCGATGCTCAGCTGCTCTGTACGAACGACGGTCACGTCCGGATGTGCCCCTGACAAGGCCGTACGGCACGCGGAGCACTCCCCGCAGCCGCCCTTGGCACATTCCAGCGCCGCCGCGAACGCCCGTGCGGCGTTCGAACGCCCCGACCCTGGCGGCCCTGTGATCAGCCAGGCATGGCTCATCGCGTGACCTTGCCCCGCGACAGCGCGGGTCAGCACGGCCACCGCCGCCTCCTGGCCCACGAGCTCCTGCCATACCGTCACGTGCCTAGCCTGCCCTAGTCCACCGACATCGGCTGCAGGAGGCGGGTTTCGTGCGGTCCTCCAGCCGCTCGGTCGGTTCATCATGTTAAGTCGGCGAGTTGGAGGTTCTCATGGCCAATTCGCCATGAGAACCTCCGGTTCGCCCACTTAACATGATGAACCGGAGCCACCGGGATCCGTCAGACGCGGTACCGCTCGAGGAGCTGGGCGATGACCGCCTCGGTCGCATCCTCCTTGGCCTGCACCTCGGTGTGCTCCGCGTAGTACGCGGCGATCTCGCGGGCGCCGGCAGAGAACGGCGTCGTGCACACGAAGTCGGGTACGAGCCGCTTGATGAGGCTGTTGTCGAAGATCGTGCAGTTGGCCTTGTCGCCGATGAGCCCGTCGCCCCAGTCCTTGTCGAGCGCGGAGATGGCGTCGGACGGTACGTGGACGATGCGGGCCTCGACGCCGGCCGCGCGGGCGAGTTCCCGGGCTATGTGGTCCCACGTCAGCCACTCGTCGCTCGTGATGTGCACGGCCAGCCCGATCGCCGACGCGTTGCCGAGCAGTCCGACGAACCCTTTGGCGAAGTCCGTGGTGTGGGTGAGAGTCCACAGGGTCGTACCGTCGCCGTGGATGATGGTCTCGTCGCCACGCAGCAGCCGCCGTACGTTCGCGTGCCGCCCGCCGAGGATCGTCATCGTCTGGTCGTACGTGTGCGACGGGCGCACCACCGTGATCGGAAGGCCGTCGCGTTCGCTCCGGTCGAAGAGGTACCGCTCGCAGGCGGCCTTGAGACGGCTGTACTGCCAGAACGGGTTCGACAGCGGCGTGCCCTCGCGGATCGGCAGCACGCCGGTCGGCTTCTGGTACGCGGACGCCGAGCTGATGAACACGTACTGGCCGGTCCGGTCCTCGACCTGCGAGAGCGTCTGGGTGAGCTGGTCGGGGGTGAAGCTGAGGAAGTCGCACACGGCGTCGAACCGCCGGTCGCCGATCGCGGCCGTGATTGCACCCGGCTCGCGCACGTCTGCGGAGATGAGCTCGACCCCATCCGGCACCGGCCGTACAGTCGACTGCCCTCGGTTGAGGACCGTGACCTCCCACCCGCGTCGCGCGGCCAGCGCCACGCTTCCCGCGCTGATCACACCGGTGCCACCCAGGAACAGAACCCGTCCAGTCATGCTGACCATCAAAGCGCGTCCGGCCCCGCGGTGCGAGACCCGGACCGCGTCGCTGGACGCTGAGATTGACGTCAACCAGAGCCAGTGAAAGAATCTACGCAGCACTGAATGGACATGCAGTATTGTGCCGCCGAGGCGGCAGAGGAGGGCTGAGGTGGCGCTCACAACCGAGCACATCACGCTGCGACCGGTGACCAGACCCGGTCCGGACGCCTCGCGGGCGGACATGCTCGCGTTCCTCGCCGAGACCGCGCGCCAGATCCGGCTCCAGGACCTCGCGCTCGTCCACTTCGCCGGCGCAGGCCATATCGGCGGCGACTTCTCGGCGACCGACATCATCACCACGCTGTACGGAGCGGTGCTCGATGTCGCTCCCGACCGCGTCGACGACCCCGATCGCGACCGGTTCGTGCTGAGCAAGGGCCACGTCGCCGGCATGTACTACACGACGCTCGCGGCGTTCGGCTACCTTCCCGTCGCCGCCCTCGCCACGATCATCGCGCCCGACTCGAAGCTCAACGGGCACCCGAACCGGCTGTACGTGCCAGCCGTCGAGGCGA
>PMLO01000078.1:0-1706 GCA_003158895.1 Propionibacteriaceae bacterium
TTCCGGGCCACCGGACTGACGCATCTGATGGCGGTGTCGGGAGCGAACCTGGCCCTGCTTCTGGCGTTCGTCGTGCTGGTGGCGAGGTGGTGTGGCGTACGGGGCCGGTGGTTGTCGCTGGTCAGTGTCGTGACGGTCCTCGTGTTCGTGGGGTTGTGTCGCGCGGAGCCGAGTGTCGTGCGGGCGGCGGCGATGGGCGTGGTGGCATTGGCCGCGGTGGGTCGCGAAGCAGGCTCGGGTGGTGGCCTGCGGCTGGTGTCGGTAGCGGTGATCGGGCTGTGCTTCCTGGACCCGTGGCTATCGAGGTCGTGGGGGTTCGCCCTGTCCGTAGCGGCCTGCGTCGGGATCGTCTGGTGGGGTCGGCGGTGGGCTGAGTCGTTGGGGCGCTGGTTGCCGGGCTGGTTGGCGGAGGCGGTGGCGGTGCCGTTGGCGGCGCAGGTCGCCACGCAGCCGCTGGTCACGGCCTTGTCGGGCGCGGTGAGCGTGGTCGGAGTCCCCGCGAATGCCCTGGCCGGTCCGTTCGTGGGACCGGCGACGGTCATGGGATTCGCCGCAGCTGGAGTGGCGTGGCTGGTGCCATGGCTGGGCGGGATCCTGGCACGGGGTGCTGGCTGGGCGGCGGAGCCGATCCTGCTGATTGCGGGGTACGGCTCGTCGTTGCCCGGGGCGACGATCCGGTGGCCCGCGTCGGCGCTCGCCTTGGTCCTGGTCGCCTTCGGGTCGGTCGCGATCGGGCTGTTGGCGCCGTGGGTGCTGCGGCGGTGGTGGCTGGTGCTGCCACTGGCCGTGATTCTGGTGGTGGCCTTGCTGCGAGCGCCGTACCACCTCGGATGGCCTCCCTCCGCCTGGCAGGTGGTCGCTTGTGATGTGGGGCAGGGAGACGCGACGGTGGTCTCGGTGGCGCCAGGGCAGGCGATCCTCGTCGACACCGGACCGGATCCTGTCGCGCTGCTGGCCTGCTTGGACCAGATCGGGGTGGAGGCCATCCCGCTTCTCGTGCTGACGCACTATCACGCGGACCACACCGGCGGTCTCGAGGCGTTGCTGGGGTCGAGGCCGGTGGGTCGGGTGATCGTGTCGCCGATGGCGAGCCCGGCGGCGACTGCCGCTGCGATCGGTGCAGAGCTCGCCCAACGGGGGATCCCCGTCACGGTCGCTGTGCCGGGTCAGGAGCTCGCGGTCGGCGATGCGCGGTGGCAGACGGTCGCGGCTGAGACAGGCGTGGGCGCCGGCGTGGATGCGGGGGAGTCGAGCGCGGAGAACAACTCGAGCATCGTGGGCAGGGTGTCGGTACCAGGGCTGTCGGTCCTGGTGACCGGAGACCTCGAGCCGGAGGGCCAGGCGGCGGCTCTGGCGGCAGGCGACGATGTCCGAGCGACAGTGCTGAAGGTGCCGCACCATGGCTCGTCCCGCCAGGATCCGGACTTCCTCGCGGCGACAGGAGCCAGGCTGGCCCTGGTCGAGGTTGGCCTCAACAACTCGTACGGCCATCCCGCTGCCAAGACACTCCGCACGTTGGAGGGACTGGGCATGCAGATTCTGCGCACCGACCAGCAGGGCGCGGTGGCGATCAGCCTCGCCTCCGGCCAGTGGAAGGTCACCACCCTGCGCTGACGCACGTCCCACTCCGACGCGATGCTGGCCCGCGTCCACGAGTCACGAGCGGTGCTGTGCCTACGTACCGGTCGGCGTGTCGTGACCCCTCG
>PMLO01000078.1:1711-8731 GCA_003158895.1 Propionibacteriaceae bacterium
GAAGTGCCCGGGGACTGCTCACCTGCCGGCGTGTCGTGGCTTCTCGACTGGTGGGCGGCACGAGGCTCAGCTGCCCGCGTAGGGGAGCACCTTCAAGCTCGACGCGTCCACCTCTGTCGTCAGCCCTCGTGCCTCGATCTGACGCGGCTCGCCGGGGCGAAGGTCGAGGTAGTTGTCGGAGAACCGGACGCCTGGTGCCGGGGTCAGAACGTGGACGAAGTACGCGTATCGGTCGGCGGTGATGTCGATCGTTGCCGTACCGACGCCGGTCTCGATGACGTTCACGTCGAGGTTCGCGGGCAGGAACGGGATGTCCTTGATCTCCGCGAAGAACAGGCGGTTCGCGGGGAACAAGCCGTCGGGGCTCTCCACCCACGCGACCTGGTCCCTACCGAAGTCGCCGGCCGTGCTCCAGGCCATCACCGCGTGGCGGGGGCTGACCGTGGCCCGCACCTCGACGTGCTCGCCCAGTGCATCATCGACGCTGCCCAGCGTCACGAGAGCACGTACATCGACGCGTGCCGCCGTGCTGTTCGAGAGCCACAGCTCGAGCCGGTTGCCGTCCAGTCTGAAACTCGCGAGTACAGGGGAGAACGCGCGCTTCGCGTAGTAGTAGCCCGCCTTCGGTACGCCGTCGTAGTCGACCACCGACCACGTGAAGCCCGGCCAGACGTCGTTGAACTGCCAGATCAGCGTGCCGTTGTTGCTCGGCTGGCGACGCCGGTAGTGCTCGATGCCGAACTTCAGCCCCTCAGCCTGGGACACCATGGTGAAGTCCACGTACTCCTCGAGCGAGGTGGGCAGGCCCGTGATGATCTCGAGGATCGCGTCGCCCTTGTCCTTCGGGTTGTCCTTGTTGTGGGCGTCGAACGTGTGGCTGTGCACGCCGAGCGACTCTCGCTCGATCCAGCGCTCGAGCGTCGACCGCTCGGGGGCGGCATGGATGCCGAACTCGCTGATGAACTTGCCCCGGTCGAGCGCGTACCGGCGGTAGTGCCGCGCCTCGCCGATCGACGCGAAGTCGCCGCCGCCCGCGCCGAAGTCCGTCCCGTGCCACACCTCCCACGCGTGCCGGTCGCCGTCGAGCACCCCGTTGGCCGCCATAAAGCCCTCCTCGGGCGCCTCGCCCCACGGGCTGCCCGGCCAGTACGGCACCGCACCGTCGTGCTCGGCCACCGCGCGGGGGAGCAGGTCGAAGAAGAAGCCCCACCCCCAGTCGCCCGGCTCGTAGCTCTGGTACGCGATGCCGTGGATGAGGTGTACCTCGTTGTTACCGGCCCACAGCGCCATGCACGCACGGTTACGCAGTCGGCGCACCTGGTACGCGGCCTCCGCGGCCACCTCTGCCGCGAGCCCCGCATCCTCGCTCGGGTAGTCGGTGCACGCGAACATGAAGTCGTGCCAGAGCATCACGCCGAGCTCGTCGCACGCGGTGTAGAACGCGTCCTGCTCGTACACGCCACCACCCCAGACACGCAGCATGTTCATGCCGCCGTCGCGGGCGAGCTCGACGAGCTCACGGTGCCGTTCCGGGGTGACCGAGCCGACCAGCATGCTCGCGGGGAGCCACGCGGCGCCGCGGGCGAAGATCGGTACGCCGTTGAGCACGAACCCGAACCGGTGCCCACCCTCCGGGTCCTCGGAGCGGTCCAGCCGGATCGTGCGGAGACCCACCCGGTCCTCGAGACGGTCGACCTCGACGCCGTCGGCCAGGAGCGTGATCTCCAGATCGTGCAGGGCCGGCTCGCCCAAGTCGTGGCTCCACCAGAGCTGGGCGTCGGCAATGGTGAGGAAGGCGCTGCCGGAGCCCTCGACGATCGGGACGTCGAACTCGTACGGTTCCCCGCTGGGCGACGTGAGCACCGCGTGAGCCACCAGTGAACCCACCCGGAAGGCGTCCACCTCCACGCTCACGGTCACGTCAGCGCTGCCGTCGGCGTGGATGGCATCCGTACGGACATGGTGACCCGAGATGACCGCAACCTTCTCGCGCCGCAGCTCGACGGGCCGCCAGATGCCGATGGACGGTACGCGCGGGCCGAAGTCCCAGCCCCAGGAGAATGTCGCCTTCCGGCGCAGTGTGGACAACGCGAGGCTCTCGGACAGGAACCCTTCGCTTCCCTGGGTGCCGTCGCCCTCGCCGATCTCGCCGAAGGCGCCCGCCAGTCGTCGGAAGGTCTCCGCGACGCTGGGCGGGACGTCGAGCCCCCGCAGTGGCGGCGAGAACCGCACGAGGATCTCGTTCGAGGCAGCCACTGTGTCGGTGACGTCGAACTCCGCCGGTCGGAACATGTTCGCGTGCGCACCGAGCCGTACCTCGTTCAGCCAGATCTCCGCCACCGTGTCGAGGCCGTGAAAGACGAGCCGTACACGCTCGTCCTCGGCGAGGTCTGACGGGCCTGCGAACCGGCCACGGAACCACCAGTCCCGCTCCTCGATCCACCCGATGGACGACTCGTTCTCGTCGCGGTACGGGTCCTCGATCCGCCCGACCGCCATCAACGACTCGTGGACCCCACCAGGCACGATCGCCGGCACCCATCCGGTCCCCGAGATCGAGCCGACATCGGCTCCGCACTCGGCCTCCGCGAGCTCGAACTGGTTCAGGAAAGTGCTGGTGCGGCTCATGAGTAACCTCGTTCGACGATGAACACGACGGTGTGGATCTCGTGCTTACTGATAGTTCCTATCGGACACACGCTCAACGAGAACCCGTCCCTTCGGCCGACGCGTCATGCGACATCATCCAGCTTCTCACCGCAGTCGGGGTGATTGTGCCTCGTCCCCTTGCCTTCGGGAGGTTAGGGCTGAGCGTCCGTGGGGGACCGCTGGCGTCCGGAGAGAGGGCAGGAGATACCCTGACCCGTACCAGTATCAGGAGGCACCGATGGTCATCGATCCCGTAGAACTCGAGGCGACGCTCAAGCGTCTCAAGCGCGTACAAGGCCAAATCGGCGGCGTCATCACCATGATCGAGCAGGGCCGCGACTGCAAGGAGATCGTCACGCAGGTCGCCGCGGCCAGCAAGGCCCTCGACCGTGCTGGTTTCGCGATCATCGCGACCGGACTCCGTGAGTGCGTCTTGAGCGAGGACTCCGAGTACGACTCCGCGCAGATGGAGAAGCTCTTCCTCTCGCTCGCCTGAGCCGCTCGGCGCAGAAAAGTCGGCGCGGACTGGCATGCTGTCGCCCATGGCGGATTCGTTGTTCGGCGCCCTGGTCCTCGTTGTGGGCCCGGAGTCGTATCTGGCTGAACAGCACCTGGCCGAGCTCCTCGCCGACGCGCTAGCCGAGTTTCCCATGGCCACGGTCAACACCGTCGAGGCCGCCACGCTCACCGAGGGTCAGCTGCTGGAGATGACCGGCAGCGCCCTGCTCGCGGCGGAGTCCGTGGCCGTGGTGACGGCGGCTGACCTCTTACCCCCAGAGCTCACCGACACCCTCGTCGGTGTCGCCAAGGACATCCCGCTCGAAACGCTCCTCGTCGTCGTACATCCCGGCGGTGTTCGGGGCAAGGGCGTCCTCGACAAGCTCAAGCCCTTGTCCCGTCGCGTGATTGACTGCCCAGCGCTCAAACCGTGGGAGCTCGCCAAGTTCGCCACCGACCGTGCGCGCCGCCTCGGCGCGAGGCTCGACGGCGAAGCCGCGCAACGGCTTGTCGAGGCGGTCGGCTCCGAGGCACGGGCCATCGCCGGCGCGGTCGAGCAGCTCGCCTCGGACTCGTCGGCGCCCACGCTCACCGCAGCGCACGTGCGGCGCTACTTCGCGGGACGCGCGGAGGTGTCGAGCTTCGCCGTCGCTGAGGACGTGCTGGCCGGCAACTACGGCCCGGCCATCGAGAAACTCAGGTGGGCGTTGTCGACCGGAGTCGCTCCCGTACTCGTCACCAGCGCGTTGGCGGGATCCTTCCGGGCGCTCGGGAAGTACTTCGAGGCCCGCGCCGACCGACGGCCCGAACCCGCGATCGCCAAGGACGTCGGCGTACCGCCCTGGAAGCTCAAGGACCTCGCGCGGCAGGCCCGCGCGTGGTCGCCCGCCGCCGTCGGCGCCGCCATCAAAGCCGTGGCCACCGCGGATGCCGATGTCAAGGGCGCCGCGGTCGACGCCGAGTTCGCCCTCGAGCGTCTGCTCACCGAGCTCCGCGACTGCCTGGAGTCCTCCAAGGTCAGTTGAGAGGGCATGCGAAAGGCGCCCCGACCTTGAGTCGAAGCGCCTGTACGCAGTGGGTCGGAAACCCTAGGTCAGAGAGCCGCAGCCTTGGACGCGATGGCCGACTTGTGGTTGGCAGCGTTGTTGGCGTGCACGACACCCTTGGTGACGGCCTTGTCGAACGCCCGCGTCGCGGACTTCGCCAGTTCAGTCGCCTTGGCGGTGTCGCCGGCGGCAACGGCCTCGTTGAAGTGACGCACCGAGGTGCGCAGGGCCGACTTCACGGCCTTGTTGCGCTGACGAGACTTCTCGTTCGTCTTGATCCGCTTCATCTGGGACTTGATGTTCGCCACGGGGCAAGCCTCTTTTGGTCGATTGTTCTTCGGGTGGCACCCCGTGGGGCGCGCGTGTGCACCACGCTGGTGCGACGAGTCAATCTATCAGCGCACGCCGCACGGCCCAAATCCGGACGTCGTCCAGCAGGCGCCGAACGGGGCACCGCAGCCAGTGGACACGGCCCCACTAGCATCCAGAACAGACGCGCCGCCTGGGTGCGGCCCTACGAGGAGGATCCCATGAGACGTCCCGTGCCGCACGCCCACCACAGCCAGCCGTCGTCGGTCGTGATGAACCCCGTCTTCGTACGACCCGGTGAAGCCAGCGAGTTCCCCACCTTCCAGCTCCCGGCGGGAGAGAGCCTCCCGGAGACCGCGCGCCAGATCGTCCACGACGAGGCCATGCTCGACGGCAACGCGCGCCTCAACCTCGCCACGTTCGTCGGCACGTGGATGGAGGACGAGGCGAACCGCCTGTACCTGGAGGCGGCCGACAAGAACTTGGTCGACAAGGATGAGTATCCACATACCGCCGCCATCGAGGAGCGGTGCTGGCGGATGGTCGCCGACCTGTGGAACGCGCCCGATCCGGCTCGTGCGATCGGCACCTCGACGATCGGCTCCTCGGAGGCGGCCATGCTGGGCGGGCTCGCGCTCAAGCGCCGGTGGCAGCATGCCCGCCGCGCCACCGGCAAGCCCGTCGACCGGCCCAACCTCGTGATGTCGAGCGCCGTCCAGGTCTGCTGGGAGAAGTTCTGCAACTACTTCGAGGTCGAGGCCCGCTACGTCCCGATCAGCGACGAGCATCCGGTGCTCGACGGGCACGACCTGGCTTCGTACATCGACGAGTTCACCATCGGCGTCGTCGCGATCATGGGCGTGACGTACACGGGCATGTACGAACCGGTGACCGCGATCGCCGCAGCGCTCGACGACGTACAGGCCGCGACCGGTCTCGACGTACAGATCCACGTCGACGGAGCATCTGGCGCGATGATCGCCCCGTTCCTGCAACCCGATCTCGAGTGGGACTTCCGGGTCGCCCGGGTCGCCTCGATCAACACGTCCGGCCACAAGTACGGCCTCGTCTACCCCGGTCTGGGGTGGGTGGTGTGGCGCGACACCGACGCCCTTCCCGAGGACCTCGTCTTCCGCGTCAGCTACCTCGGGGGCGAGATGCCCACGCTCGCGCTCAACTTCTCGCGTCCCGGGGCGCAGGTGCTTCTGCAGTACTACCAGTTCCTCCGGCTCGGTCGTGACGGCTACACCCGGGTACAGGGCGCCTGCCGCGACGTCGCGATGTACCTGTCGAGCCGGATCGGGGCCATGGATGCGTTCGAGCTGTGGAACGACGGCTCCGATATTCCGGTCTTCGCGTGGCGCCAGCGCGCGGGACACACGTCGAACTGGACGCTGCACCACCTGTCCGACAGGCTCCGCGCACGGGGTTGGCTCGTCCCTGCCTACCCGATGCCGGACAACCTCAGTGACATCACCGTGCAACGAGTAGTGGTGCGCAACGGCCTGAGCCGCGACCTCGCCGAGCTGTTCCTCAAGGACCTTCAGGCCGAGGTGTCGTACCTTGACAGTCTCACCTCCCCGATGCCCGAGCCGCCCGCCACGTCATCCTTCCGACATTGAGCGTTCGCAGCGGTGTGGGAGGATAGGCCGACTCACAAGAGGAGACCTGGAAGCTGCATGACGACCCTGCCCGGAAGCACTGATCCGAGACTGATCCGCAACTTCTCCATCATCGCCCACATCGATCACGGCAAGTCGACGCTNNGAGCGCGGCATCACGATCAAGTCCCAGGCCGTACGGCTGCCCTGGAAGAAGGACGGCACCGAGTACGTCCTCAACATGATCGACACGCCCGGTCACGTCGACTTCACCTATGAGGTGTCCCGCTCGCTCGAGGCCTGTGAAGGCGCCGTCCTCCTCGTCGACGCCGCGCAGGGCATCGAGGCGCAGACGCTCGCGAACCTCTACCTCGCGCTCGAGGCCGACCTCCACATCATCCCGGTGCTCAACAAGATCGACCTCCCGGGTGCGCAGCCGGACAAGTACGCCGAGGAGATCTCGGGCATCCTCGGCGGCAAGCCAGAGGACGTGCTCCGCGTGTCCGCCAAGACCGGTGAGGGCGTCAAGGAGCTGCTCGACCTCATCGTCGAGACGGTCCCCGCGCCCGTGGGAGATGCCAAGGCACCGCTGCGGGCGCTGATCTTCGACAGCGTGTACGACACGTACCGCGGCGTCGTCACGTACATCCGTGTCAAGGACGGCCATCTCAACCACCGCGACCGCATCCTCATGATGAGCACGAAGGCGACGCANNATCTCGCCCGACCCCGTGAAGTCGCCGGGCATCGGCGTGGGCGAGGTGGGCTACCTCATCACCGGGGTGAAGGACGTACGGCACTCCCGCGTCGGCGACACCGTGACCAGCGTCATCCATCCGGCGACGGTCGAGCTCGGCGGCTACCGGCATCCGAACCCCATGGTCTACGCCGGTCTGTACCCGATCGACGGCGACGAC
>PMLO01000192.1:0-735 GCA_003158895.1 Propionibacteriaceae bacterium
TTCCCCGACCGGTGACCAAGGAGGTCTCACGATGACCCAGACCAAGGAATCGCCCCAGCTGGCGCCCGGCCTCGGCAGCACGCAGGACGAACATCTCGATGCGCTCGGCCAGTACCGCTTCGGCTGGCACGACTCGGACACGGCAGGTGGTGCCGCCCAGCGCGGACTCAACGAGGCCGTCGTCCGCGACATCTCCGGCAAGAAGAACGAGCCGCAATGGATGCTCGACCTCCGTCTCAAGGGCCTCAAGCTGTTCCGGCGCAAGCCGATGCCCGTGTGGGGCGCAGACCTCAGCGGCATCGACTTCGACAACATCAAGTACTTCGTGCGCTCGACGGAGAAGCAGGCACAGTCCTGGGAGGACCTGCCCGCCGACATCAAGGCCACGTACGACCGGCTGGGTATCCCGGATGCTGAGCGCAATCGTCTCGTCTCGGGTGTCGCCGCCCAGTACGAGTCCGAGGTGGTCTACCACAAGATCAACGAGGAGCTGGAGCGCCAGGGCGTCATCTTCCTGGACACCGATACGGCCCTGCGGGAGCAGCCCGAGATCTTCCAGGAGTACTTCGGGTCCGTCATCCCGGTCGGCGACAACAAGTTCGCCTCGCTCAACACATCCGTGTGGTCGGGCGGCTCGTTCATCTACGTGCCGAAGGGCGTCCACGTCTCGATCCCGCTGCAGGCCTACTTCCGGATCAACACCGAGAACATGGGCCAGTTCGAGCGGACGCTGAT
>PMLO01000192.1:741-6904 GCA_003158895.1 Propionibacteriaceae bacterium
CGACGGCAACATCGGCTCCAAGGTGACCATGAAGTACCCGGCCGTGTGGCTGCTCGGCGAGCACGCCCGCGGCGAGACGCTCTCGATCGCGTTCGCCGGCGAGGGTCAGCACCAGGACACGGGCTCCAAGATGGTCCACGCCGCTCCGTACACGTCGAGCTCGATCATCTCCAAGTCGGTGTCCCGCGGCGGCGGCCGTACCTCGTACCGCGGCCTGATCCAGGTCGATCCCAACGCGCATCACTCCGCCTGCACCGTGAAGTGCGACGCGCTGCTCGTCGACACGATCAGCCGTTCGGACACGTACCCCTACGTCGACGTCCGTACCGACGACGTCTCGATGGCCCACGAGGCCACGGTGTCGAAGGTCTCCGACGACCAGCTCTTCTACCTGATGAGCAGGGGGATGGGCGAGGACGAGGCGATGGCGATGATCGTGCGTGGCTTCGTCGAGCCGATCGCGCGCGAGTTGCCGATGGAGTACGCCCTGGAGCTGAACAGGCTCATCGAGCTGCAGATGGAAGGAGCGGTGGGCTGATGACGGCCACCATCGAAAAGGCGGACGGGTCTGCCCGGAATCTGCAGGAGGCGGTGGAGGCGGTCGAGTCGCACCTGCATCCCACGCCGTCCTGGGACGTCGCCGACCACCCGATGCCTACCGGGCGCGAGGAGATCTGGCGGTTCACGCCCATCAAGCGACTGATGACGCTGCTCGACGGCGCGCCCAGCGACGCGCACCTTGAGTGGGAGCAGTCCTTTCCTGCCGGCGTGACCAGCAGGGCGCTGTCCGAGCAGGAGGCTCGTGAGCTCTCTGCCGAGGCGCCCGTCGATCGGGTGTCAGTGCTTGCCGCGGCGCTGTCCGGAGGTGCCCAGCTCATCGACGTTCCCGCCGAGGCGGAGCTCGACGCGCCCGTCAGCATCGTGCTCCGGGGAACGGGCGAGCTCGTCTGGGGACACATCGTGGTGAGGATCGGGAACCATGCCCGCGCGACGATCGTGATCCGCCACGAGGGCAGCGCGACGTACGGGTCGAAGCTGGACGTCCTCGTCGGTGAAGGCGCCATCGTCAACTTCGTCACGATCCAGGACTGGGCCGACGACACAGTCCACGGCGGCCAGACATCGGTACTCGTCGGGCGCGACGCCCAGGTCCGTACAGTCACCGTCAGCCTCGGCGGATCCCTCGTACGGCTCACCGAGACGTCGCGGTTCGCCGGTCCGGGCGGCACGCTCGAGCAGTTCGGGCTGTACTTCGTCGACGCCGGCCAGCACATCGAGCACCGTCTGTTCGTCGACCACAACGCACCCCAGACCCACAGCAAGGTCGACTACCGCGGTGCGCTCCAAGGCGCGGGCGCTCACTCCGTGTGGGTCGGCGACGTGCTGATCCGCAAGGTGGCCGAGCGCATCTCCACGTACGAGGCGAACAAGAACCTCGTCCTCACCGACGGCTGCCGGGCGGACTCCGTCCCGAACCTCGAGATCCAGACCGGGCAGATCGAAGGCGCCGGGCACTCGTCGACGACGGGTCGCTTCGACGACGAGCAGCTGTTCTACCTCCAGAGCCGTGGCATCGACTCGAAGGAGGCGCGCCGGCTCGTCGTGCGCGGCTTCTTCGCGGCGATCATCGCCAAGATCGGCGTGCCGGACCTCGAGAAGAGGCTCCTGACCGCCATCGAGGCCGAGCTCGCGAAGTCGGTGGCCGCATGACGTTCGCACGCGCGTGCGCGGCCGCGGACGTGGTCATGAACAGACCGCGCGCAGCGACCGTCGGCGGGGTACCCGTCGTCGTGATCTCGACCGACGAGGGATGGTTCTGCATCCACGACGAGTGCAGCCACGCCGAGGTAATGCTCTCGGACGGCGACGTCGAGGACTGCCACATCGAGTGCTACATGCACGGGTCACGCTTCAACCTGCGCACCGGCTGGCCCGACCAGCTCCCGGCCACCATGCCGGTCCCTATCTATCCGATCAGCATCGAGGGCGACGACGTGCTCGTCGACATCGCCCACCCGTACCACTTCGAGGAGAACTGAACGCAATGGCACTCAACCAGGGCCTGGTCATCAGCGGCCTGCACGTCACCGTCGAGACCGAGGCGGGCACCAAGGAGATCCTCAAGGGCGTCGACCTCACGGTCCGTCGGGGCGAGATCCACGCGATCATGGGCCCGAACGGCTCGGGCAAGTCGACGCTGGCGTACTCCATCGCGGGTCACCCCAAGTACAAGATCACTTCGGGATCGGTGACCCTCGACGGCGTCGAGCTCACCACGCTGAGNNCCGAAGGTCCGTACGTGGATCAAGGAGGTCAACGAGTCTCTGTCCCGGCTCGACCTCGACCCGGAGTTCAGCGCTCGCAGCATCAACGAGGGATTCTCGGGCGGCGAGAAGAAGCGGCACGAGATCGTGCAGCTCGAGCTGCTGAACCCGAAGTTCGCCGTCCTTGACGAGACCGACTCGGGCCTCGACATCGACGCGCTGCGGATCGTGAGCGAGGGCGTCAACCGGTACGCGTCGCAGGGCGACCGCGGCGTGCTGCTCATCACGCACTACACGCGCATCCTTCGCTATATCAACCCCGACTTCGTCCATGTCTTCGTCGACGGCCACATCGTCGAGGAGGGCGGCCGCGAGCTTGCCGACGAGCTCGAGGCTAACGGCTACGAGAAGTACACGAAGGTGGCGACGAGCTAGTGAGCGAGCCGTACGACGTCGAGGCGGTGCGCCGAGATTTCCCGATCCTGGAGCGCCGGCTCGGCGCGTACCCGTTGACGTACCTGGACTCGGCGAACACGAGCCAGAAGCCGCGTCGGGTCGTCGACGCGATCGCCGATCACTACCTCGCCCACAACGCGAACGTCGCCCGTGCCATGCATGTGCTCGGCGCGGAGGCCACGGCGGCGTTCGAGGGTGCGCGTGTCGCGATCGCAGACTTCATCGGTGCGCCGCGCTGGGAAGAGGTCGTGTTCACGAAGAACGCGTCGGAGGCTCTGAACCTCGCGGCCCACACGTTGTCCGCCGCGCTGGGCCCGGGTGACGAGATCGTGGTCTCCGTCATGGAGCACCACTCGAACATCGTCCCGTGGCAGCTCGCGTGCGAGCGGACCGGCGCCACCCTGCGCTGGTTCGACATCACCGAGGAGGGCCGGCTCGACCTCGAGGCCGCCGCGCGCGATGGCCTGATCAACGAGCGGACGAAGGTCGTCTCGATCACCTGGGTCAGCAACGTGCTCGGCACGGTCAACCCCGTCGCCCAGGTCGCTGCGATGGCGCACGCCGTCGGTGCCGTGATGGTGGTCGACGGGTCGCAGGGTGTGCCTCAGCTGCCCACGTCCGTGGCCGCGCTGGGGTGCGACATGCTCGCCTTCACCGGCCACAAGATCTGCGGGCCGACCGGGATCGGCGTGCTCTGGGGCTCGTACCAGCTCCTCGACAGCCTGCCTCCATTCCTCGGGGGCGGGGAGATGATCGAGGTGGTCAAGATGACCGGGTCCACGTTCGCCCCGCCGCCATACCGGTTCGAAGCCGGCACCCAGCCGATCGCGCAAGCGGTCGGGCTGCACGAGGCCATCAGGTACGTGTCCGCGCTGGGCATGGATCAGATCGCGGCTCACGAGCAGGACCTGACCGCGTACGCGCTGGCCGAGATGCAGAAGGTGCAGGGCCTGCGGATCCTCGGGCCGACCGAGGCCGTCGACCGTGGGGGAGCGATCTCGTTCACCCTCGACGGCGTCCACCCGCACGACGTCATGCAGCTTCTCGACTCGCGCGGGGTCGCGATCCGCGGCGGCCACCACTGCGCGCGGCCGCTGCACGACCGGCTGGGCGTGCAGTCGAGCTGTCGGGCGTCGGTGTACCTGTACACGACGCACGCCGAGATCGACCGGCTCGTCGAGGCCCTCGACTACACCGGGGCGTTCTTCGGTGGACGGCTGGCCACGACAGGGGGCGTGCGGTGAGCGTTGAGCAGCTGTACCAGGAGATCATCCTCGATCACTACCGCGTGAAGCGGAACGCGGGCCTGCGCGAGCCGTACGACGTCGAGGTGCACCACGTGAACCCGTCCTGCGGCGACGAGCTGACGCTGCGCGTCACGGTTGCCGATGGAGCCGTCACCGACGTGTCGTACGAAGCAGTCGGCTGCTCGATCTCGCAGGCGTCGACCTCGGTGATGACCGAGCTGGTCATCGGCGGCTCGCCGGCGCATGCACTGGAGCTGTACGACGGCTTCCAGAAGATGATCCAGGGGCAGGGCAAGGTCTCGCTTGACGAAGCCGTCTTCGAGGACGCGGTGGCGTTCGAGGGCGTCGCCCAGTTCCCCGCCAGAGTGAAGTGCGCGATGCTCGGTTGGTCCGCGGTGCGCGATGCGCTGCTACGGGTCCAGGCGAGCGCGAAGGAGGAGTCATGACCGAACCCACCGACACGTCGACCAGACCGTCCGAGCTGGTCAAGGAGCCGCTCCCCGGAGCCCCGCAGACCCGGGCCACCGTCGAGGACGTCACCGAGGCCATGAAGGACGTCGTCGACCCCGAGCTCATGGTCAACGTGGTCGACCTGGGCCTCGTGTACGGGATCCACCTCGACGACGACATGAACGCCACGATCGACATGACGCTCACGTCGCCGACCTGCCCGCTCACCGACCGGCTCGAGTACGACACCGAGCTGGCCCTCGAGGGCCTCGTGAAGTCCGTGACGATCAACTGGGTCTGGCTGCCGCCGTGGTCGCTGGAGGCCATCACTCCCGATGGTGTCGAACAGCTGCGGTCCGTCGGCTACAACGTCTGACGTCTCACCCGGAGGCCGCCGGTCGCGGCGTCCGGTCTAGGCTGCCCGAGGCGGCCTGCGCGGGCGCCATGACACATGGCACCTGCGAGAGGGGGCGTGGTGGGTTTCACCGTCCCCGCAACCCAGGTGGCGATCATGTTCGGCCTCATGGCCGTCGGCTGGGTCGCGTACCGCGCGAAGTGGCTCGGTACGGAGGCGCTGCGGGGGCTGACGAACCTGCTCCTGTTCCTCGTCGTACCGGCCGTCACCATCCAGGCGTTCCAGCGTCCGTTCGACGCGGGCCGACTGCGGAGCATCGGGATCGTCTTCGTCATCGACCTCGCCGCGTTCGCGATCACGATCGCGGTGGCACGGGCTCTCATGAACCGTCGGCTCGTACCGGACACAGCCATGCGCAAGGCCCTGCAGTTCGGCACCGTCTACTCGAACGCCGGCTTCATCGGTATCCCCCTGACGCAGGCGCTGCTCGGCAGCGATGGCGTGTTCTACGCCGTCACGTACGTGGCCGCCTACACCGTGTACGTGTGGACCCACGGCATCTCGCTGTTCGGCCACNNGCGCTGCCGCTGTACGTGCTGTCGATTCACATCCCCACGCCGGCGTCGGACGTGGTGGGCTACCTGGCCGCCATGAACACCCCGCTGAGCATGATCGTCGTCGGGGTGAACCTCGCCGCGTTCAGCCTGCGCACGATCTTCAGCGACAAGTTCGTCTGGCTCGGCGTGTTGGCCCGCAACATCCTCGTACCGGCCATCTTCATCGTGCTGCTCGGCCTGCTCCCGATCGACCCGGTGGCGCGCATGGCGATCCTCATCTCGATCGCCACCCCGGTCGGCGCGATGCTGGTCATCTTCAGCGTCCGCCACGACCAGAACACCCAGTTCGCGACCCGGCTGCTGTGCTTGTCCACTCTCCTGTGCGTGATCACTCTGCCGCTCGCCCTCGTCGTCGCGGGCGCGTTGTGGTGAGCGCAGAGACTGTCGGAGGTCCACGGTAAGTTCTGCAACCGTGACGGTGACTCTGGCGCAGCTGCGGCGGTACGCGGTGGGGCGCACGCTGTTCCGGCCGACCATCTTGCCGCGAGCGATCGAGAAGCTCGGGTTCGTACAGGCTGATCCGATCCGGCAGCCGGCGAGGGCGCAGGACCTCATCCTGCGGCACCGGGTCGCCGGCTATCGCGCCGGAGATCTCGAGCGCCGCTACGCGAAGCTGCCCATCGAGGAGGACGCGTTCGTCAACTACGGCTACCTGCCGCGGGCCACGGCGGCGCTCATGCACCCTCGCGAGGCGCGTCGACCGTGGGATGACGCGACCATCGCGCGAGCGGCGGACCTGCTGGAGTTCGTACGGGACCGTGGCACGGTCCACCC
>PMLO01000158.1:0-417 GCA_003158895.1 Propionibacteriaceae bacterium
CCGCTACGTGGCCACGCCCGGGCGGAGCGTCACCTGGCGCGGACCGGACCTCGGGCTGTAGCTCATGAGCTCCTCAGGGATCCGCAGTGGGTCGCTGTGCAGCCAGGACTCGACGAGACCCGGGTCGACCTCGTCGCTGATCGCGGCAGCCACCTCATCGAGAAGCTCCCTGTCGATGTCCGAGAGCGGACCGGCCAACAGCCCGTACTCGTCCCACAGGATCATTTCCCGCGACCCGAGCGCGGCAAGGTCGAGGACGAGGTTGTGGGCAAGGTAGGGCCAGGAGCGCAGGAAGGGCTCCTGCAGGCTCGGGTCCACGACGAAGCGCTCGTGGTCCAGCGTTCCGGCCCGGGCGGCGCGCCACGCGGCGGCGCCGGTGAGGAACCGGTCGCGGGGGACGTCCACGACGGGCAGCAC
>PMLO01000158.1:431-9476 GCA_003158895.1 Propionibacteriaceae bacterium
ACGAAGTAGCCGGCGAACCCGACCCGCGACCGGGCGGGAATCCCATGGGCGCGGGCGAACGAGACGAACAGCGCGGTGTAGTCACGGCAGCAACCGACGAACTGCTGCGACGGGTCGCGCGGAACGCTCAGTGGCTCGGACGACCGCTCGTGCAGCAGCGCGAGGATGTCGTCGACGTAGCGGGTGTCGATCTCGGTCGCGCGCTCCGCAGGCACTCCGTGCGCGGCGAAGTCGCCCCCGGCCCAGTAGTGAAAGACCAGGTGGGAGGAGGCTTCGCGAAGCGACGCCACATCTCCAGGGAGCTCCGCCACCCACGATGCGTACGCTCGAGGGTCCGTCACCGCGCTCTGGGCGAGGTAGCTCTCCGTCATGGGCCGACACTAACTCGGGGCACGGACGTTGCCCAGAGGGCGGTGGGGCCTCTAGGGGGTGCCGAAGTCCTGGGTCCAGTACGAGCCGTACGAGCC
This sequence comes from Propionibacteriaceae bacterium, assembly GCA_003158895.1. Classification (GTDB taxonomy): domain Bacteria; phylum Actinomycetota; class Actinomycetes; order Propionibacteriales; family Propionibacteriaceae; genus Fen-668. The sequence goes on from PMLO01000158.1 coordinate 899, forward strand.
GCCCGTCGCGTACCCCACGCCCAGCTGGGTGAGCGAGCAGTTGAGGATGTTGGCCTTGTGGCCGGCGCTGCCCATCCAGCTGGACAGGACGTCCGCCGGCGTCGCCTGGCCGGCGGCGATGTTCTCGGCCAGCTGCGTGTACGTGTAGCCGGCTGCGGTGATCCGCTGCTCCGGGGTGGTCCCGTTCTGGCTGTTGTGGTCGAAGTAGTTGTTCGTCGCCATGTCCTGGCTGTGCGCACGAGCCACTGAGGCCAGTGTGCCGTTCCAGGTCAGCGCCGGGCAGCCGACGGCCGTACGTTCGGCGTTCGTCAGCGCCAGGACCTGCTGCTCGTACGTCGCGTTGGTCGCGGGTGCGCTGGACGCGACCGCCGAGGAGCTGGAGGCGGCGCTGGGTTGAGGTACCGCCGTGGTTGCCGACGGCAAGGACTGGGCGTTGACCTTGGCCGCGCTAGCGCGGGTCTGCTTGGCGGTGCTTGACGCGGATGGTGCGGCCACGGCCGTCGAGGGGGCGGGCGGTTGGGACGGGTCGCCCGCGACGGTGGCCGACGGCGTGCTGTCGGGGCTCGCCGACCCCGTACCGTCGCCCGCCACTGCGGAGGATCCGAGCGGTACGGCCAGACTCGGCCCGCTCTGTCCGACGAGCGAGTGGCCGGAGAAGAGGTACGTGCCGAGGGCCAGCCCGGAGAGCCCGACGGACAGGGCAAGCCCCAGGGTCACCCTGAGCACGGTGGGCACCCAGCGATCGCGGATCGCGCGACGCGCCGTGGCCTTGCTCCGGCGTCCTGACATGCGCGCCACCCTACAGCCTCGCTTCTCAGATCTGAGAAGACTGGTTGAAGCCGAGCCTGAGTAGACGAGACATAGCCCGAGCCATGGTTGAGGATTCTCAGAAACGGAGCTCCGGCGGTCCGTGGTGGACCATATACCCTACGGGGTATAGTCACACCATGACAGAGATCCGTCGCGCGCCGCAGTCCGTCGCCGTTGCCGCCGCGCTGCCGTCGGCGAGACCGCGTCGGGTGCTCGTGGGCGTGACCCTCGCCCCCCTGGCATGGCTCGCGCTGACGTCTGCCGGAGGCGGGCTCACCTACGCACCACTGACCTGGATCCTTGTCGTCGGTGTCGCCTCGGCACTCGGAGCAGCGAGCCTGGCCACGTACGTGCCGGGGCCGGGAGCGGGCCGTGTCCCGGTCTGGGGCTGTGGACCGTGCGCGGTGGTGGCCGTCACCTCTCTGCCCTTCGCCGCGGTGATGCTCCACGCGAACCCGTGGCAGCTCTCGTCTGCCGGGATGGCCGTGCTCGTCACCGGCCTCGGCCTCATGCAGCGGCTCCGTGACCCGAAGGCCTGTCCGACGCGGCCGGTCGCCTGACCTACCCGGGCCGGCACTCCGACGACGACCCGGTGCGACCACACGAGGTCGTACCTCGGGTCCGTCAGCTGTCGCGGCGCGCACTGTGAGCGATGACCGGTTCTCCATTCAGTGGCAGAAATCGGGCCGCCGATGCAGATATCGATCGGCGGCCGCGTTTTTGCCAGTGAATGGATGAAATTGCCGCGCGAGGGGCGGCCGACGATACCCGCGGGCCCGCAGATGGGTGAGGAGCAGGCCCTGCGTCGAGGCCCACGTCAGAAAGATCTGCTCCCAGGTGAGGCGGACGACCCGGTAGCCGCCCGCTGTGGCATTGAGGTCCCGGGAACGGTCGATCCGATAGTGCGTCTCCCCGGTGTGATGCGCGTGCGAGTCGCACTCGATAATCAGTGACTTACCCACGAGCAGGTCGACTCGGCCTACACAAGGGATGAGGATCTTCGGGCGAACGGGGTAGCCCAGGCGGACCAGAAACAGCCGGACCCGCGTCTCGCTCCCTGACTCAGACCGTGGGTCGAACCGCGCGAGCTGTTCGGCTATTGGCCCAGGGCATGCAGCGATCAGCTCGCTCACCGTCTCCGTCGAGACGAGCCGCAGGTTGCATGCCGACTCCAGGACGATCAGCGACGTCTCCACGTCGTGGTGCCGCAGGACCTGACGCAGGCACTCGACAACGTCGTACCGGATGGCACTCGGCGCCCAGGCCGCCAGGCGGGGCAAAGCGTGCTGGACTCCCGTCACGCCTGCGACGAGCCACCGCGGGGTGATGATGTGGGGGTGTCGTGGGCGGGACCCAGACCCCGTGGTCACGCAGTCCCGTGAGGCACCCGATCCGCCCACCTGCGGCGGCAGNNGCCTGCGATGCCTATAGCGATCGGCGACCGGGTATTTGCCAGTGAATGTACGTGACCTGCCTCAGATGAAGCCCGGCTCGTACACGGGGACGACGTAGCCGGTGGCTTCGATCTTGGACAGGTCGAGCGTGCTGCGCGCGGGGCGTGGGGCGATGCTGCCCTTGCCGGCGTAGTACGCCTCGGTGGAGACCGGCGTCACATCGTCAGCCGACCGGCCACCTCTCACGTACACAGCCTTGGCGATGTCCGCCCAGCTCACCTCGGGGCCGCCGTCGGTGATGTTGTACGTACCGTACGCGGCCTTCGTCCGCACCAGGTGCGCGATCGCGGCAGCCAGGTTCGACGTGTGCGTCAACCGTCCGACCTGGTCGTCGACAACGCTCGGGGAGACGCCGCGCGCGGCGAGGTCGGCCATCGTACGCAGGAAGTTCTTGCCGTCGCCGACGACCCAGCTCGTACGGAGCAGGTAGTGCCGTGGCGTGACCGACACGGCGAGGTCGCCCGCCGCCTTCGTCTGCCCGTACACGCTCAGCGGCGCCAGGTCGTCGTCCTCGGTCCAGCCGCTCTTCATGCCGTCGAACACATAGTCGCTCGAGACATGTACGAGCGTCTGCCGATGTGCCGCCGCGATCCGCGCGAGCATCGCCGGTACGGTCGCGTTCGCCTTCCACGCACTCGCGCGGCCGTCGGGCGTCTCCGCGCCGTCGACGTTCGTCCACGCGGCCGCGTTCAGGACGAGGTCGTAGTCGGCCCACGGCCACGCCCCGACCTGAGCCGCGTCGGTGAGGTCGAGCTCGTCGAGATCGACGCTCGTCGCGCCCGGGAACGCGACAGCGAGCGCCCGCCCGAGCTGGCCCTTGCCGCCGAGGATGAGCGTCTTGAGCGCCGGTACGTGCTTGGCGTCGGCGAGACGCGGATGTGCGAGGTCCCTCTCGGAGATCTGCACCTGGTCGAGCGGGATCGGCCACGGGATCGCGACGGTCTCGTCGGCGAGGTTCACGTACGAGTAGTCGTCTGTCTTGTCGGCGGACCAGTGGTCGTTGACGAGGTAGCTGTAGGTGACGTTCTCGGTGAGCGTCTGGTAGGCGTTCGCGACGCCGCGCGGCACGAAGACCGCCACCGACTCGTCGACCTCAACGGTGAAGACAGTGCCGAAGCCCGACCCCTCACGCAGGTCGACCCACGCACCGAAGTAACGCCCCTGCGCGCTCGAGACGAACTTGTCCCATGGCTCGGCGTGGATGCCGCGGGTCGTGCCGATCTCCGCGTTGTACGACATGTTGTTCTGCACCGGGCCGAAGTCCGGAAGGCCGAGGGCGACCATCTTCTCCCGCTGCCAGTTCTCCTTGAACCAGCCGCGGTTGTCGCCGTGCACCTGCAGGCGCACCACGAGCATCCCCTCGATGGGCGTGGTCTCGACGCTCACGTCAGCCATGCGTCACTGCCCCGTCTTCGCGTACTTGGCCTCGGTGGCTTCCTTGGCCGGGCGCCACCAGGAGTCGTTCGCCTTGTACCAGTCGATCGTGGCCATGAGGCCCTCGGTGAAGTTGCGGTACTTCGGCTTCCAGCCAAGCTCGGCACGGAGCTTCGAGGAGTCGATCGCGTAGCGCATGTCGTGACCGGGACGATCGGTGACGAGGTCGTACGCGTCCGTCTGCTGCCCCAGCAGCCCGAGGATCGACTCGATGACCTCTTTGTTGTTCTTCTCGCCGTCGGCACCGATGAGGTACGTCTCGCCGATCCGGCCGTCTTGGAGGATGGTCCAGACGGCCGAGTTGTGGTCGTCGACGTGGATCCAGTCGCGGACGTTCTCGCCGGTCCCGTACAGCTTGGGCCGCAGGCCGCTCAGCACGTTCGTGATCTGGCGGGGGATGAACTTCTCGATGTGCTGGTACGGGCCGTAGTTGTTCGAGCAGTTCGAGATCGTCGCCCTGACGCCGAACGAGCGCACCCAGGCGCGGACGAGCAGATCGGACGCGCCCTTGCTGGACGAGTACGGGCTTGAGGGGTTGTACGAGGTGGTCTCGTGGAAGCGCTCGGGGTCGTCGAGCTCGAGGTCTCCGTACACCTCGTCGGTGGAGATGTGGTGGATCCTCGTGTCGTGCTTCCGGGCGGCCTGCAGCAGCGTGTACGTGCCGACGATGTTGGTCTGTACGAACGGCCAGGGGTCGTTCAGCGAGTTGTCGTTGTGGGACTCGGCGGCGAAGTGGACGATCGCATCGGTGTCGGCCACGAGGCGGTCGACGAGCTCGGCGTCGCAGATGTCGCCGACAACGAGCTGTACGCGATCTGTCGGCAGGTCGGACAGGGAGTCCTCGTTGCCCGCGTACGTGAGCTTGTCGAGCACGACGACCGACACGTCGGTGTTCGCCATGAGCCAGCGGACGAAGTTGGAGCCGATGAACCCGGCGCCGCCGGTCACGAGGAGCCTCTGCATGGCCGATACACTAGCCCGCGCCGACGGTGACACGGTGTCCCCGCATGGCAGGGAGGCCGACGTGAAGGGCATCATCCTGGCCGGTGGGGCGGGCACGCGGCTCCATCCGCTGACGATCGGGTCGAGCAAGCAGATGCTCCCGGTGTACGACAAGCCGATGATCTACTACCCGCTGTCGACGCTCATGCTCGCGGGTATCCGCGAGGTTCTCGTCATCTCCACGCCGACCGACAGCCCTGCGTTCCAGCGGCTGTTGGGTGACGGGTCGCAATGGGGCATGTCGATCTCGTACACGATCCAGCCCTCGCCCGACGGCCTCGCCCAGGCATTCGTACTCGGTCGCGACCACGTCGGCGGCGACAAGTCCGCGCTGGTCCTCGGCGACAACCTGTTCTACGGCCGCGGCCTCGGCACCCAGCTCCGTGGCTTGGCCGACGTCGAGGGCGCCTCGATCTTCGGGTACTGGGTCGCAGACCCGACCGCGTACGGGGTGGTGGAGGTCGACGAGGCCGGCACCGCGCTGTCCATCGAGGAGAAGCCGGCGCATCCGAAGTCGCACTGGGCGGTGCCCGGGCTGTACTTCTATGACGAGCGTGTCTGCGACTACGCCGCCGACCTCCGGCCGTCGGCGCGCGGGGAGTACGAGATCACTGATCTCAACCGCGTGTACCTGCAGGAGGGAGACCTCAAGGTGGCCCTGCTGCCGCGCGGTACGGCCTGGCTCGACACCGGTACGTTCGACTCACTGTCAGAGGCGGGCGAGTTCGTCCGCACGATGCAGAAGCGCACCGGGCTCCTGGTCGGCTCCCCCGAGGAGATCGCCTGGCGCAACGGCTTCATCGACACCGAGCAGCTGCTCAAGCAGGCCGACGCCCTCGGCAAGTCTGGCTACGGCACGTACCTTCGCACCATCGTGGCCCAGGAGGGCTGACCCGCGGGGAGAGGACCTGTACCTGTTCGGGAGAGGACCTGTACCCGTTCGGGAGAGGACCTGTCCCGCTCAGATCGCTCGCATGCGGTTGTTGCGGGGGTTGTGCTCGACCTCGGCGCGGCCAAGCTCTTCCATGAGCGGCGGCACGTACATGCCGAAGCGTCCGCGTAGTCCCTTCTTGAGCCCGTACCACCCGCCGATCGGGTTGTCGGCTGACCGGCCCCATGCCTCGACCGTGCCCGGCTTGGCGTCCTTCTGCTCGTCGGCCGAGCCGAGGTCGACCCAGTCGCCGGCAGCCGTCAGCATGGCGTGGAGGTCGTCGAGGCAGCGACGGTCGTAGTGGAGGATCGTCGTGCCGACCTTGCAGACGATCACGTCCCGGTCGCCGATGGTGTCCAGCCACATCTCGTACTCGCTGCTTCGCGGAGGAGTTTTGAGAACCCAGGGATCCTCCGGTGTACCAGTGCCGCTCATGATCCGCCTTTCGTCGATGCCGGATCGAACCGCACGTCGACGAGCGCGGTCAATAGCCCAGGAGCTCCTTGCGCTTCGGGATCCAGGCGATCGCGTCGCGAATGCCGTCGGCGACGGTGAGCTCGGCGGTCCAGCCGAGCTCGGAATGTGCGGTGTCGACGATCGCGTACGCGCCGAGCACGTCGCCGGGCCGGGCCGGGCCTTCGGCAATGGTGAGGGGCTCGCCCGTGGCGGTCTGGAACGCCTCGGCCAGCTCCCGTACAGACACGCCTTCGCCGCGGCCGATGTTGATGACCCGGTACGGATCGGAGCCGGTCACCGTGTCGAAGCGCTCGATCGCGGCGACGTGGGCCTTGGCCAGGTCCCAGATGTGGAGGTAGTCGCGGATGCCGGTGCCGTCAGGAGTGTCCCAGTCGCAGCCGGTGATGGTGAACGTGCCGTGCTCGAGCCACGCGTCGAGCATCTTGCCCAGTACGTGGCTGGGGTGCGGACGCTGCTGGCCGGTACGCATCGTGGGGTCGGCGCCGATCGGGTTGAAGTAGCGCAGCGCGATCGCCCGCAGGTCGGAGCCATGAGCGACGTCGGACAGCGCCATCTCCATGACGAGCTTCGTCCGTGCGTACGGGCTCCCCGGCGCGACCGGCGACTCCTCGGTGACGGCAAGCTCCCCGTCGACCGGATCCCCGTACAGGGAGGCCGAGGAGGAGAACACGATGCGACGTACGCCGTGGCGGTCCATCGACGCCAGCAGGTCGAGCGTCTTGCCGACGTTGTTCTCGTAGTAGAACAGCGGCTCCGCCACCGACTCCGGCACGATGATCGCAGCCGCACAGTGGACGACGATGTCGATGGTCTGCTCGGTGAAGACCCTGTCCATCAGGGTGGGGTCGGAGATGTCGCCCTCGTACGCCGTCCGACCCGTCACGAATTCCCGCCGACCTTGTGAGAAGTCGTCGACCACGACGACCTCGTGGCCGGCGTCGAGACAGGCTGACGCGATGGTGCTTCCGATATATCCGGCGCCGCCGGTGATGAGTACGCGCACGATTCCACACTAGCCAGCCGACGTCTCGGCAGGAGCGGGAGCGGGGGTGATCGGCGCTATTGAGGGGCTGAGAACCGGGGAGGCCCCAAACCCATACCTGAAGTGAAGATGAGAATACTGTTTTGTTCGCCGCACGACCCACTCGATCCGTGTTGGCATGTGCGAGTTCGGCAGAGCGCCCCGGGGGGAGCGCCCAGCCTGGGCACCTGACTTTACCGTCGAGCGGTTCCTCCACGACGTGGTGGAACCGATGAGGAGTCCCCCGATGCGCGCACCCCGGATGCTGCTGGCCTTGTTGGCCTCCTTCGCCCTCGTCGTTGGCGTCATACCCACTGCGCACGCCGACGACACCACAGCGACCTACATCGTGGAGCTCAAGGACGGCGTGTCCGCCCAGAAGGTGATCCCCGGTCTGCTCGGCCCTGACGCGAAGGTCCTGGACAAAGCGATCTCCGGCGGCATCGCCACCCTCACCGCCACCCAGGCCAAGGCGCTCGAGGCGAACCCGTACGTGAAGTCGGTCCGCGTGGACAAGGTCATCTCCTCAACCGGTACGCGGGTCGGCACAGTGAAGGCCAAGGCGACCGTGACATCGTCGTCGGTCCAGAGCGGCGCGCCGTGGGATCTCGACATCCTCGACAGCCGGACCGCCTCGCTCGACGGCAACTACACGGCGCTCAACACCGGAAGCGGTGTGTCGGTGTTCGTCGTCGACACAGGCATCTACCGGGCCCATTCCCAGTTCTCGGGCCTGACGGTCGCCGCGGGGTACGACTTCGTTGACGGTGACACCGACCCCGGCGACTGCGACGGCCAGGGCACCGCGGTGGCCAGCCTGATCGGCGGATCGACGCTGGGTGCCGCGAAGGGCGTCACACTCGTACCGCTGCGTGTCCTCGACTGCAACGGGAGCGGGTACGCCTCCGGTCTCCTCTCCGCCCTCGACTACGTCATCGCCCACCACACCGCAGGAACCCCGGCGATCGTCGACATCGGCCTCGGGACTGATGCGTTGAACGACGTCGACGCCGCCGTCCAGAGCGTCATCAATGCGGGCATCACGGTGGTCGTCGCCGCCGACTACGCGAACGTCGATGCCTGTCTCAGTAGTCCCGGCAGAGCGACGGCCGCCATCACGGTCGCGGGATCGAACTCGTCCAACGCGGAGGCGGCTAACACCTCGTACGGATCGTGCATCGATATGTACGCGCCGGGCCAGGACGTCAGCATCGCCGACATCACCGGCACGACCGCCACCGCCACGGGTTCCGGTACGGCGTACGCGGCAGGGCTCGTCGCGGGGGTCGCCGCCCAGGTCCTGCACACCAATCCCACGTGGACGCCGGCCCAGGTGTCGGCGCAGCTCGTCGCGGCCGCGACGAGCGGCAAGATCACGAATGCCCGCTCGGTGAACAGGCTCGTGAGTCTGGGGCTTGGCTTTGAGGCGTTCGTGAAGGCGTCGTACCA
>PMLO01000150.1 GCA_003158895.1 Propionibacteriaceae bacterium
CGCTATTCTGTAGGTGAGTCAGGACGAGACGGCTGGATAGCCGCTCCTGACACGATGGGCAGATGTAGCACTCCTGGAATGGAGTGGGGTAGGTCCGGGCGGAGCCCAGACCACCGCGCGAAAGCCCGCGCGAAGTAACCCCTCACTCATTCCGCACGCCATGCGTGCGATCCCATTCCTGGAGAAAACATCATGAGCAATCTGACTTCAATGCTCGAGCAGCGCGTTGCTGCCATCAACACCGAGTTCGATTCCGTCAAGACCGAGCGGGCGCAGCTCCGCCAGGCCAACTACGTCGACGGCACCCTGACCCCCGATGCGGCCACGCGTGCGGGCGACGACCACAAGGCGAAGATCAAGGACCTCACTAAGCGCGCCGACGACCTGGCCGACGACCTGGCCGACGTGAGCAAGCGGCTCGCTGAACAGCGCGAGCGCGACGCGGCCGAGATCCGCGCCGGGAAGGTCACCGGCCTGTCCAACACCCCGGGGGGCGGGACGTCGTTTCGGACCTCTGCCGGTGGCGTGCGGATTCCGAACGTGCAGGTACTCCGCGAGGAGCCTGTCTACCGCGAGGACGACGCCATGACCGGCCAGACCTCGTTCTTCCGCGACACCTACGCGGCCCGTCGCGGTGACTGGGCGGCTGCCGAACGACTTCACAGGAACAACGCCGTCATGGGCCTCAACGAGCGCGCGCTGTCGACCACGGCCGGCGCTGGTGGCCAGTTCGCCCCGCCCGCCTGGCTGGTGGCTGACTGGATCAAGCTCGCCCGTCCGGCTCGCGTGACGGCCGACCTGCTCACGAAGTTCGCGCTGCCCTACGGCGTCTCCTCGATCAACCTGCCGCAGGTCACCGGCGGCACGACCGAGGGCGTACAGGCCACGCAGAACGGGGCACTGTCGAACACCGACATGACCACGAGCGCGGCGACGTCCGGCATCACAACCATCGCGGGTAAGCAGATCGTCAGCCAGCAGATGCTCGACCAGTCCGGCATCCCGTTCGACCAGATCATCCTGGGCGACTTGTCGGCTGACTATGGAAAGCAGCTCGACGTGCAAGTTGCCTCCGGTTCGGGCGTGTCCGGTCAGCTCAAGGGCCTCACGACCTCGGGCATGGGTACGGCCGTCACCTGGACCCAGGCGTCACCTGTGGTCGCGTCCGCGACCGTGGCCACGTCGTTCCAGGCACAGGTGACCAAGGTGGCCGCCGCGATGGCTAACGCCCGGTTCGCGCCCGCCACACACGTCGTGATGAGCCCGGAGCGTTGGGGCTGGATCTCTGAGGCCGTCGACACCCAGGGCCGCCCGCTCGTACCGCCGGCATCCTCGGGCGGCACGCTGAACGCGTTCGGATCGGCCGGCGAGCCGACTGCGCAGGGCATGGCCGGAACGTTCGCGGGACTCCCCGTGTATGTCGACCCGGCGCTGACCGTGGCCAGCGGCAACGAGTTCGTGCTGATCATGCGGGCGGCCGACGTCTGGCTGTGGGAGTCGGAGCTGTTCGCGACCTCGTTCGATGCCCCGTATGCCGACACGATGGGCGTGTTGTTCCGCGTGCATGCGTACAGCGCACTTATCAACCGCTACACCGCGAGCGTCCAGGCCATGACGGGTACCGGCCTCGCCAAGGTCACGCTCGGCTGATGATCGAAACCCGCAAGACAGCGACCGCGCCCGCTCAGACCCCCACGGGTCTGGGCGGGCCGGTACGGCTGACCGGCTACGCCTCAGTAACGGGCGTGGCGTACGACGTGACCGACTTCCTAGGCACCTACGCCGAGACCATCGCGGTCGGCGCGTTCACGCGGGCCATCGCGGAGCGGCAAGACGTGCGGTTGCTCTTGAACCATGAGGGCATCCCGCTCGCCCGTACCGCCTCGGGCACCCTGACCCTGCGTGAGGTCCTACGGCCCCAGGATGACCCCCAGGGCCTCGGACAGACGGGCCTGTGGATCGATGCGACGATCGATACGGCCGGGTCGCCCCTGGCGCAGGCGGCGCAGTCCGCGCTGGCCCGGCGTGACATGAGTCAGATGTCTTTCGCGTTCGCGTGCTCGCCCTCGGGCCAGACGTGGAACAAGGACTACACCGAGCGCGACGTCACCGACCTCGACCTGTTCGACGTCTCGATCGTCACCTACCCAGCGAGCCCGACCACCTCGGCCGCGACGGACCAGGCGGCATGAAGCCCAAGGGGGCCAACACTGGGGCTGACATTCGTGGAGGGCAACCGCGCCCAGGACCGTTCAGTTCGAAGGAACATGGGCGTCGCGGAGTCGGTTGTGGGTGGTGTGCCCTAACATGGGCGCATCGAGCCAGGAGGGTGGCTATGCGGTCGCGTGATGTGGCGGACTGGATTTTGCAGTACGCCCACGAACGTACGGGGGCTGATTCGATCTCCAATATGCAGCTGCAGAAGTTGGTTTTCCTCGCGGAGAGTTGCTTCGGTTCGCTGTACGGCACCTCACTAGTGAACGAGCCGATTCAGGCCTGGGACCATGGCCCCGCGATCAAGCCGATGTACGGGCAATTCAAGAGCAACGGGGACCGCCCGATACCGACTCCCGAGACTCGGGTCTCGGTGCCGGAGGACGTCGCGGAAGTGCTGGAGTCGGTCTGGGACAACTTCGGGCACTTATCGGGTTGGGACCTCAGAAACCTCACTCACGATGTGGGGCCCTACTCGGCGCACTTCGTGCCTCAGGTGAGGGACATCGAGATCCCCAAGGAAGAGATCCACCAGGCGTGGTCAGACTTCCTGACTGAAGGCTGTCGCGTTTCTGGTCGCCTCAGCCGTGCCGAGCGCGCCCGGATGAGCGCGCTCATGGACTTTGAGGGATCCACCTTCGAAGCGGATGCCGGATTTGACGCTGACCAAATAATGGCCGACTACCACGCGTTTGCACGGACGTGATCCACGCAGTTCAGTAGCCTGACGGAGTGGTTATTCGTGCGGGGTGTGTCTACTACGTAGCCGATGAGGTTGTCGCCATGCCTCCTGAGCAGTATCGGACCCCTCACGACCGCAGGACTGTACTCGTGGTGTCCGGGGACCATCGCAACTGTGACCCAGACTGGCCCGTCGTGCTCATATGTCCCGTCTCGTCCGGCGAGCAGGGCTCCCCGTACGACGTCAAGTTGGGGGCGGGCGTCGCTGGGCTCAAGAAGAAGGGGTGGGTTCGGTCTACGCTGGTCCAGACTCTCGACAAGAAAGAGCTGCAGGAGTGCATCTCGTTGAACGGTCTCCCGTCACTGATGCTCACCGAGGTTCATTCCAAGGTGCTCCGGTACATGGACCCACCCCTCGAGGACCTTTAGTCGAGCGGCTACGCGAGCGCCCGGTTCCTGACTGGCGGATGCCCCTCGGGACCGATCCGTACCGATTTCTACCTATCGCATTTTCCTAACCCAAGGGCATCGCGTGGAGGCTTCGGCGCGAGTGCCCTCGCGCCAGAGATGCAAAGCGACTGACTGGGGGTCTCCGCGGGTGCCATAGTCGAGCCATGATGCTCACAAGGGACCAACTTGATTCTTCTGCGAAGGCGCTCGAGACACGCGGTTACCGTCCGCCCATGACGGCCCTCTGGGCCTTCGCTTCGCTGCTCGCGGATGAGACACCCGTTGAGGTCATTGGGGAGTCGTTCACCGTCGGAGAACGGACTGTCTGGGTTCTGACGGGAGTCACCGACGCCTGTCTGATCAGCGTTCGTGCTTCGAGCGCGACCCGCTATTGGAGTTGGCAGGTGCCCAGTTCCGCGGCTGACCGCCCAGGTGAGGACTTGGAAGCCTCCCTCTGGCCGCTGTCCGCTGTCCGATCGCTTAAGGTCACTCGAGTCCGTGACACAACCGAGCGCGGAGACAACAGCAAGTTCGAGTGGGAGGCCGGTTGGACTGTCACCTTGCGCGATGGCAAGGTCCTCTCGTTCCCATCCCCTGAGGCGGAGCAGTATTCGGCAGACAGCGAGCGAATCGAGAATCTGGTGGCCCTGATCCGCGGGCACCTCATCGGTACGAGAGTGCCCGGCTCGCACGATGCGGCCGTGTGAGCCGTCGGATCGTTCATGAGAGAAGGACTCTTCGCACTCGCTGGCGTGGCCCTAGGCGCGCTGATCAATGCCGTCGTTAACGCGGTACGGGACAGGACCCAGCGCGAGGCCGAGCGTTCGGATTCCCGCCGACTCGAGGTGCTCGACCTCACGAGTGCGTTCTTCCGAGATACCGACACCGTGTGGCACGCCCAACACCGACTCGTCGAGGCCATCGCGAACATGGATGGATTCCCCCACGACCCGGCGTACAGCGATGAGCGCCTGGCCGCCTTCGACGAGATGCGCCAGCCGCTCCGCGACGCAAACCTCGCCATAGTTCGAATGGGGATCGTAACGCCAACCCTGGTCGATGCGGCCTCGGCAGTCCTGGCCGCCTCCCGGAACTACTCGCTAGAGCATCACGAGGACGCGACTCTCACACGTGAGCTCGCGATGGGCTCACTCGAGGATCTCGTGCGTCGACTGGTGAGCTAGCGCATAGCGCTCGCGCCAACCTGCTTGTCATGTTGGTGAGAAACGAAACTCGACCACGTCGCCGTCGGCCATGACGTACTCCTTGCCCTCGATGCGGGCCTTGCCGGCGGAGCGGGCGGCGGCGATGGAGCCGAGGGCGACGAGGTCGGCGTACGAGACGACCTCGGCCTTGATGAAGCCCTTCTGGAAGTCCGTGTGGATGACGCCGGCGGCCTCGGGGGCCGTGGCGCCTTTGCGGATGGTCCAGGCGCGGGACTCCTTGGGGCCTGTCGTGAGGTAGCTCTGCAGGCCGAGCGTCTCGAAACCGACCCTGGCCAACACGTCCAGGCCCGGCTCCGCGATACCGGCGTCCGCGAGGAACTCGGCCGCTTCGTCTGGCTCGAGGTCCACGAGGTCCGACTCGAACTTCGCGTCCAGGTACACAGCCTCCGCCGGTGCCACGATCGCGCTCAGCTTCGCCTTGAGCGCCTCGTCGGCGAGCTCGCCGGCGTCCATGTTGAACACGTACAGGTATGGCTTGGCCGTGAGCAGGAACAGGTCGCGGAGCAGGGTCAGGTCGAGTCCGGCCTGGAACACCCCCGTACCGCCGTTCAGCACCTCCTGCGCGCCCAGCATCGCCTGGAACTTCGGCATCGTCTCCTTGCGGATCCGCGCCTCCTTCTCGACCCGCGGCAGCGCCTTCTCGAGCGTCTGCAGGTCAGCCAGGATCAACTCGGTGGAGATCGTCTCGATGTCACTGCCGGGATCGACCTTGCCGTCGACGTGCGTCACGTCGGGATCGTTGAAGACCCTTGTCACCTGACAGATCGCGTCGGCCTCGCGGATGTTCGCGAGGAACGCGTTGCCCATCCCCTCGCCCTGACTGGCGCCCTTGACGATGCCCGCGATGTCGACGAACGTCACCGTCGCCGGCACGATCTTCTCCGACTTGCTCAGATTCGCCAGTACGGTAAGGCGCGGATCCGGCACGCCGACGATCCCCGTGTTCGGCTCGATCGTCGCGAACGGGTAGTTCGCCGCGAGCACGTCGTTCTGGGTCAGGGCGTTGAAGAGGGTCGACTTGCCTGCGTTGGGCATGCCGACGATGCCGATAGTGAGAGCCACGAGCCGTAAGCCTACGGGTCGGGCGCGTGTCTACGCTTACCCCAGACCGACCCGAGGAGACCCCGATGCCCAGCTGGTCCAAGATCCGTGCCATCTTCGCCGCGGAGAGTACGGTCGCGTCCCCGAGCGCACCGCTCGTGGAGAACGCGGAGTCGGCCGCGGCACTGGCCTCCGCCGAGTCCGTACCCGCCGGACTGCGCGTCGCCGCCGGCTGGGCCTGGCGACTGCTCCTCATCGCCGGCTTGATCTATCTGCTGTGGTTCGTCGCCAGCCGACTCTCCGAGGTGACGATCCCCCTCTTCGTGGCCGTACTGTTCACCGCCGCGCTCTGGCCGCTGAAGAGCTGGCTCGTACGCCACCACGTCCCGCGGGGACTCGCCGTCCTGGCGTCGCTGCTCACCGTGGTCGTCATCATCTTCGGGATCCTCAGCCTTGTCGGCGCACAGATCGTCGGCCAGTGGGACGCGCTCACCACCGAGGCCGTCAACTCGTTCAACCAGTTCCTCAACTGGTTGGCGAACAGCCCGCTCCATGTCACGGACGCGAACATCGACGTCTGGATCCAGGCCGCACGCACCTGGGTCAACACCTCCCAGGCGGCGATCACCAGCTACGCGGCCAGCATCGGCGTCGGCGTCGGCCACTTCTTGGCGGGGACGGCGCTGGCCATCTTCGCCTTCGTCTACTTCCTCCTCGACGGGCCTCACCTGGCGCATGCGGTCTCCGGCGTCATCCCTCGCCGCTCCCGCCCTCGGATCATGACCGCGGCGCAGAGCGGGTGGACGGCCATGGTCTCGTACGTCCGTGCGGCGGTCACCGTCGCCGCCGTCGACGGTCTCGGCGCGCTCATCGGGGCTGCCGCGGTCGGCTCCTCCATGTGGCTGGCCATCGGCGCCCTGACATTCCTCTGCGCCTTCGTACCGCTCGTCGGCGCGATCATCGCGGGGGTCGTCGCGACCGGCGTCGTCCTCGTGACGCTCGGTTGGGTGAAGGCGATCATCATGCTCGCCGTCTTCGTCGCCGTCCTCGAGCTGGAGGGCCACGTGATGCAGCCCTTCCTGCTCGGCAAAGCGGTGTCGATCCACCCGCTCGCCGTCCTGTACGGGATCGCCGTCGGCACCATCGTGGCCGGCATCGTCGGCGCCCTGTTCACCGTGCCGCTGCTGGCGTTCGGCAACGCGTTCGTACGCGCCCTGAACGCTCCCGAGCCGGTGGCGGTGGTTCCGGTCGACGTGCCGGAGTCTCCCCCGCCGCCGGTTCCCTTCGACGAAGTCGACTCGGTCCTCACCGCGTCATCTCCTGACGAGTACGTGCCATGACCGGGACGTACGACCTGTACACGCGGCTGTCGAAGCGCCCGCTCGGACCGCAGGTGTTCTCCCTGCTGTACGCGCTCAAGGCGCCGTACTTCTGGACCGTACGGCCTCAGGTCCGGGCCATGGCGCCGCACCATGCGGAGGTCGTGGTGCCGCTGCGCTGGGCTGTACGGAACCACATCGGCACCCTCCACGCGATCGCGGCCGTCAACGGTCTCGAGGCGGCGATGGGGCTGCTGGCGGAGGCGACCTGTCCCGACGGCAAGCGCTGGATCCCTGTGGGCATGTCCGTCTCGTACGTCGCGAAGTCGACGACCGACCTCCTCTGCCTCGCCGACACCGACGAGGTGGACTGGGAGCAGGACGAGGTCCCCGTCAGGGTCAAGGCCATACGTCGCGACGGCGTCGTGGCCGTCGACGGCGTCATCAGGATCCGGATCAGCGCGCGCCCGAGTCGCTGAGCGCCGCACGTCGAACAACGTCCGAAGTTGCGGTCTCAGCGGCGGTCGACCGCACGTCATAGCGATGAACCGCCGATGTTGCGCTCATGAGGCGTCGCTGAGGCCCCATAAGGGCAACTTCGGCTGTTGCGTTCACGCTGCCCCCCGTTCCTCGGCCCATAAGGGCAACTTCGGCTGTTCGAAGGTACGGGGAGTCCGACGACGCGCATGGTGTGTGGCCGCGTCGGACCGACTACCCTCGCCTGCGTGGTTGAACCCAGTGCCTGGACCCGTACGATCGCCGCCGACCCAGAGCACTCGCACCGCTACGCCGCGCGCTGGCGGCGCCTCGCGGCCGAGGGGCATGACCTCGACGGCGAGGCGCGCATGCTCGACGCGATGGTCGGCCGTGGATCGCGGATCCTCGACGCGGGATGCGGTACGGGGCGTGTCGGGGGTCGATTGGCCGCCTTGGGCCACACCGTCGTCGGGGTCGACGTCGATCCCGCCCTCATCGACTACGCGTCGACGGACTTCCCCGACGCCACCTGGCTCGTCACCGACCTCGCGCTGCTCGACCTGCCGGCGGAAGGCGTCGCCGAGCCCTTCGACCTGATCTTCGCGGCCGGCAACGTGGTGGGGTTCCTCGCCCCCAGCACCCGCGTGCCCGCGCTCGAGAACCTGCGGGACCACCTCGCAGAGGACGGGCGCTTGGTCCTCGCCTACGGCGCGGGTCGTGGCTACCCGTTCAAGGACTTCTTCGCCGACCTCACCACGGCCGGGCTGACCCTTGACGTGGCGCTGTCCACCTGGGAGCTGCACCCGTTCTCCGACCAGTCGGACTTCCTCGTCGCTATCGCTCGCCCGAGTCGCTGAGCAGCTCGGCGACGATGTCGAGGTGGCCGGCGTGCTGGACGTACTCGCCGAGCACGTGGAGCAGGATCCAGCCGAGCGTCGGAGCCTCCTCGGGCGTGGAGAACCACCCGCCAAGGGCGCCGCGGTCGGACAGGTCAGCCGCCTCGACGATCGCCCGCGTACGTGCGGCTTGCGACGCGTACAGGGCGGACAGCTCGAGGTANNAGGTCATCGCCTCGTACGGGATCCCGCCGACCTGCGAGAGCACCGCCTGCCGCCTGGCGTCGAGGAAGTCGAGCAGCATGAGCTTCGTCTCGGGCGCGGCGCCGGAGTAGCGCGGTTCCATCACGCACCTGCCCAGTACGCGGTGAGAGCCTGCGACAGGTAGCCCGGGTCTGCGACGCCGCACAGCTCGCGGGCCGAGTGCATGCTGAGGATGGGGATCCCGACATCGACGGTCACGATGCCGAGGCGGGTCGCGGTGAGCGGCCCGATCGTGCTGCCGCACGGCACGGCGTTGTTCGAGACGAACTCCTGGGTGGGTACGCCGGCGGCGTGGCACGAGCGGTACCAGATCGCCGACCCGACGGCGTCCGACGCGTACCGCTGCTGGGCGTTGAGCTTGAGCAGTGGCCCGTGGTTGGGCAGCGGGCGGTTCCCCGGGTCGTGAAGCTCGGCGTAGTTCGGGTGCACCGCGTGACCGGCATCCGCCGAGACACAGCTCGAGGCGGCCAGCGCCTGCAGGTGCGCGGCCTCGTCGAGGCCGAGCGTCAGCGTGAGGCGACGGAGCACGTCGGCGAGGAACGGCCCGCTCGCACCCGAGCGGGTCGAGGAGCCGACCTCCTCGTGGTCGAAGGCNNCGCCGAACACCGCGCTGGGCTCGGTCGGGTAGCAGAACACGTCGTACGCGGCCAGCTCCGCGTCGGGGACGCCCGCGGCGGTGAGCAGGAGCCTGTACGGGTCGAGGCCCTCGCCGATCGCGTACACCGGCTGCAGGTGCCGCTGCCGGTCCAGCTGGACGTGGTCGCCAAGCGCGCGGTCGAGGTGCGGCGCCAGGTGCGGGACGCGAAGGATCGGGCCGGTGGACACGAGGTGTACGTCGCCGTCGCGGGTCACGAGGCGGCCGGCGAGGCCCAGCTCGCGGTCGAGCCAGGTGCCCAGCAGCGGACCTCCGTACACCTCGACGCCGAGCTGCTGCCAGCCGGCGGACATCATGAGCGGGTTCGGCTTGAGCTTGAGCGCCGGCGAGTCGGTGTGCGAGCCGACGATGCGGATGCCGTGCTCAGGCCGCCAGCCGTCGGGGACGCGCCAGGCGATGACGGCGCCGTCGCGGACGACGTACTGACGGTCGGCCGCCTGCCAGCCGTCGGTCTCGCTGAGGAGGGTGTACGAGCTGGCGTCGAGCCTGGACGCGATCTGAGCGGCGGCGTGGTACGAGGTGGGCGAGGCGGCGACGAACGCGGCGAGGTCGTCGATGTGGGAGGCCATGGGGGTCATTCTGCCGAGCCCGGCGCCCGGCAAACGCCACGCGACGGGTGTCGGTGCGAAAAATGTCCGAGCGCACCGGCAGGATCATCACCATGGACGTCGTCACGATCATCGCCACCCTCCTGGTCGGGCTGTTGCTGGGTGCCGTCGGCGCTTGGCTGCTCATGCGCTTCCGTGCGGCGTCGGTGGTGAGCGAGCGAGACTCCCAGTTGCGGGCAGACGCGGCGACGGCCCGGTCCGAAGCTTCGGCTGCCAGGGCAGATGTGGCCCACCAGCAGACAGAGGTCGAGCGAGCCCGGGGCGACGCGGCCGAGGCGCGGGGCCACGCCATGGCGATCCGGGCGGAGATGGCCGAGGTGCAGGCCAAGGTCGCGACGGCTGAAGCGGAGCGCGACGCGGCCGTGCATCGTGCGGCTGAGCTGGCGGCCGACCGCGAGTCGTTGCTCACTCAGTTCAAGGTGCTCTCGAACGAGGTGCTCGATCGGCAGAGCAAGGTGGCCGATGCGTCCGCGGAGCAGCGGCTCAAGGCGACCGAGCAGATCATGACGCCGATGAAGACGAGCCTCGACCGGTTCGAGGCGAGGCTCACGGAAGTCGAGAAGGAGCGCGTGGCGATCGCGTCGGAGCTGCGCGAGCAGGTACGCGCGGTGCAGCTCACCGGCGACCAGGTGCGCCGGGAGACGAGCGCGCTGACCACGGCGCTGCGCAAGCCGCAGGTCCGTGGAGCGTGGGGCGAGCTCCAGCTCAAGCGGGTCGTCGAACTTGCAGGCATGGTCGAGCACTGCGACTTCGTGACTCAGGAGACCTCGTCGACGGATGACCGCGTGATCCGCCCCGACATGAAGGTGATGCTCGCCGAGGGCAAGTTCGTGTACGTGGACTCCAAGGTGCCGCTCAACGCCTTCCTCGACGCGCAAGAGGCGTCCGAGCCGTCCGAGCGCGACCGCTACATGGCCCTGTTCGCCAAGAACGTGCGCAGCCACGCCGACGCGCTGAGCGCCAAGCAGTACTGGAAGGCCGACGAGGCGACGCCCGAGTTCGTCGTGCTGTTCATGCCGAACGAGGCGCTGTACGCGGAGGCGCTGCAGCTGATGCCCGACCTGACCGAGTACGCGGCGACCAAGAACATCATCATCGCCACCCCTTCGACGCTCATCGCGATGCTCCGCTCCGTGGCGTACGGCTGGCGGCACGCCGCACTGGCGACCTCGGCCAAGGAGATCACCACGCTGGGCCAGGAGCTGTACGGGCGGCTGGCGACGATGGGACATCATTTCGACCGAGTGGGACGAGGGCTCGCGTCGAGCGTCAAGGCGTACAACGAAGCGGTGGGTTCGATGGAGACGCGCGTCATGGCGTCGGCGCGGAAGTTTCGCGACCTGAAGGTGACCAACGAGGTGCTGGACGACGTCAAGGCGGTCGAGGAGACCGTGCGACAGATCGCGGCGCCAGAGCTCGTCGAGGATGCAGCACAGGTGACGCCGATGCTCGGCCGCGAGCTGCGCGCCCTGCCGTCCTCCGAGATCGAGCTGCTGCGGCGAGCCGAGCCGACGACCGAGGAGCTGGCCGCGCTGCCGACCCGACCTCCGACGACGGGCTTCGCGACTAGTGTCTGACGACATGACTCGTGTGCTCACCGCGGCTGACGTCGATGCCGCATCGGTGCGTCTGCACGGGATTGTCGAGCGCACACCGCTGCAGCTGAACGTGCGGCTGTCCGCGCTGACCGGGGCCGACGTGTGGGTGAAGCGTGAGGACCTGCAGCCGGTGCGGTCGTACAAGCTGCGGGGGGCATACAACCGGATCGCCCAGCTGACCGACGAGGAGCGTGCGGCTGGCGTGGTGTGCGCCTCCGCCGGCAACCACGGCCAAGGTGTCGCCTTCGCGTGCCAGCGGCTCGGTATCAACGGGCGCATCTTCGTCCCGTCGACAACTCCCCGTCAGAAGCGCGACCGCATGGTGGCGATCGGCGGCGACGCGGTGGAGCTCGTCGTCAGCGGCGACACGTACGACGAAGCGGCGGCTGCCGCCACCGCTCACGCCGCGAAGACCGGGGCCGTGATCGTCCACGCATTCGATCATCCGCAGACCATCGCGGGCCAGGGCACGGTGTCAGCCGAGATCGTCGAGGCGCTCGGCAAGGCGCCCGATGTGCTCGTGCTGCCGGTCGGCGGCGGCGGTCTGCTCTCCGGGGTCGTGACGTGGTTCTCGGAGCGGCACCCGCAGACGCGCATCGTCGGAGTTGAACCTGCCGGTGCCGCCAGCCTCACGGCTGCCCTGGCCGCGGGAGGACCCGTCGACCTCGAACGCCTCGACACGTTCGTCGACGGGGCAGCGGTGCGAAGGATCGGCGACGCTCCCTACCGAGTGATCGCCCCCGCCGGCATCGAGGTCGTCACCGTCCCCGAGGGAGCGATCTGCACCGAGATGCTCGACATGTACCAGACGGACGGCATCATCGCCGAGCCCGCGGGCGCGCTGGCCACGGCGGCGCTGCGCTCGGCTGTACGAGTGAAGCCCGGCCAGACGGTCGTCGCGATGGTCTCGGGCGGCAACAACGACGTGTCGCGGTACTCGGAGATCGTCGAGCGGTCGCTGGTCTACGAAGGCCGCAAGCACTACTTCCTCGTGAACTTCCCGCAGGAGCCGGGCGCCTTGCGCCGGTTCCTCGACGAGGTTCTCGGCCCTGACGACGACATCACGCTGTTCGAGTACGTGAAGAGGTCCAACCGTGAGCTGGGCCCGGCTCTCGTCGGCATCGAGCTCGGCGACCCTGCGGAGCTGCCGAACCTGATGGCGCGGCTGGACGCGTCCCCCATGACGGTCGAGGCGATCGACCCCGACGGCCCGTTCTACCGTTTCCTGATCTAGGCCACGACCAGTGCCTCTCGAGAGCTCCCCCGAGAACCCCCAGCCCCTGCGCGTCGTCGCGCAGGAGGTGAAGGGCTGGGTCGAGCGGCTGGGCCCGGTGTGGGTGTCCGGGCAGATCATCGAGCTCCAGCGCCGTCAGGGTCCGACCCAGTTCCTGACGCTCCGCGACACGCTCGCCGAGGTGTCCGTACGGCTCTCGACGACCGCTGCGGTTCTCGACACAGCCGGCCCGCTGAGCGAGGGCACCACCGTCGCGGCGTGGATCAAGCCGACGGTCTGGACGAAGTCCGGGCAGCTGACGTACCAGTGCCAGGACATCCGGCCGCTCGGCGAAGGACGTCTGCTGGCCCAGATCGAGCAGCGCAAGCGGATGCTCCAGGCCGAGGGTCTCTTCGACAGGGCGTTGAAGAAGCGGCTTCCATTCCTCCCGCGCGAGGTCGGCCTCATCACCGCGAAGGACAGCGCCGCCGAGCGAGACGTCGTGCAGCACGTCACCCGGCGTTGGCCGGGCGTCGTGATCCGCATCCAGTACGCGCAGATGCAGGGCATCACCTCGGTCCAGCAGGTGATCGACGCGCTCGGCCGGCTCGAGAAGGCGCCCGAGGTCGACGTCGTGGTCATCGCCCGTGGCGGCGGCTCCCTCGAGGACCTGCTGCCGTTCTCGGACGAGTCGCTCGTACGTGCCGTCTACGCAGCCCGCACCCCGGTCGTGAGCGCGATCGGCCACGAGTCCGACACGCCCATCCTCGACCTCGTCGCCGACGCGCGAGCCTCGACACCGACCGACGCCGCGCGACTCGTCGTGCCCGATGTCCTCGAGGAGCGCCGCGGCGTGGATGACGCCCGCCGACGCCTCCGTACAGCCATGTCGTCACGTATCGTCGCCGAACGCCGTGCGCTCGCCGACCTGCGAGCCCGTCCCGTGCTGGGCGACCCGTCGGGGCCCGTGAGGGTGCACCGGGAACGGCTCGACGACCTGCGTGGACGCGCCCGTCGCGCGCTCCGCTACCGGCTCCGCGAGGAATCGTCCCTTGTCAGCTCAGCGGTGGCACGCGTCCGGGCCATGTCGCCGCAGGCGACGCTGATGCGCGGATACGCGATATTGCTGGCTGGCGACGGCACCACCGTCACCCGCGTCGCAGACCTCGACATCGGCGACGACCTCCTCGCGCACCTCGCCGACGGTACGGCGACGCTCGAGGTACGCGACACATCACCCACCGAGGAGACCGATGGCACGCTCTGACACGCCAGCCCAGACGCCCACGTACGAAGAGGCGCGCGACGAGCTGGCCGGCATCGTCCGGCAGCTCGAGTCCGGCAGCGTTCCCCTCTCCGAGTCGATGGCGCTGTGGGAGAAGGGCGAGAAGCTCGCCGACATCTGTCAGCAGTGGTTGGACGGCGCCAGCGCCAAGCTCGCCGCCCGAGAGTCGGCGGAGGCAACGACCGGCGACTGAGCGAGTTGCCGATCTCCCGTACGATCGTTGTCTGTGGCAGGCGAAACGCTCGTAGCCGGGCGGTACCGGCCCGTGGAGCGGGTCGGCGCGGGCTCGATGGGCGAGGTGTGGCGGGCGCACGACGAGCGGTTGGGCAGGGACGTAGCGCTCAAGCTGCTCGATCTGTCGGCCGCCCCCGACCCCACCGTCGCCGAACGGTTCCGGCGTGAGGCGATCGCCACCGCCCAGCTCAACCACCCCAACGTCGTCTCGGTCTTTGACGCCGGCACGGACGGGCACCGGGCCTACCTCGTCATGACGCTGCTTCCTGGTCGCACCATCGCCGACCTCGTCCGCACGGATGGCCCGATGCCTCTTGACCGTGCGCTCGGCCTCGTCACCCAGGTCACCAGCGCCCTTCGCGAGGCTCATCGCCACGGGCTGGTCCACCGCGACGTCAAGCCGGCGAACGTCATCGTCTTTCGTGATCACGCCACCGTCGTCGACTTCGGGATTGCGCAGCTCTCGGGTCTCGACGCGTCGCTCACCGCGACGCACGCGGTGATCGGCAGCGCCGCGTACATGTCGCCCGAGCATGCGACGGGACTGCGCGCCGGGCCGGCGAGCGACCTGTACGGGGTGGGCTGCCTGCTGATGACGATGCTCACCGGTCAGCCGCCGTTCACCGGCGAGAACGCCGTCGCGGTGGCATCGCAGCAGGTCAGCGCGGAACCGCCGGCGTTGTCAGAACGCATCCGTACGCCACGCGCGCTCGACCAGCTCGTCGCCTCCCTGCTCTCGAAGGATCCGGCCGACCGGCCCGATGCAGAGGCAGCCCTCGAGCAGCTCCGCGACGTCCAGGCACATCCCACGAAGGACCTCATCGGCCCAGCGCCGCGCCCACTGCCCGCCGCCACCGTGATGCTGCCGTCCGCCACCGCCGTCCTGCCGAGCACGGCTGGACCGTCGAAGACGACCCTGATGCCCGTCGCGCCCGTGGTGCCCGTGTCAGCCGTCGCCCAGCCGTGGTCACCCCCCGGGCCGCCGTTTCCGCCCCCGACCGGCGCGCCAGTCAGCGGGCAACAGGCCTTCTCGACACGTCCGACAGGGCCTCCTCCCGGTACCACAACCCCGCGCGCCCCTGTCCCCGTACAGCCGCCGCGCCGCCGCCGCAGCCTGCGGCCGCTCATCTGGCTGGTCCTGATCCTGCTGCTCGGAGGCGCCGCCTTCTTTCTCGGTACGCAGGCCGGAGCGATCACCGCCCTCGTTCAGACCCCGCTCCCCACGTCGTCGCGCACCGCACCCACGTCAGTCCCGACAGCGACCAGGACCACGGCGAAACCATTGACAACCGCGACGACGGCCCCCACCCCGACCGCGTCGGGCACCACGCTGGCACTGCAGGTCACCGTTCAGGGCGTGTCCCAGGTGCTCGCTGGGCTCCCCTCGGGTTCCTCCAAGGACCGGCTCGTGGCTGACTGGAGCACCGCGGGGGCCGCGATCCTGCGCGGAGACCGCCCCAACGACCAGCTCGACAGCTTCGCGGCGACCGTGCAGCACGAGGTGCGTAGCGGCAAGGTGTCGCTTCCCCAGGGAGTCGCGATCCTGGGGGCGCTGGAAACGGTACGGGCCGCGCTCTAGCTGGATCGCAGGGTTGAGGCGAAGGCCTCGAGGCCCGCGTACGACATGTCGGCCGAGACGGCGGTCGTCACGGAGCCGTCGACGCGGCTGATGGTACGAGTCCGGTCATCCGCCGAGACCCAACGTGACCACGTCACCCCGCCGATGGCGCTCGTCCCGTCCGACCTCCCCGACCTGCTGACCTGGGCGATGAGCGCTGGACCTGCGGCGTCGCGCTGCGTGAGACTGACGTACACCTGGTCCGGGGACAGCATGCCCAGCTGCCAGGTGTTCCCCGGCGCCGCTTCCTGGTTCACGGCCGGCTCACCGATCGTCGACCATTGCGCCTTCGTGGCCACCCACGTGGCCGGCAGACCGACAGGACCCAGCAGCGGGTACGGGGCGACGGTTCTGGACTGCGCGAGCACCGGCTGCCAGTCGATGGTCTGTACGGGAGCGTCGGCGGGTGTCCGTGTGAACCACCAGCTGATGAGCAGGATAGGCACGAGCAGCACACCCAGGCTGATGACCATGTCCCGGGGGCGCGAGTTCGAGATCGACGGTCGGGCCATGCCGTCCATGGTTCCACAGGTGCTGCGGGGTGTCGTGCCTCGTCGGTTGGACGGCTGCGTCACCATGGTCTGATGGACGATGTGCAGACGCTGGGCCGCTCGATGGAGGACGGCTTCGAGATCGCGCTGCGCCGTCGCGGTGACGGAGCGCAGGCGGTTGACGAGCTGATCGTCAACGGAGCGTTCGCGATGGACTCGGCCGAGACGCTCAGCGAGCGTGTACTCGCGCAGTCCGTCGGCCCGAACCCCGGCTCCGTACTGGTCGGAGGACTCGGCCTCGGCTACACGGCGCTCGCGCTTCTGGAGATGGGCGCCATCCAAGTAGATGTCGTAGAGCTCTCGGGCGCCCTGATCTCGTGGGCCAAGGACGGGCTCACCGGACCCCTCGCCAAACTGACCTCCGACCCCCGCGTACAGCTCCACCACGGCGACATCGCCGATGTGCTCGACGCGCAGGCCGCCCTTCCTGGTCTGTTCGGCCCCTGGGACGCCATCTGCCTCGACGTCGACAACGGCCCTGAGTTCCTCATCCACAGCAAGAACGCCCGGGTGTACGCACCGGAGACGCTCGCGTCGGCGCTCGACCATCTCCTGCCGGGCGGTCGCCTCGCGATCTGGTCCGAGAGCCCGAGCAAGGAGCTCTGGTACGACCTGCTGAAGCTCGACGGGTCGGCGACCGAGCGGCTCGTACCGCTGAAGCGTGGGAACCGTGAGCTCGACTACGCCATCTATCTGGTGACCAAGCCAGGGTGAATCCTGACAGCCCCGCGAGCCTGTCGCCGTTATCCTGGTGAACACACAGGAAAGGACGTGCCGTGAGCTCGAACCCGTACGGTCAAGGCCCTCAGCAGTCAAGCAACTACGAGGACTACTCGCAGGGCTACGTCGGCGCTCCTCAACCTCCGGACGGACAGCAGCCCACGGCCCCGTACAGCCAGCCGTCGGCGCCGAGCTACGGACAGACGAACTACGAGCAGCCGACGTACGGGCAGCCAGCGCCGGATCCCTACGGCCAGCCGACCTACGGCCAGCCGTACACGCAGCAGTACGTCCAGGCGCCCGGCTACGGACAGGCCCCCGGCTACGGACAGCAGTACGGGCAGGCCCTCGCGCCGTACACCGCCGAGTACGACACCAACCCGCGCCCGTCGGTCACGATGGTCCAGGCCGTCAAGCTGTGGCTCAAGAACTGGAAGAACTTCTCCGGGCGAGCGTCCCGCAGCGAGTTCTGGTGGGTGGCCCTGGCAATGGGCATCGTCGAGGTCGCCGTGATGGTCATTCTCATGGTCATCGCGTTCGTCGCCTTCGCGGGCTCCAGCAACTCAGCCGCGGGTCCGATGTCGTTCTTCGCGGTCGTGTATGGCGTCTTGGGCATCGTCGGGCTCGCGACGATCGTGCCCTGGCTGTCCCTGAGCGCGCGTCGACTCCATGACACCAACCAGAGCGGCTGGATGTACCTGGTGTACCTCATCCCGTACGCAGGGCCCATCGTCCTGCTCGTGCTGATGGCCCAGGCGTCCAACCCGCTCGGCGCACGCTTCGACGACGCCGCGCAGCCGCTGTACGGACCGGAGAACATCTGACCCCCGAGAGGGGTTTGTGAGAAGGCCTGCATGTTCGGCTGAGAGGCTCATCGGCTGGGTTACGGTGTCGCGGACACGGAAGGGGGATCCGCGATGTCGAACCCGTACGGCTGGAGTCCGCCTACCAACGGCCAACCCGCCGTCTACTTCACGCCGCCTGGTCAGAACGTCGGTTTCGCTCCGACGTCTGCGTACGGCATCAGCACCGCCCCGAACGCGACCAGCACCTCCCCGTACGCGACCGGCACCGCTCCGTACGACAACGGCTATGGCGCCTCGCCGAGCTTCATGGATCAGTACGGCTACCGGCCGCCGGTCCAGAACCCGCTGGGGCTGACACACGGCGCGGTCAACCCGTTCCAGAGTCTTTCGGCACGGGGCGCCCGGCAGAAGGTCACCATGACCGAGGCCGTGATCTTGTGGCTGAGGAACTGGAACAACTTCTCCGGACGGGCATCTCGCAGCGAGTACTGGTGGATCAGGGTCGTCCAGCTGGTGGGCCAGGTCCTGTGGTGGATCCTGCTCGTCGGGGCGATCCAGATGGGCGAGCTGTCCCCCACGGACGCCATGGGGGGGCTCGTCGTGGACATCGGGCTGCTCGTGGCACTTCTCGTCATGGTCGTCCTGTGGATCCCGACCCTGAGCCTGACCGTCCGGCGGCTCCACGACACCGACCGCAGCGGCTTGTACTTCCTGCTCCAGTTCCTGCCGTTCGGATCCTGGATGCTCTTCCGTGCACTGAGACAGGATTCGGATCCCGCGGGCTTCCGGTTCGACGACAGCACGAGACGGCCGTACGGCGTCGAGGACATCGACTGACTCAGCGCCAGCGCTCGAAGCCGCCCTCGGTGCTGATGACCTGACCCACGACCCACACCGCCTCGTCGCTGACCAGCCAGGCGATCAGCCGGGCGGGGTCGTCGGGCTCGCCGAAACGCCCGAGCGGGAACCGGTCACGGATGGCCGCGAGCCGATCCGCGTCGAGCAGCACGCCCTCGTCGAGGTAGCCCGTGTTGACCGGTCCCGGGTTGATGGTGTTGAGCCCGATACCGCGGCGGATGAGGTCGGCTGCCACCGAGGCGGTCACGCCGGCGAGGGCGGCCTTGCTCGCGGCGTACGCGATCTCGTCGGGCATCGGGCCGAGCTGTTGCCCCGACGTCAGCCACACCACGCGTCCGCCGGGACGTCCATCGTGCTGGGAGGCGTACGACTGGGTCATGAGCAGCGTCGCCCGCGCGTTCACCCGCCAGTGGAGCTCCAAGTCGGAGACGCCGATCTCCAACAGGGTTCCGTCGTGCCCGCTCACCGCCTGGTTACAGACGAGGATGTCGAGATGGCCGAGAGCATCGGCGGCATGGGTGACGAGGGCTGCTGGCGCGTCGTCCTCGGCAAAGTTCGCGCTGATGTCGACGACACGCGCGCCCTCGGATGCCTGGGCCTTCAGCTCGGCGACGAGGGTGACGATGTCGTCGGCACCCCACGGCTGCTCCGCGTCGTGCGGTGACCAGTGCTGGATCGCCACGGAGGCACCCGCTTGAAGCAGGCGGGTAGCGGTGGCGAAGCCGATCCCCTGCCGGCGGCTGACGCCGGTGACAAGGGCCGTACGACCGTTCAGTGATCCCACGGGCGCCAGTCTCCCACCACGGCCCACCAGCGGCTGATGCGAGTTCGCTCGACCACGAGCCGGCCATCAGCGAGTCGTGCGGGCACCGGGTCGATGATCGTGCCGCCGAAGCCGCCGTCCGGTTGGTCGTTGGTGAACGCGAGATAGAGCCACAGACCGTCGCGGGTCTGTACGAGCTTGCCCACGTACAGCTCGGGGCCGCTGACGAGCTGCGCATCCGCGAGGTCGTACGGTCCGATCACCCTGTCGGCGCGAGCAACCCACGTGCCGCCCAGACCGCCGTCTGTCTTCCGTACCGCCGACGTCTCGCCGGTCAAGCAGCTGAACAGCAACAGTGGCTGCCCATCCACGATCGCCGTCTGCATCACCTCGAGCTGCCCGAATCCCTGCCCTGGTTCGGACAGCGGCTCCATCACCTGCCACGTCCGCAGGTCGGGCGACCAGCAGTGCCCGACGACGCCTCGATCGTCGAGGTTCCCTGCAGCGGCGCGGGCTGTCACGAGCATGTGCCAGCCGTTCCCGTCCGGATCGGCCATCACCCATGGATCGCGGAATGCCTCGTCGTTCCAGCCCACCTGCGACGCCTTCTCGTACCAGCGGGCGTCGGCTGCAGCGACCTGGCCCTGCTTGTCCCAGGTGATGAGGTCCTGGCTGGTCGCGTACCCCACCGACTGCACGTTCCCGTACGGACCAAGCGTGAGGCCCGTGTAGAACATGAACCACGTGCCGTCGGGATGCTGGATCACCGAACCCGTCCACGTGGCGACGTCGTCGAACGCGGGCGCGTCGCCATGTACGAGAGCGTCCTCGATCCGGCGCCACCTCACGAGGTCGCTCGACACGGCGTGGCCGATCGAGGCGCGGTAGTGGCGGGCGTCGGGGTCGTGGAGCGCCTTCGACGCGTACAGGAAGAACAGGTGGTAGTCCGTCCCGTCGTCAGCGGTCCAGAAGTCCCACACCCAGGAGTCGGAGAGCGCGAGCATCGTGGCTCATCCCCGGCTACGGCGTGACGTCCTCGAGCAGGTCGGTGACCAGTGCGGCGATCGCGGACCGCTCGCTGCGGGTGAGCGTCACGTGGGCGAACAGCGGGTTCCCCTTGAGACGTTCGACCACCGCCACGATCCCGTCGTACCGTCCGACCCGCAGGTTGTCGCGTTGCGCCACGTCGTGGGTCAGGATCACCCGAGAGTTCTGGCCGATGCGGCTCAGCACCGTGAGCAGGACGTTCCGCTCGAGCGACTGCGCCTCGTCGACGATCACGAACGAGTCGTGCAGCGAACGCCCGCGGATGTGGGTCAGCGGGAGGACCTCGAGCAGGTCGCGGGCCAGCACCTCCTCGATGACGTTCTTGTCGGTGACGCTCGACAGCGTGTCGAACACGGCTTGGGCCCAGGGACCCATCTTCTCCGACTCAGAGCCGGGCAGGAACCCGAGCTCCTGGCCACCGACCGCGTAGAGAGGCCTGAACACCACGACCTTCGAGTACAGCCCGCGCTCGAGTACCGCCTCGAGGCCGGCACACAGTGCGAGCGCCGACTTGCCCGTTCCGGCGCGCCCGCCGAGCGAGACGATGCCGACCTCCTGGTCCAGCAGCAGGTCGAGCGCGACGCGCTGCTCGGCCGAGCGCCCGTGGATGCCGAACGCGTCGCGGTCGGAGCGGATACGCCGGACCAGGCCGTCCGGGTACAGCCGCCCCAAGGCCGAGGAGCCGCCTCCGTGGAGGACCAGCCCGGTGTGTACGGGCAGGTCGTCGGCCTCGGGGACGTGTACGGCCTCGCCCTCGTACAGCTGGTCGAGCAGCTCAGGAGCGACCGTGAGGTCGGCCATCCCGGTCCAGCCGGTGCTGACGGCGAGCTCGGCGCGGTACTCCTCGGCGTCGAGGCCCACAGCCGATGCCTTGACGCGCATCGGGAGGTCCTTGCTGACGAGCACGACCGAGGCGCCCTCCGCGCGGTAGTTGAGAGCGACGGCCAGGATCCGCGAGTCGTTGTCACCCAGCCGGAAGCCGGCCGGCAGCACCATCGGGTCGGTGTGGTTCAGCTCGACCTTGAGCGTGCCGCCGTCGGAGTTCACGGGGACGGGCGAGTCGAGCCGGCCGTGCATGACCCGCAGATCGTCGAGCAGTCGCAGCGCTGCGCGGGCGAAGTAGCCCAGCTCCGGATGGTGGCGTTTGGCCTCGAGCTCGGTGATGACGACCACGGGCAGGACGACCGAGTGCTCCGCAAAGCGAAGAAGAGCGTTCGGATCGCTCAGCAGGACGGAGGTGTCGACCACGTACACACGCGTACGTACTTCCGCGTCGGTCGAACTCCAGGTCGTGGTGGCGATATCGGTATCGGTCACGGTCGTCCTCTCGGCGGGCCGGACTCTCGCCTCGGCCCGACTAGGTCATGGGCCGAAAGCGGTGGGGCTGGTGCGCAGCCCCCGACCTGCGCCTGAGCGCATTCCGTTGCCTCCGTCAGGGCGGCTTCCCCTCCGCCCGTGCTCGCACGGTACGTCGCCGGGTCAAGCGATTCGCGGACGCCACGCCGATGTCATCAGCTCGTCATCCGATCCACTCCTGCACCCCACGGGCTGGGGCGGCATGGCTAGTGTGTTTGATCGTGCCACCACTGCCGCCACATCTTCGGCCCCAGACCACGCCCGCCACCGATCCCGCCGCCATCGTGGCGGGCCCGAACTACCGCATCAGCATGCTGACGCCCCGGCTCGTACGCCTCGAGTGGTCTCCCATCGGCCAGTTCACCGACGCCGCCACGCAGGTCGTCTGGAACCGGCAGTTCCCCGCCGCCGACTTCACGCTGACCCGCGACGGCGACGCGCTGCAGATCCGCACGCCGTTCATCCAGCTCGATTACGACGGCTTGGAGTTCACCGCGTTCGGGCTCACGGTCCGGGCGCTTGGCGTCTCGAACTACCGCTCCCTCTGGCGCTACGGCGAGCCCGAGAAGGCCGAGACGTTCGGCATCCCGAACAACCTTCGCGGTACGGCTCGTACGCTCGACGAGGCCGATGGCGCCGTCCCGCTGGAACCCGGTCTCCTCTCCGTCAACGGCATCGCCACCCTCGACGACAGCGGTTCGCTGACGATCGACGACGGCGGCTGGTTCAGCCCGCGCCCCGACGGCACGGTCGATCTGTACGTGTTCGCGTACGGTCGTGACTTCACTGCCGCGATCAAGGACTTCTACGCGTTGACCGGCCCGCAGCCGCTGCTCCCCCGGTACGCGCTCGGCAACTGGTGGAGCCGCTACCACCGCTACACCGAGACCGAGTACAAGCAGGTGATCACCGACTTCGAGAACGCCAACCTCCCGTTCAGCGTCGGCGTCCTGGACATGGACTGGCACCTCGTCGACATCGACCCCTCGATCGGCAGCGGCTGGACCGGCTACACGTGGAACCCGGACTTCTTCCCTGACCCACCGGCGCTTCTCGCGTGGCTCCATGAGCACGGCCTGAAGGTGTCGCTCAACGTGCATCCGGCCGACGGGATCCTGCGCCACGAGGAGGCATACGAGCGCGTCGCTGAGCACGTCGGCATCGACCCCGCCTCCGGGGCGCCCGTCAACTTCGACCTGTGCAACCCGACGTTCCGCGAGGCGTACTTCGACCTCGTCCACCACCCGCTCGAGGAGCAGGGTGTCGACTTCTGGTGGCTCGACTGGCAGCAGGGCCACTGGTCGACCGTGCCCGGCCTCGACCCGCTGTGGCTGCTCAACCACCTCCACTACCTCGACTCCGGTCGCAACGGGAAGCGCCCGCTGACCTTCTCGCGCTACGCCGGTCCCGGCTCCCACCGCTACCCCGTCGGCTTCTCCGGCGACACGGTGATCAGCTGGGCGTCCCTGGCGTTCCAGCCGTACTTCACGGCGACCGCGAGCAACATCGGGTACGGCTGGTGGAGCCACGACATCGGCGGCCACATGTTCGGGGTCAAGGACGACGAGCTCGCCACCCGCTGGCTCCAGCTCGGCTGCTTCTCGCCGATCAACCGGCTCCACTCGACGCTCAACCCGTTCAACAGCAAGGAGCCGTGGCGGTTCAACTCCGTCGCCGAGGCCGTCCAGGGCGACACGTTGCGGCTGAGGCACCGCATGGTGCCGTACCTGCACACGATGAACGAGCGCGCCCACAGCCAGGGCCGGCCGCTCGTCGAACCGCTGTACTGGGGCGAGCCGGTCATCGAGGCATTGGGTGCGAAGACCTCGTTCCGGTTCGGCTCGGAGCTGCTCGTCGCGCCGATCACGAGCCCGGCCGTGCGCGACGTGGGCGTCGGGTCGGTCGAGACCCGGCTGCCGCAGGGGACCTGGATCGACACGTACACGGGCGTCGTGTACGACGGCGGCCGCAACGTCACGCTGCAC
Source organism: Propionibacteriaceae bacterium (assembly GCA_003158895.1). Lineage (GTDB taxonomy): Bacteria > Actinomycetota > Actinomycetes > Propionibacteriales > Propionibacteriaceae > Fen-668. Next base: position 23,806 of record PMLO01000150.1, read on the forward strand.
CGCGGGCTGGAGGCGTACCCGGTGCTGGCCAAGGCCGGCGGCATCGTGCCGCTCACCGGCCCCGGCAACCTGCGCGTGGAGAACCCCGAAGCGCTCGAGATCCGCGTCTATGCCGGTGCCGATGGGCAGTTCACCCTGTACGAGGATGACGACGCGGCCGATCCGCGCGTAGCCCGTACGCCCATCGTGTTCGACTGGGCCGCCGGCAAGGTCTCGATCGGTCCCGCGATCGGTGAGCTGGACGTCATCCCGGCCGTCCGCGACTGGACGGTGACGCTCGTCGGCGCCGCCCAGACGACCGTGGCCGGCCACGAGTCGACCTGGGACCCGGCCACCGGCAGCCTGACCGTGGCCGTCGGCCCGGTGCCCGCGGGGGAAGCGGTCACCGTGACGTTCGCGGTACCGCTCACGCTGAGCGACAACGACGTGGCGCGCCGGGTGTACGAGCTGGTCGACCGCGCCCAGGTGCCGTTCGCCGCGAAGCAGGGTGTGGTCGCCGCCGTGCTCGCGGGCAGGGCGACCGGAGCCATCACCCGCGACGTCCTGGAGCTGCATCTCGAGCCCGTGCTCGAAGCGGCCGTGCTCGAGCTCGTCCTGGCGCACCTCTCGTGAAGCTTTCCCGGCTCGAGCGCTGGTTGCTGGCGGCGATCGCCGTACAGGCCCTCGTCGGGCTGGTGTGGCTCACGACGTACAGGGGGCTCTTCGACCCGCGCAACATGCCCATCGGCAACGACTTCGCCGCGTTCTGGTTCGCAGCGCGGATGACGCTGCACCAGCCGGCCGTGGACGCGTACGACCTCGTGGCGATGACCCAGTTCCAGCACGGGATGTGGCCGGACCTGGCCGGGATGTACGCGTGGGTGTATCCACCGTCGTTCCTGCTGCTCGTGCTCGGCTTCGGGCTGCTGCCCTACGTCGCCGCGTACGTCACGTGGACCGTCGCGACGCTCGGCGCCTTCCTCGCGGGGCTCTGGCAGAACCTCCGGTCGCGCACGTCGTGGTGGCTCATCGTCGCCTTCCCGGGCCTGTGGCTCGGTCTCGGTCAAGGACAGAACCAGTTCCTCACCGCAGCACTCGGCGCTCTCGGGCTCGGGCTCCTGCGCAAGCATCCCGTCTGGGCCGGCGTCTGCATCGGCCTGCTCGCCATCAAGCCGCACCTCGCGCTGCTGTTCCCCGTCGCTCTGCTCGCCGCGCGCGCCTGGCGCACGATCGTGGCCGCCGCAATCACCGCGGTCACCGTCACCCTCGTACCGGCCGCGATCCTCGGCTGGGACACCCTGGCCGCCTGGACGCAGTCGATGGCGTGGGTGTCGACCGCCATCGCGGAGAAGCACCTGCCCGTGTGGATGTTCCCCGCCCCGTACCCGTGGCTGGTCTCCCTCGGCGTCCCCACCGTTCTCGCCTGGATCGTCCAGGGCGCGATCTCGGTGGTCGCCGCCGTCGTCGTGTACCGGCTCTGGCGGCCGCTGGCGGGTCGGCTCGGCAGTGTGTCCGTGTCCCTCGCTCTCCCGGGATCCGCCCTTGTGCTCGCGACGTTCCTTGCGACGCCGTACTACGCGATGTACGACCTGACCTGGCTCGCGCTGCCGTTGTGCTGGCTGGTGGCGACTGGGATGGATCGCGGCTGGAGGCGCGGTGAGCGCCCGTTGCTCGTGTTGCTGTTCCTACTGCCGTACGCGAGCGTGGTCGCTCTGGCCATCAACGTGCAGCTCGCACCGTTCGTACTGGCGGCTCTGCTCTGGCGCGTCTGGCAGCGCAGCGTCAGCGACCGAAACGACGCTCCCGCTGGCCGTACGATCGCAGCGCTCTGAGGAAGTCGACGCGGCGGAAGTCGGGCCACAGCGCCTCACAGAAGTAGTATTCGGAGTGGACCGACTGCCACATGAGGAACCCCGACAGGCGCTGCTCGCCCGACGTGCGGATGACGAGGTCAGGATCGGGCTGGCCCGCCGTGTACAGGTGGTCGGCGATGTGTTCGATCTCGAGTGTCTCGGCGAGCTCGGCAAGCGTCGACCCCTTCTCGGACTCCTCGGCGAGCAGCGACCGCAACGCGTCGCGGATCTCGTGGCGACCGCCGTAGGAGACGGCGATGTTCACGATCATCCCCGTGTTCGCATCGGTGCGTGCGCACGCGGTGCGCACCCGATCGGCAATGTCGTCAGGAAGCAGTTCGAGCGCTCCGACGGTACGGATCTGCCAGCGCTTCGTCTCCGACAGCTGCTCGACCAGAGTGGCGATGACGTCCAGCAGGGGCTGGAACTCCTCGTCGGCGGCGCGGCTCAGGTTCTCGGTCGACAGCACCCACAGCGTGACGTAGCCGAGCCCGACCTCATCGCACCAGTTGACGAACTCCTTGAGCTTGGCGGCACCGGCGCGGTAGCCGGCGACGAGCGTCTCCCCCGGCGCGTTGAGCCGTGCCCAGCGCCTGTTGCCGTCGGCCAGGACCGCGACGTGTTTCGGAAGCCGGGTCTTGTCGAGTTCGGCGATGAGACGCTGCTCGTACGTGCTGTAGAGCAGGCCCGCCGGGTGCAACCGGTCCAGCCAATCGCGGAAACCCTCCCTTTGAACCACGGAAACACGATAGGCCCCAATGCCATGTGGGGGCTTGGAGGGCCAGCCGAGTATGCTGAACCTACGGAACCGTAACTTACGGTGAGGAGCGGCTAGGAGGCAAGCCATGGCACGCGCGACACCCACGGATCACACGGTCGAGAAGGTTCCCCGAGACCTCACTGCCGAGATCAAGCCGAAGCTGCGCGGCTGGCTCCACGCCAGCGCCGTACCGCTTTCTCTGGTCGGCGGCATCCTGCTCATCGTGTACGCGACGACACCGCTGGGGCGAGTCGGCGGTGCGGTGTACCTGGCGGCGTCTCTGCTGCTGTTCGGGACCAGCGCCATGTACCACCGGTTCGGGTGGGGCAAGACCGGCGCCGCGATCCTGCGCCGGATGGACCACTCGAACATCTACGTGTTCATCGCCGCCACGTACACACCGCTCGCGCTCTTGCTGCTCACCGGTACGTCGCGGGTCCTGCTGCTGACGCTGATCTGGTCCGAGGCGATCCTCGGCGTGCTGTTCCGCATCCTGTGGCTCGGCGCCCCACGCTGGCTGTACACGGCGCTGTACATCGGCATGGGATGGGCGGCCGTGGCGTGGATCGTCCCGCTCTGGTCGGCCGGTGGCGCGCTCGTCATCGGCCTCATCGGCTTGGGCGGACTGATCTACACCGGCGGTGCTGTCGTGTACGCGCTCAAGCGCCCCAACCCGTGGCCGAAGTGGTTCGGGTTCCACGAGATCTTCCACACGGCGACCGTCCTCGCCGCCGGCTGCCACTACGCCGCGATCGCCCTGATCACATTCCGCTGAGTGCGGCTGGGCAGATGGGGGTCCGGCCCGACGCGCCGGAGCGTTCTAGAACATCCTGCGCAGGATCGGGGCCCGTCGGAGGATGCCGGCGCTGATGGCGAGTGACAGCGCCACCGTCACCGCCAGCAGCACGACCGCCTTGAGAGCACCGGGAATCGTGAGGCTGACAAGGAGCCAGGCGCCGGGGTACAGCACCAGCGGGTGCACGTAGTAGATACCGAACGCGTTGTCGGACAGCGCCCGCCAGGTCCGGGTGGCGCGATCACCCCACCGTGAGAAGCCCGCGACCGCAGCCACGACCCCCGAGACGGAGAACGCCGCGAACAGCGCACCGCCCACGACGCGGGCCGGGATGGTGGCGGTGTAGCCCGTCACACGGAACGCGAGGTACGCGACGCCCGCGACGGCCGTCGCCGGGATCCAGACTCGTGCGCTCGGCCGCCAGCCTCCACCGGCCAGCCAGCCTTGGCGCTCGGCGTGGATACCGAGGACGAAGAACGCCGGGTAGAGGGCCACGCGTGCGGGCTGGACCACGAACACCCACCCCACGGAATGCCAGTCGTCGAGCCCGAAGAACGGCGAGAAGGCGGCCGCGGACAGGACGGCCACGGCGAAGACCGCCAACAGCGCCCGCCACGGGGCGGCCTGGCCGGCGGCCGGTCGCCGGACAAGACTCGGCGTGACCTTGAGAGCCATGGCGAGGAGCAGGAACAGTGCGAGGAGAACGCCGAGGAACCAGTAGACCGACTGCTGGTACATCGGACCCCAGAACTCAGTCGCCCAGAACTGGAGGTAGGGCATCGAGATCCCGCGCGACACGTAGTTCAGGTAGGTCAGACCGGGGGCGAGCACCACCACGCCGAACGCCCACGGCGCGCCGAGCCTGATGAGCTTCTCCCGGACGAAGCCGCCCACCCCGCGCCGCCGGATCGAAGGGATCGCGAAGTAGCCGGCAACCAGGAACATGGCCGACATGATCGGCACGTCCACGACCAGCACGATGACGGTGAAGACAAGGCTGACGTCCGGGTCGACGACGTACCACCATGTCGGCGCCCCGACCATGTAGCAGATGGAGGTGTGCAGGAGCAGTACCGCCAGCACCGCAACGGCGCGCAGGTTGTCCAGGTAGTACAGCCGTCGTTTCCCTGCGTCCACCGGAACCACGCTCGAGCCGCCCTCGGCTTCCTGGCGTGCTTCGCCGGTAGTGGTCACTTCGACAGTCAACCAGCGCGCACCCTCTCAGGGGAGTTCTACGGGGATCGGCGCGCCGGGGACGCCATGTGGGTGGACACGCCGAGGAGCCACTGGATGCAGCGTCGGGGTGTCGCGACGCGCATTCATCGGGCGCCTCGCGTGGTGGAATCTCGTGATCTTCGTTGTCCTGCACAGGAAGACCACAGCCGGGATCAAGAGGCTCCACCGGTTCTCGGTCTTCGTGTCGGTTGTCTGGCTGACCTCGTACCTCAGCCCAGTGTCCGTCGCCATCTCGTCGCGCTGACCCTGATCTGCCGATGACAGCGTGGCTGGCGCTGCGTGGGGGAAGTGCGCGGGGGGTGAGTGAAATGGACGTCCGAAGTTGCGCTGATCCCAGGCCTTTTCGGTCGCTGCTGTCGGCAAACGTCCGAAGTTGCGCTGTGACGAGCTGGAAACGGTCTGTACAGCGCAACTTCGGACGTCGAACGCACAGCGCA
>PMLO01000035.1:0-20224 GCA_003158895.1 Propionibacteriaceae bacterium
GCTGCTGTTCATGGTCGTCGACTCCGTCGACTTCGAGGCGCGCCTCGAACGGCTCGGGCAGCGCCACAACCCCATGCTCGTCCTCGCACTGAACTCGTTCGCGCGGGGTGTACGGAAGTACTGGGTCACCTCGACCGTCTTCGGCCTCATCGTGTCCACTCTGACGTGGGTGGGGCTGGCTGCGTACGGGATCCCGCTGGCCATCGTGTGGGCCGTGCTGGCGTTCGTGACGAACTACATCCCCAACATCGGCTTCGTCATCGGCCTCGTTCCCGCCGCGGTGATGGGCCTCCTGGCGAAGGGGCCATGGGGTGCGGTCTTCGTCATCGTGCTGTACGGGGTGCTCAACTTCGTCATCCAGGGGGTCATCCAGCCCAAGGTGGCGGGCGAGGCCGTCGGGGTCACGAGCACGGTCTCGTTCTTGTCACTGCTCATCTGGGCCGTCGTCCTCGGGCCACTGGGCGCCCTGCTCGCCCTGCCCGCGACGCTCTTCGTCAAGGCGCTCGTCGTCGATGCCGACCCGAAGGCCCGCTGGATCAATGCCCTGATCGCGTCCAACCCCAAGACGAGCTCTGAAGAACCTGTTCTCGTGAGCGACGAGGCCGCCCCCGTCGACCCGCTCGTGACTCACGAGGTCCCCACCGGCGATGCCGAGGCCCTCACCCCCGATCAGCCGAGGCGCTCCTTGGGCGACGACGAGGCGAAGGAGGAGGTCGCCGTCGACGAGGTCGTACCGCGCCACTCCGCCGATCCCGCGGACGAGGATCAGCTCGAGCCGGTGGCGATGGTCGCCGAGGAGCCGCCGGCTGAGCATGTCGCGGCGGAGATCGCGGCGGTCCAGCCACAGGCCGGTGACGTGGAGCCTGAGATCGCGGAGTCTGGGCCGCAGGCTGAGCAACGGGAGCCCGAGGACGTACCGCGGCGGGCGCGGGCCGAGGCCGACGCTCGTGCGTTCGACGACGACGCCATGTCGTCCAACGACTGGCCGGTGTTCCAGAAGAGCGCGACGCCGTACTGGACCGGCGCTGTCACCCACGAGGACTGACGGGGCGGAGCACCGGGTCGAAACCTGCGATTCTTGGCGGGATGTGATGGAGTCGGCGCGTGGTCGACGACGAGCGCTGGTGCGCGGTACTGAACGCTGACGAGGCTCTTCCCGGGAGTGCGCCGGTCGCGGACACCCACGTGTTCCTTGAACACCTTGGTCCCTGGCCGTCGTCGCCGCTGGAGGCCCTGGACCTCAACTACGCCGCGGAGCTCGGCGAGCTGGACGCGTCGATCGCGCTCGTCCGGCGCCCTGCCCCGTTTCGGGACGCCGGGACAGGGATCCCGGATCGCCCGTACGTGATCGTGTCGACCGCCGGGAGGGTGGCGGCGACTCGTACGTCCGGACTCCCCCACCCGAGCACCCTCGCCGACTCCATCGCGACGCTGGCCCGAGGAGAGCTGCCCGCCGGCTGGAAGTACGAGCCGTGGCTGATCCTGGTGTGTACGCACGCGCGTCGCGACGCCTGCTGCGCCCGTCTGGGGCGCCCTCTCATCGACGAGCTGCTCGCCATCACCGACCAGGAACGGATCTGGGAGACGACCCACCTCGGCGGCCACCGCTTCGCGCCGACCTGCCTGGCCCTGCCGAGCCAGGTGGTGTACGGACGGGTCGCCAGCGACCGCGTACCCGAACTGGCCGCTGCCGTGGCTTCCGGCGAGGTCGTCCCCGATCTCATGCGCGGCCGCACCACGTACGTGCCCGCCCTGCAAGCTGCGGAAGTGGTGGCGCGCACCCGACTCGACATCCGCGACGAGACCCTCGAACTGGTGGGTTCGACCGTCGACGGCGATCGCACCAGCTCGATCTGGCGCAGCGGCGACACCCGCGTCGATGTCACCATCGAGAAGCGGCTCGGTCCTCCACGTCAGCTCTCGTGCGGCAAGGACGCGCTGGAGGTCCGGCCGGCGTTCGTGGCCGTCTAGTGCCGCGCATCTGACGTTCCTTCACGGTTGCCGTGGTCCGGGTGCGCGCATCGCAAGGCGCCGGAGGGTAGCCATACCGGTCGTCTGGTGACCGACGGCAACGCCGCGAGGTGCGTGCCCAGGGCGCGGCAAGCGGCAAAGGTTTTCGGACGCGCGACACTGGGGGCCGGCGCCCAGCGATCTGGAGCCAACGGGCCCTCGATAGACTCCCCGCGACCGAGGCCCACGTGCGGCGCAGCCGACCGGAGTGACCCTTCTGGAAAGCGACACCACGTGTCCGACGACGCCATCCGCCCTGCCGGTGCCATCCGTCTCACGGCTGTGCTGATCGGGACGATCGCCATCCAGACGGCGGTCCCGCCGTTCGCGACCGACATGTACACGCCGGCGTTCCCACGCGTCATGGGCGACCTGGGCACGACGGCGACACTCGTGGGGCTCACGCTCACCACGTTCTTCCTCGGGTTCGCGCTGGGCCAGCTCGTGGGTGGTCCGTGGTCCGACCAGCGCGGACGCCGGGTACCGATCCTGGTCGGCGGCGCCATCTGCACGCTGGGAGCCATCGGCTGCGCCATCTCCCCGACGGTCTACTGGTTGATCGCGGCGCGCGTCGTACAGGGCTTCGGCGGCGGCATCGCGGCCGCTGTCGCGCGCGCGGTGATCGTCGACGTGGCGCGGGGAACGATGCTGGCGAAGGTCATGTCGGTGATGCAGGCGATCGGCGGGCTCGCGCCGATGATCGCGCCCGTGGTCGGCGCGCTGGTGCTCACCGTCGCCAACTGGCGCGCCGTCTTCTGGACGCTCGTGATCTTCGGCGGACTGATGGTCGTCACCGCGGCGTTCAACATCCCCGAGACCCTCGAGCCGGAACGCCGCCACAGCGGCGGCCTGCGCCGGTCGTTGGCGGGCATCGTCGAGGTCGTACGCATCCGCCCGTACGTCGCGTACATGCTGGTCAGCGCGTTCTCCGGCTTCGGGATGATGGCCTACATCGCCAACTCCTCGTACGTGCTGCAGGTCATGAAGGGCATGAAGCCCCTGGAGTTCTCGTTCTTCTTCGCGGGCAACGCGCTGACGCAGGTGATGATGTCGATCGTCAACGCCCGCCTCGTCGGACGCGTCGCCCCTCGCCGCCTGATCACGATCGGCCTCACGACCTCGAGCCTCGCGGTGCTCACGCTCGTACTCGGCGTCGTCTTCTGGGGCACTCCCCTGATCCTGACCTGTGCCGGCTTCGTGGTCCTGCTCTCGTCCCAGGCGTTCATCTTCGGCAACGCGGGCGCGCTGGCGGCGAGCAAGGCGACCCACATCGCCGGTGCTGCGGCCGCGGTCCAGGGAGTTGCGCAGTCGCTCGCCGGAGCCCTGGCCGCGCCACTCGCGTCCGCCGGCGGCGGCGCGACGGCCCTGCCCATGGTGCTCGTCATGGTCACCGGCGTCACGCTCTCGATCACCGCGCTCACGATCGCGAGGCGCTTATAGCGGTGAGCCCGCCCGCGCTCCAGCCTTCCAGCTTCCGCACGTCGGGTGCCGGGGGGTCGGTTCATCACGTTAACCGGGTGAGTCGGATGTTCTCATGGCGAATTGGCCATGGGAACATCACACCCGCCTGGATAACATGATGAACCGCACGGTTGCCGCGGCCCACCTGTGCACGTTCATGCGGCGCGTGAGCGCAGGCGTCAGCCGAGCACGTACGCGACAGCGAACCCGTCCCAGCCCTTGCTCGACACGGTCTGTACGGCGGTGGCCTGGAGCCTCGGGTCGCTGCCGAGCATCTCGAGCACGCGCCGCGTTCCGACCACGTCCGGGTCGTCGGAGTCGCCGAGGACACGCCCGCCACGCACGACGTTGTCGATCACGATGAGCGACCCCGGGTGGGTGAGCGCGAGAGCCGCCTCGAGGTACGCGGGGTTGCTCTTCTTGTCGGCGTCGATGAAGACGAGGTCGTACGGGTCGGTGCCTGAACTGACCAGGGAGTTCAGCGTGTCGGCGGCCGCGCCGAGGATCAGCTCGACGCGATCGCCGACGCCGGCCAGCCGCCAGTTCTCCTGCGCGACCTCAGCGGCCCGCGGGTCCATCTCGAGCGTCGTCACGCTTCCCTGGACGCCGACCGCACGCGCGAGCCAGGTCGCGCTGTACCCGCCGAGCGTGCCGATCTCGAGCACCCGTCGGGCGCCGACGAGCCGACACCAGAGGGCGAGCAGCGCACCGTCCGTCGCGGACACCTCGATGGGGCGCAGCCCGGCCTGTACGGTGCGGGTCCGGATGCCGACGAGCACCTCGTCCTCATCGACAACCGTCTTCGCGAGGTAGCCCTCGACGTCGCCCCACCGGGTGTCCTCGGTCACGCCGACAGCTTCGCCAGCTCGTCGTCGGTGAGGACCAGGTCAACCGCCTTCGCCGAGTCGATGATGCTCTCGGGACGCGAGGCGCCTGGGATCGGGATGACGTAGTCGGAGAGCGCGAGCTCCCAGGCGAGGGCGACCTGCTGCGGCGACACCCCGTGCGCGTCGGCCACCTCCTGGAACGCCGTGTGCCTGCCGCCGAGCGCGCCGGCGCCGCGGATGCCGCCGAGCGGGCTCCACGGAAGGAACGTGAGGCCGACCTCGGCGCAGTGCTCCATCTCGGGCAGGCTCTCCAGATGGCTCGGGGAGAACTGGTTCTGTACGGCGACGAGCTTGTCGCCGAGGATGTCGCGCGCGATGTCGATCTGCTCGACCGAGGCGTTCGAGACGCCCGCGAGCAGGATCGTGCCGTCCTCCAGCAGCTGCTGGAGAGCGCCGATGCTGTCCGCGTACGGCACCTTCGGGTCGGGACGGTGGTAGTAGTACAGGCCGATCGGTCCGCCAAGCCTCTCGGCAGAGGCATGGGCCGCCTCGAGCAGGTGCGCCGGCGAACCGTCCTGAGTCCACGACCCGTCACCCGGACGGAGGTGGCCGCCCTTCGTGGCGACCACCACGTCGGCCGCGCCTGACCCGTACTCGCGCAGCGCCTTCGCGATCAGCCGCTCGTTGTGTCCGACCTCGCCCGCCACAAGGTGGTACGCGTCGGCTGTGTCGATGAGCGTCACGCCGACGTCGAGCGCCGCGTGGATTGTTGCGAGCGACCGGGCCTCGTCGGGGCGTCCTTCGATCGACATCGGCATTCCGCCGAGACCGATCGCGCTGACCGTACGGGGACCGAGTGGGCGCTGCTGCATGGTTCCTCCTCTAGTGATGACGAATCCAACCTATGCGGCCACCCCGACGAGCAACAGCTCGTCGGAGTGAAGCCGCTGACGTGCGACCTGGCCGGATGGCTCAGGACGCCACAGCACGTGTCGGGTGCGACCTGCGTACGAGTCGGTCGACGATCTCGAAGCCGAGATCCACGACGATCGCCAATCCCACGACGACGAGGGATGATGCGACCATCATCGGGTAGTTCTGCGTCTTCAGGCCGAGGAAGAGGAACCGACCCAGACCACCGGCCCCCACGTACGCGGCGAGCGTGGCCGTCGCCAGCACCTGCAGGGCGGCCGATCGGATCCCGCCCAGAAGCAGCGGCATCCCGAGCGGCGCCTCGACCCGGAACAGGATCTGCCACTCGGTCATCCCCATCGCCCGTGCCGCGTCGACCGCGTCGCGGGGTGCGCCCTCGACCCCCGCGTACGCGCCGGCCAGGATCGAAGGCAGCGCGAGCAGGACGAACGCCAGCATCGGGGCTTCCAGACCGATGCCGAGCAGCAGCCCGAACAGCGTCACCACGCCGAGCGTCGGCAGCGCCCGGGCGGCGCCTGTCGAGGAGACGATGGCCGTACGGAACCGGTGCGCATGCCCGACCGCGTACCCCAGCGGGATCCCGATGAGGCACGCGACCACCGTGGCGACGGCTGTGTACCAGAGGTGCTCGACCATGCGGGCTTCCCAGCCGTTCGGGCCGGACATGTTGACCGGCTCCGCGAGCCACTGCCACGCGGCGATGATGTAGTTCATGCCGCCACCACCCGCTTGTCCTCCGCGGTCGAGTGCCGGGCACCGCGTCTCAAGGCCAACCGCTCCCACGGCATGAGCAGCTGGCCGAGCGCGACGAGTCCGAGGTCGACGGCTACCGCGACCACCACGGTCGCGCCGATTCCGGAGAGCACCTCCGCGAAGATGCCGCGCTGGAAGCCGTCGGTGAGCAGCATGCCGAGGCTGTTGACGCCGAGCAGGGCGCTGACCGGTACGAGGCTGACCGTGCTCACGGCGACCACGCGCAGACCGGCCAGGAGGGCGGGTCCGGCGAGCGGGAGCTGTACGCCGAAGAAGCGCCGCCACGCTCCGTACCCCATGGCGGTCGCGGCCAGCAGCGCGTCGTTGCTCACGGCGTCGAGCGCGTCCGCGGCGTAGCGGACCATGAGCGCGACGCCGTACAGCCCGAGGGCGGCCACGACGTTGATCAGAGACCGTACCGACGTGCCCAGGATCAGGGGCAGCACGATGAACAGCGGCAGCGACGGGATCGCGTAGATCAGCCCGGCGACGAGGAGCAAGGTGAACCGCGACCGGCGGAAGCGACTCGCGACCCACGCGATGGGAATCGCCAGGGCGAAGCTGAGGACGATCGCCGGCAGCGCCAGCCACAGGTGCGCCCACGTCGCGTCGGTGATCGTCCCGACGTTGTTGAGGATCCACTTCACGCGAGGCGCCCCACAGGTCGCCCGCTCGGATCGACGACAAGGTCGCCGTCGACGTGGAGGGATCGGGACTCGTCCAGGCCCAGGAAGGTTGTCACGAAGTCGTCGACCGGGTTGGCCATGATCTCAGCGGGCGTGCCCTGCTGGGCGATCCGGCCACCGTTCGCGACGATGACGATCTTGTCGCCGAGTGTGATGGCCTCGGCGATGTCGTGGGTGACGAACAGGATCGTCTTGCCCAGCTCCTCCTGGAGGCGCAGCAGCTCACGCTGGAGGTCCGCCCGTACGATCGGGTCGACCGCTCCGAACGGCTCGTCCATGAGGAGGATGTTGGGATCCGCAGCCAGGCCCCGGGCCACACCGACGCGTTGCTGCTGCCCACCGGACAGCTGCCAGGGGTAGCGGCGGGCCAACGAGGGGTCGAGCCCCACGGTCTCCATGAGGTCCACGGCCCGCTGTCGCGCCTCTCGTACAGGCGTTCCGCGCAGCATAGGCACCGTCGCGATGTTGTCGACGGTCGTCCGATGAGGAAGAAGCCCGGAGTTCTGCATCACGTACCCGATGCTGCGCCGCAGCTCGACCGGGTTGCGATCCGCGACATCGACGTCGTCGATGAGCACCTGGCCGCTCGTGGGCGTCACCAGCCGGTTCACCATCCGGAGCAGCGTCGTCTTGCCGCAGCCGCTCGATCCGACGAGGACCGTGATCTCGTGGGAGGCCGCGGTCAGGCTCAGATCGGACACCGCGAGCGTGCCGTCGTCGTACGACTTCGACACGCCTCTGAACTCGATCATGACCCACCTTCCCACGCCAGAGAACCGCCATGGCTATGGATGCATTCCTCCTAAGACGCAAGGGCCGCGTCAGAGGAGGATGTCCACACCTAGTACCCCTGAGGTGGCCGTTTGCCTCGATACTGTGAACTCGGAGGGATGTCATGACCCAGGGTGAGGCGCCGCGACCGGCGTCCCCCACGCTCGCAACCGGAGCGGTGGGGATCATCTACGACCGCGCCGTGCTCGGCGCGGCCATGAACGACCTCCAGGCGAAGTCGTACCGGGTGGCGGCGTTCGACTGTCGCCGCTGGTCGAACCCGCTGGCCGCCGGCCAGGAGCTCGGGACGACGCTGGGGATGCCCGAGTCCTTGCCCCGTACGATCCCGGTCGTCGGCAGCTATCTCCAGGAGCTCGCCCGCGGCGACTCCCCGTTCGGAGACCTGCGGCTGCGCATGGTCGTGGTGCTCGGCGTCTTCGACGACTTTCTGCGCCGCCATCGTGCCGACGCGCTCGTGCTCCTCGACGAGCTCGGCCAGGCATCGCGCATGGCTCAGCTGTTCCAGCACCGGATCCTGGTACTGGTCCAGTCGGACGATCCCGACCTGGAGGTGGTCGCCGTGCCCACGATGATCATCCCCGATCGGCAGACCTTCCGCAGTGCGCTGTGGACGCGTGGGCGTCCCTGAGCCCTCACGGACAACACCTTCCCTGACACGGACAACACTCCACCGTGTACCGCCACACTTCGTGGCCAGTCAGACAACGTCACCGCCAGCACTCGTTCGCTGGGCTTGGGGCACTGCTCCCCAGCTCGGAAGGACCTGTCATGGCGGGTTGCTCGACCACCTCGGCGCGTTACGACGCCGACTGGGCCACGGTGGCTGATGACGTTCTCGACGCGCCGCTGTCGGTGACGGCGGCTGACGCGCTCGTACGGGCTCGCCGCGAGGGCGATCCATGGCTCGGCCTGCTCATCGGTGCGGCGCAGGTCGGTGACGAGCTCGCTGGACGGTGCGTCGTCCAAGCCGTGCTCGGGCGCCTCGTGGCGATCGCGAGGCGCGACTCCCGCCTCGACGTCGACCAGCTCGTCGGCGCGCTGTGGCTCCGCATCCGCTCGTACCCCCTGGAACGCCGCCCGCGTGCGATCGTGAGCAACCTCGTGCTGGACGCGCGGAAGGACGCCGCCGCCGAGCTCCGGCCGCTGCCAGTCACGCCCCCGCCAGCCCCGCGTCGCCACGCCGTGGCCGCGAACCTGCTCGTCGAGGCCGTACGGATCGGGGTGATCGACGCTCCCATCGCCGAGGTCATGAGCAGCGTGTACGTGCTGGGGCTGAGCGGTGAAGCGGCCGCCCGGCGGCACGGGGTCACGCCGACCACGGTCCGCTGGCGGTGCAGCGCCGGCATGCGGCGCCTCGCACTGGCACGAGAGCGGCTCGTGTGAACGGACCGCTCACATCCACCCCCGGGAAGCACGAAGGCCGGACCCCTGTAAGAGTCCGGCCTTCGTGACGAAGCGATGTTCGTCTAGCTTCCCGGCATCTGCACGAAACGGGTATCCGCCGACTGTGCCGCCTGGAGCGCAGTGCTGAAGATCTTGGACAGCTGGGTGCCGTCGCTGGCGCAGAAGTAGTAGTCGCCGTCCGAGTTCGCAGTTGCACAGTTGGATGGGGCCGTGCTTGGGCTGCCGTTGTCGGCGTTCGACGCCGCCGACGCCAGCACCTGCGCGACATTCTGGGAGCCGCACATCGGGATCGTCTTGCTCGAGCCCTGGTAGAAGATGGTGATGATACCGATCTTCGCGTTCTTGGCCGCTGTGGCCACGGCCTTCAGGTTGGTGCACGCCTGCGAGGAACCCGCGCCCGGCGACGACGGCTCGGTCGAATGGGTCAGGTCCGCATCGGTCGAAGTTCCGGTCGAGTCCTTGTAGGGCTTCGAGTTGTATCCCATCGTCTCGTCGGGCTGGCCGTCTGTCTCGAGGATGATCCACTGCTTCACCGTGCTACCGGACTTGAGCAGCGTCGCGCGCTGGGCGGACAAGGTGCTGAGGTTGCTTTGGTCGTATCCGAGCAACAAGCGGGCTGCGGCCTTGAGCGGTGCGGCGAGATGAGTGCCCCACGGGTAGTTGCTATTGCCGGTGTTCGGGTCGATCATCGCGGTCGAGTCGAAGTGGTCCATGCAGTCGACCTGGTACCCCAAACCGCTGGTGAGCGGCAAGGTGCGTCCCGTGCTGCCGAGCGTTCCGGTCAGGTAGCTGTTGGAGAAGCCCGTCGTCGTATTCCCTTGCGCCAGAGGCAGCCACTTGCCGACCCGGGCACCACCATCGGGGTAGTACCCGGTCGTCTTCGACGGCTGCACCACCGGGCCGAGATGTGTCTTGCACGGGTCCGTCGAGAGAGCGTTGCTCCGGTGGATCGTACCGACCGTCACGAGCTGGTACTCGGGGGTCATCGACTGGAGCGTGGTCTCGATGCCGCTCTTCATGGAACTGAAGTCGCTGTTCGACATCGATGGGGTTCGGTCAGCGATGATCGCAACGTCCATGGCGTTCAGCACACCGCCGCACGAGTTGCTGCAGGATACGGAGGTGATGGCGCCGGTCGAGCCGGAGGAGATGCCGATCGCGGGCGCGAAGTAGAACGGCACCGTCTTCTTGGCGTAGACCTTGATGGCGTTGCAGATGGCACCGGCGTTGTCACAGGGGATGGCGCAGAAGTTCTGGTCGCAGATGACCCCGCCGACCCCGTTCTGATAGGTCGTGGTCACGCCGGGATTGGGGTCGCACGTGGCTGAGGAGATGGCCCCCGCTGCGGGCTGTGTCCCGCCGGTCGAGACCGCCATGCACAACGGTTTCACGTCCGGCACATAGGACGTGTCGTACCGAGCGAAGTACGCCAGAGCCGCCGCTTTGGCCGCCGTGGTATCCGGAAGAGAACTGGCTCCGGCCTGGGCAGCCGCGTCCGTGATGTTGCGCAGCGTCTGCCGCGACCAGGTCAGGTTCGCGAGGTCGAACGAGAAGGCTGCACTACCAAACAGGATCACCAGGCTGAGGGCGATGACGACGGCCGTGGCCCCACGATCCCTCGTACGGGACCACCGGAGACCAAAGGCCGGGAAGTACTTCTTCATCCGAAACTCCATGTCAGTGCTCGATTCGCATGTAGCTGCTGCCCGTGAGCGGCGCGTTCGTGAGCAACGTGAACAGGCCGGTGACGCCGACGTAGTGGACAGTCACGGTGACCGTCGCGATGTTTCCGCGGTTGCCTGTCGCGGCCCCGAGGACGCACGCCTGGTTGGTGGAGGGAACTGTGCAGCTCGTCGTTATGGTCGGGGGGCCGGCGGACGTGATGCCGACGAGCGCCGTTGTCACTGCAAGTTGCGCGTCCGCATCGGTGCCACCGAGGCTGGCCACACGGACACCTTCGCGGGCCGCGTTGGCAACCATGGTTCGCGCCTGGATGGCCAGACCGAACTCGATGGATCCGAAGATCAGGACGACGAGCGGGCCGAGGATGAGTGCGAACTCGACCGCAGCCGCGCCTCTGTCGCGCCATCGGCGCAATTTCCGTGTCACCATAAACGTCCGGGCCAGCGCAACAACATCTGGCCCGTGCCTCCCCCCCAGGTTGCACTGAACTAGGGCAGAGGGTAGCAGCAATACCTAAGGGTGTGTAAAGGACTGAGAGGACGTTCACACGGCCAATCCTCGGCGCCACGCCGACGCCAGTGGCTTCGTTACCGTACCGTGACGGTCGTTACCCAGGTCATGCGGGGTCCCGCCAAGCGCTTGCCGCATCGAGACCCGATCGTAATGTGGCCCGTGCGTCCAGCCGCTGAGATATCTGGCATCCTGTTATTACCACACAGTGGTCCATAGCCTGGGGGGTTGCTGGGGATTGTCCCGCAGCCCCTTGGTGCTTTTCCAGGGCAGTTTCGCTCGCTGGGCGTGTGTCACCCGCCCTCTCGTCCCGATCAGGAGACGGGCTCGACCGCCGGACCCCTGGTCGACTCCGTACCTCGATCGAACATCGCCGCCCCCATGCGCCGGGTGACAAGGATGAAGCCGAGAGCCAGGAAGAGGTACGCGACGGCCAGGCCGAGGAAGATCGGTACGGAGACGCCGTCCGCCGGCAGCACGAGTGCCGCGATCACAGCCGCCAGTACGAGCGCGGCGTTGAAGATCATGTCGTACACAACGAAGACCCGGCCCTTGTAGCTGTCCTCGATGTGCGCCTGGACGAGCGTGTCCGTACAGATCTTGAACGACTGCGACGCCAGCCCGAGCAGGAACGAGGCGGCGACGAGGGTCACGCGCTGGAACACCGAACCAGGGAAGGCTTGGAAGACGGCCGAGGCGAGAGCCAGCACGATCATCCAGCGGCGCACTCCGAAGCGGGACGCCATAGGAGGGGTCACGGCGGACGCCGCGAAGAAGCCGATTCCCGTCGCCAGCGCCCAGATGCTGATGTCGGCCATCGCGGCGTTGACGTCGCTGATGGTGTGGAAGTGGTTGCGGTACGTGAGGATCGTGCCGACCATCGCGATGCCCCACAGCACCCGCTGGATCCCGATCATCGACAGGCCGATGGCTGCCGGGCGGTGGTGGGCGATGTGACCCATCGCCGCTTTGAGGCCACGCAGCACGTCGGCCGCGGTGTGGTGATGGCGATGGTCGGGACCTAGGGCTGTGCGGGAGAAGCGGCTGGCCAGGAACGCGGACGTCGCGAACCCGATCCCCGCGAGCAGGAACGCGAACGCGTCGGCCTGGTACGTGGGAAGCCACTTGCCCAGGATGAAGCGCGATCCGAACACGACACCGCCGCCGATCACGGCGCCGACCGGTCCGACAAGGGGCATCACGGTGTTGGCGGACAGGTACTCGTCCGGGTTGACCGTGTGCGCCATCGCGGCCGAGATCGCCGCGAGCAGGAACCGGTTGGCGCTCAAGGCGAGCAGGGCGACGCCGGCGAGGGTGTACTGCATCGGTGCGGAACGATCGCCGCTCCCGACGATCGCGCCGATGGCCAGCGCGAACACGACACGCATCGAGTCGGTGATGACGAGGATCTGCCGGCGGGACCATCGATCGAGGATGGTCGACACGAACGGGCCGAGGATGCTGAACGGCAGCAGCGTGAGGGCGAGGACCGCGGCGATCGCCGTGGCGCTGGGCTGCTGGTACGGGGAGAACAGGACGTACGAGGCCAGCCCGACCTGTACGCAGCCGTCCGCCGTCTGCGTGACGATGCGCAACAGCAGCAACCTGCGGAACGCCTCGTGACGCCACAGTCGGGCGACGCTTGAGAAGACGTGCAACCTGCGCTCCTGTTCGACGCCTGGTGGCAAGCGCCCGCCTGATCGTACCTGGCAGAGGCGGCGGAGCGGAGGTACGGTTCGGGAAGGCGTGGGGTCGAGGCCGACAGCAGGAGGTCGAGTGTGAGCAGCGCGTCCGGTGGTCGTGCGGAAGATGCCCGTGTCCGAGCGGAGCTGGCCGCCGCATCGGGACGGTACGAGTCGGAGCGGGCCCAGGTGCTCATCGACGCGTTCGTCGCGAAGGCCATGGATCTCGGGATCCATCCGGAGCCGCTACGGGCGCATACGTTCGCGGGCGCGGAGGTCAAGACCGACAAGCTCGGCTGGTACATCCGCAAGAACCACTCGATCGCGGTCGGTACTGATGGTGGCTACTACCAGCTCACCGTGCCGGGCGGATCCGGATTGCTGGAGCGGCTTCGCGGCGTGAAGCTGGCCGCGACTCCTCCCCCGCTCGTCGTCGGCCGCGGCGGCCGCGACGGCGAGACCGGCGACCTCAGCGAGTTCCTCGACCGGGTCCTTGCTTCGAAGCAGTGACCGCTTGCCGGGCGGGCAGAAAAATCTGCTGCTGAGGCAACCTTTCGGCTCCTGAAGCGTCTCTAATGGTGTGACGACCTAAACCTCGACTGCCCCACGAGGCGCGGCGTCACCCAGGAGGGGATCGGCCGTGAGGACCGCCGACGAAAGTCAGGATCGTCTGCTCCACACCGCGGTAGATGTCTCGGCCCTGTACGCCGCAGAGCACCTCCGTATGATCCGCTTGGCCGCCCTCCTCGTCGACGACATCGACACCGCGGAGGAGGTCGTACAGGACGCGTTCCTCGGCCTGACCGTGGCAGTACCCCGACTGCGCGACGCGAACGCAGCGGTCGGTTACCTGCACACCTCGGTCGTCAACGGAGCCCGCTCCGCGATGCGGCGTCGCCGGACCGTACGAGGCTTCCTCGCACGAACCATCCAACCGGACCCGTCGCCTCCAGCCGACCTCGGCGTCGACGCGGCCGGGACGCGGAACGAGGTCCTCGCAGCGCTGGGCACGCTGCCACCGCGGATGCGAGAGGTCCTCGTCCTTCGCTACTGGTCCGAGCTTTCGGAGAGTCAGATCGCCCTCACCCTCGGGATCTCCGAGGGCACGGTGAAGTCGACAGTCAGCCGAGGGCTTGATCGGCTCGAGACGACGCTGGGAGGCGCCCGATGAGGCATATCGAAGCGCGGCTGCGCGAGGCGTTGGAACAGCGTGCGTCCGAGATCACCGGAACCCGATCCGGACGCCACGCTCCGGATCCCCACCACGTCGTCGTCCCGCCGCCCGCACGTCGCGGCAGGCTGCGTCCCCGCGTCCTCGTACTCGTCGCTGCTGCCGTGGCGTTCATCCTCGCCGGGGTGTCCTGGCTCGTCATCGTCAGCCGCCAGGGCATACCCGCGAGCCCGCCGCTGACCGTCACCTCTGCCGCTGCCGCCCCATCGTCGTTCGACAGCACCGTCGCGACCGCTACTCCCGAGCCCTCCGTGAGCGCGACCCCGCCTCCCAGCGCCACCCCCACGGCGACCCCGACCTCGCACATCCCGGGCGACTACCAGCGCTCCGCGATCCCATGGTCCGAGGTGGGACCGGGCTGGTCGTTCGTCGGCGTCGTCAAGGTGGACGACACGTCGTCTGCCCTGTACCTGGTGAGCCCCTGGGGTGCCCGGTACTCGGTCGGCTCGTACGAGGGAGGCCTGATCGACGTCTCCGGCGACGGACGAAGGGTCCTGTTGGAGGCGCGCGAATACGCAGTCTGGCTCGTCGACGTGGCGACCGGAACGAAGCACATGATCAGAGGCCCGATCGAGGGCACCTCCGTATCGGCTACCTTCACCAGGCCCACGGGTCAAGCTGTCCTCCTGCTGGAGACCGGCGTCGGCACTCCGAACCTCCTACGGAAGATCGACGTGCAGACGGGATCCACGCAGCTGTCCATCGGGACCGACCTCATGAATGCGCAGAGTTCCCCGGACGGCCGCTACATCGTGGGGAACACCGACAAGCCGACAGCATCGGTCATCATCCTGGGCAACGCGACAGGCACGCTGGCGGCGACGGTGCCGACCCCAGCCGGTGCGACGTACTGCTTCCCAGGTACGTGGTGGTCCGACGACGAACTCGTCATCTCGTGCGACGTCGGTGGCGAACGTGGCTACCGCTCGGACCTGTGGCGCTACTCGCTGTCCACCCACGCCATGACGAGGATCACCAGCGCCACGAAGGCCATGTGGGGCTACAGTCTGGCCTTCCCCAGCACCGTGGGCACGGTGGTTCAGCAGGCAGGCTCCTGCGGACCTGGTCCGATCGGGATCCTCAGCAACGATGGCACCACGGACAAGGCTCTGAAGAACTTCCCGAACGAGGGCGGGTCAGCAATGCTCATCAGGGTGGTCGGCACGACAGCATTCATCGTCACAGGTAGCTGCGGCGACCCGACGGATCCCCCACGGTCCCTGCTGGCGTACGACCTGGTCTCGAGCACCCCGGTCACGCTCGTCACGGGGACGAGCAGCAAGGGCGGGGTAGGCGGCGCGCTCATCCTGACCTGACGCACGTGACCGCTCCGCACGCCGCGAGCACCGCCGAAGATCGCACGCAACCTCCCGCCGCGTGCGACGTCTTCTAGGGTGTGACCGAGACCTCGATGACCGACCGAGGTGCGGCGTCTCCACCCCCGAAGGGATCGGCCGTGAGCATCGTGGACGACGGCCAGGACCGTCTGGCCGCTGCCGCCGTCGACATCCCCGGGCTGTACGCGACCCACCGCCTGCCCATGATCCGCTTGGCCGTGCTGCTCGTCGACGACATCGGCACCGCCGAGGACGTCGTGCAGGACGCGTTCATCGGTCTGACACGGGCAGCGCCGCGGTTGCGCGACACGGGCAGCGCCGTGGCGTACCTCAGGAGTCGGGGGGTGGATGGGAACCCTCATCCAGCCCGGCGGTTCCGGCGTGCTGCTCCTGGACCCGGGTGAAGGCTCACCGAACCGGGTCGAGAACGTCCCGGTGGGTCAGTCGTCTCCGGCGTGGTCGGCCAGCACAGACGCCAACTCCGTGAAGATGTCCCCCGATGGCCGCTTCATCGTGGGAGACCGCGACATCACAGGCGACGACGTCGTGGTCCTCGACGGTACGAACGGTGCGATGGTCGCGACCGTGCCCACTCCTGCGGGAGCCACGCTGTGCCGGTCAGCGAACTGGTGGTCGGACGACGAGCTCGTGGTCGACTGCCAGGTCGGCGCCTCCGTCGATGTCTGGCGCTACTCACTGTCGACCAGAACGATGACGAGGGTCAGCCGCGCGTCGGCGGACTACACCGGGGCGTACCCGTCGAGCGTCGGCGTGGTCGTCCAGCACTCCTCCGGTTGCGACAGCGTTCCTCTCGGCATCCTCAGCAGGGACGGTACGAAGGACACGCCTGTGGCGGCCCCGTCTGGGCTGAAGGGCGCCGGGGTCCTCGTTGCCGTCGTCGGCACCACGGCCTACCTTCTCTACATCACCTGCAACGTGAGCAACGGGCCCAGCGCCTACGTCGCGTACGACCTGGTGACGCACGGGGCCGTGACGCTCGTGGACGCGAGCAACCAGGCGTTCCAGGGCTGGATCACGCTGCGGTAGCGGACGGTCAGGCCCGAGCCCTCGGCTGGCCTTCGATCGCCTCCTGGATCGCTCGTACGGTCTCGTCGTCGAGGTCGATGCCGAGTACGCGTGCGTGGCGGGTGAGCTGGAGGACGATCCGCTCGACGTCGGGGCGGTTGCCGGCGCGGTGCTCGGTGCGGAGCCTGAGTCGCATGAGGATCTCGTCGCCCGGGGCGGCGACCAGCGCCCTCCCGGCGGCCCATCGTGCGAGGTCGATGTCCCCGTCGGCGAGGGCCGCGTCGCCGACCCTCGCGCCGATGTCGCGGATCGTACTGACCATGTCGGAACGGAGCTCCTCGGCCCAGTGCCACTGACCCGGTGCGGCGTCGGCGAGGGGCGCTCCGCGAACCAGCTTCAGGGCCGAGACGAGCGTGGGAACCGGTACGCGGTTGATGCCTGGGCTGATGAGGGCACGCAGCCGCTGCCAGTCGGAGCTGACCAGAGGGTCCAGGTGCAAGCGGCCGGTGTAGGCCTCGGGCAGGTACGGGGTGCCGTCCTCGGCGCTACCCAGCCAGCCGCGCAACCGGCTGACGTTCGACCGCCGCGTGCCTTCCGCGACGAGCAGCGCGGCGGCCATCTGACTGGCCGTCGCACCGGCGTGCTCGACCATCCACGCGCAGTACTCGATGCACGAGCGTTCGGCTCGCGCGGGCGGCGGTCCCGCTGCACCGAGCAGCTGGATCGGGCCGAGGAGCATGAGTGTCGGGTGGGAGAAGTCGGTGACTCCCGGACTGTCGTCGCCCACGTCGACGACCTCCTTCATCGATCCAGCGAGGCGGGGGAGAAGAGACAGGACGTTGTCGGGCGCGTCCTCGACGTCGTACCACGGTGCAGGCACGGTGTCGTCGCTCCCCGAGGTGCGCAGCAGCTCGACGACACCTGCCGCGCCGACAGCGGAGAGCGAGATGGGCCGTACGGTCACGTCGTCGGGCTCGAGCAGCGCCCGGTCGGCCGTACCGGTGAAGCGTGCCCCGAAGCTCGTCAGAGCGCCACCGTCGGACTCGCCATGTACGAGGATCGCCGAGACGGCGGTCTGGTTCGCGCCGCCCAGCGCCCACTCGAGGCGTCGCATCGACTCGTCGTCGATCGCGCCGAACACGTACACGCGCGGCGACCAGGCGTCCTGCGCGTCGGGGTCGAGCCGGGCGTCGCGGAGGCTCCACCCGGACGCCTCCAGCTGCGCGCGCTGCTGTGCGACCGTCGCGACGAGATCGTCGATCCCGGACCGGGCCGTCGGGATCCACACGATCGTATCCAGCGCCGCCGCTGCGAGCGCATCCCCGATGGGACCGACGGCGACGATGGTGGCGCCCCTCGTCGCCTCATCGGTGCCGTCGTCGTCCGCCGCGCACGCGAGCTCCAGCGCCCACGCACATGCCGTCCCCCACGTCGTCTCCTCATCCGCCAGATCGAGCGTGACCAGTCGCTGGGCCTCGAGATCCAGCGGGAGCGGCCCATCAGGCGCGAATCCCGCTGTCACGGTCGCCCAGGCGGTGTCGACAACCGCGCGGCGCGGGTGGTCGGAGCGCTGTACAGGCGTGCTGGCATCAGCGCGTTGCGGTTGATGCCCCGCCCATGCGGATAGGTCCTCTCCCCGAACGGACAGGNNCGAACGGACAGGTCCTCTCCCCGAGCGGATAGGTCCTCTCCCCCAGCTGCCTGGGGGGGCTCGGGGAGGGTCGCCAGACCGACGACCGCGAGGGCCGACTCGACGAGCATCGTCGGCGCGGATGGGAACAGGATCCGGCGACCCGGTTGGCGCAGCGCCAGCTGTACATCGCGACGGCGACGGATCGTACGGACCACGGCGGCGGCGAATCCCGCCCCGACCGTACCGATCACACCGAGCGCCAGCGCCTGCGATGCCGACAGGCTCCGCTCGGGAGACTCGTCCACGACGTCGCCCGGTACGGACTGGGCGGGAGCCGGCTGCACGGGCGCCTCCGTCGGTGCGGGCGTCGCCGGAACAACAGGGGTCTCCTCGGTCGCGATGTCCCGCACCACGGGAGGTGCGACGTGTGACCTGGTGACCCTTGTCGCGCTCGCCCCGGCACCCGCCCCAGGCGCCACGGGCACAGGCCCCGGAATCCTCAGGCGCCAGCTCCGGTAGATGAGGTTCGGGTTCTCGACGACGTCCCGGTTGAGCGCGAAGATCTCGGGCCACCGGTTCCCGTCTCCGAGGTACTGGGCGGCGATCTTCGACAACGAGTCGCCGCGAGCCACGATGACCACACTCGTACCGTCCGGCGAGGCGACGCCGGGGATGACGAGGCGCCACCCGGCCTCCAGCTGGTCCGGTTGCGCGATCAGGTCAGGGTTCGCATCGACGATGCGCTGCCACTGCCTGGCGTCGCCGTAGTAGCGGGTCGCCAGGCCCCACACGTCCTCGTGCGACTGCACGACGTGCAGCGTCGCGACCGGCATCGGCACCCTGGCGATCGGGGATGAGGGTTCCCCGCTGGGCGCCGCGACCATCGGCACGCGATCGACCCCGGCCGGCGCCGTACGGTCATGGGGAACCGAGATCTCGACACTCTGCGCCTCGGCCGGTGGGGCAACGCGAGGAAGGCCGAGGCCAAGGCCGGCCGTCACCGCGGACACGACGAGCCCGCGCACGATCAGTCGCGGCAGGTCGAGCCCCGGGAGGGACAGCGGACGGTGCGGGCGCTGCGTACGTTCCGCCCGGATCCCGTCGATCACCTCGACGACCTCGACCACGATCGAGACGGCCAGTACGAGCCAGGCCAGCCAGCCGACCAGCGACAGTAGCCCCAGCATGAGCCGGCCGTCGTCGGGAACCGTGAACGCGTGCGCCCAGTCGATGCCGACCAGCAGGCCGACCTTGCCCCAGGCGTACAGGGCCAGCGGCGCGCCGACGAGCAGCAGAAGAAGTCCGGCGGCGGCGCCGACGCCGGACAGCAGTCGCTTCATCGTGGGCATGGCGCCCGTCCGGGAACGCTCGTGAGAGATGTCGTGGCCTTCGACATGGTGACCTCGTGGGGTGGAGGGGGGTGGTGCGTGTCTCCACCATTCCTAAACCGCAGCAGTGGTCGTACGCAAGCGACCCTGTGCATAACTCGACCAGGCAGCGGCTGGACGGCTCCGGGCATCGCCCTCACCCTGTGGATAACTGGCTGGACCGCAGAGGCCGCCGCGACCCTCGCCGCGAATGTCACTGCCGGTCGGCCGGGCCCGCTAACGGCGAGGTTCACCGTTCGACACCCCCCACGACCCGTACGACCCGCGTCTCCGCGCTGCCCGTGACGCGCAGCGACTGCAGCCCGATGATCGAGAGGAACTTCGTCTCGTACGTATCCGCGACCGTCACCGTGATCGTCGTGCCACCTCCGGTGATCGTCGCGTCGCCCGATACTCCCGCGGAGTGNNACTCCCTGGGTCGCGTCGATCTGCTGGCCGGCCGTACGAGCGGCCTGGGCCGCGATGTCCCGGGCGTGCTGCTGCGCGTACACCTGTCCGGACAGGTCCACCGCAACGCCGACGAGCACGATCATCACGAACGACGCCAGCGCGAGCCAGATGGTGACCGACCCGCGCTCGCGACACGACAAGGGACGATGCATCAGCGCCCCCTGTACGTGTCGAGCGGGCTCGTCATCGTTTCGGTGATCGGGAGGGTGCCGAGGAGACCCGGGATCGCCACGTCGGACAGGTTCACCACGCACGTCACGGTGGCCCTCACCGTCGCCGGCGTCCCCACGGGCTTCGCGAACTCGGACGTGTCGACGACGACGAGCGTGGTCGCACACTGCAGGCCCTGGTTGCCGAGCGTCGCGGCCACCGCGGTCGCAGCGTCATGATCGGCCGCTGATTGCGTGCGTGCAATCGA
>PMLO01000035.1:20243-21992 GCA_003158895.1 Propionibacteriaceae bacterium
CTGTCTCGATGGCGGCCGAGCCCCGGTCCGTACGGATCATCACGTCACCCGCTCGACCGGCATCGACGCTGACTGAATGATCGTGGGATTCCACCCCGGGATCACGCTGAGCGTCGTGGCCGACACCGTGATCGTCGCCCGGGTCGCGGTCCGCTCCCCCACGACCGTGGTGTTGGTAAGTCCGGTGGTCGACACCGCGACGAAGCTCTCGGCGGTACGGATCCCGCTGACGGCCGTACCCGTCTCCGAGGCCGCCTCTCGGGCGCCCTCCTGGGCGGCGGCCAACGCGACGGCCCGGCCCTGGTACATCAGCGCCGCCTGCATGCCGAGGAACATCAGCGCGAACAGGGCCGGCAACAGGATGACCATTTCGATGCTCGTCGCCCCGCGCTCGACCGCCCGACGCCACCGCGCGGGGATCGAGTCCGGTCGCCGAGATCGGCTCATTTGATCTTGCCGGCCTGCGCTGTGACGTAGTTCGTGATCGCGGTGACGACGATCGCCACGATCCCGATGATCGCAACCGCCCAGATCACCTGCTCGATCGTGACCGACCCGCGTTCGGAGTCGCCCTTGACCGCCCCGGCCACGACCCTCCACTGAGCGGCGAGGTAGTCCTCGAACCGGAGCGCGAGGGAATGGCAGTACGCGAGGGTACGCATGGTGGTTCTCCTTGTCGGGTCAGGCTGGCTCATCACTACGGCACCATCACTCTCAGCAGGGCGGGGGTCACGAGGATCACGAGGAAGATCACGCCCAGCAGGCTCATGGGGATCGACATCTTCTCCCCCACCGCGTTGGACAGGGCGACCTCGTCGTTGAGCATCGCGGTCCGCATGGCGGCCGACCGGGCGCGCAGCTGGCCGTAGATCTGTGCCCCCTCCTCGCCGCTCAGCCGCATGATGTCGGCCAGGTCGGCAAGCTCGGTGACGCCGAGCTCGTAGGACAGGCGGCGTAGCGCGTCCCACGGCTGTTCCCCGCTCCAGCTCGAGTAGGCGAGCTCCTCACGCAGACGTCGGAACACCCAGTTGTCGCCGACGGCCGCGGCGACCTCCATCGCCTGTCGGGGCCCAGAACCTGAGTTGCGTTCGAGGGCGACGAGGTCGGTGTACGCGCCGAGTGCCCGGGCGAACTCCGTACGCGCTCGCTTGGCGTCGTCGCGCACGTTGTAGTCGGGCAGGAAGAACAGCCCCACGGCGAGAAGGAGCGTGCCCCCGACGGGGAGCAGTACAGGGAGCCGCCAGCCGAGCAGCATGAGGAGCAGCGACAGGAGCGGCGCGGCGGCGGTGCCGAGCAGCGCGAACAGCAGCTTCTCGCCGTAGAACCTCGTCAGCGGGATGCGCAGCAACGCGAGCTCCTGGTCGAGCGGCTTGCCCCAGATCGACCCCGGCAGCGCACGTACGCCCCAGCGCCCGATGCGGTCGGCCGCGGACCCGTCGCCGACATCCGGCCCGCGCCCCGAGTGTCCGTCCGTGTCGGGGGACAGTCGACCGAGGACGTCGCCGAGGTCGGGCCTCGCCGGCAGCAACCTCCAGACCACTAGCGCCACCCCGGCCCCCAACACGACGCCGCCCAAGACCGCCAGCTGCAGCCCGGTGATCGTCATCGGGCCACCTCCTTGAGCGCCTTCTCGCCGATGAACCGCGCAAGCGGGCGTCCGGCCGCCATCCGCCGCATCCAGACCAGGACGCCTCCGTACGCGGCGAGCATCAGGGCCAGTACGAACTGGCCCAGCCCACTCCGGTACGG